>JAISGE010000211.1 GCA_031263265.1 Treponema sp.
ATTGGGGATGGTAAGATGAGTTAATTTGTTTCTCGCAAACGCCAGGTATCCGATAGCGGTAACTGAATCGGGAATGGTTACGCTGGTTAAGTTGTTTCCCGTAAACGCCCAATCTCCGATAGCGGTAACGCCATTGGGGATGGTAAGATGAGTTAACTGTTTTCTCGCAAACGCCAGCCTTCCGATAGCGACAACCGGCAGACCGTTTATTTTTTCGGGGATGGCAAGTTCTGCAGCTTTTCCGCGATAAGCCGTAATTTCAACGGTATGGTTGCATACCATACTATCAAAATCACCGTCCTTGCTTCGTGAAAAGGCGTACACTGCGGCTTTTCTGCCGTTTGTGGTATAGAGCGCGTATAAGAGGCTGTTAAATGACGATACCGACACATCCACATTGGCAGGGATAGTTACGCTGGTTAATTGGTTATACCCAAACGCCGAGTTTCCGATAGCGGTAACTGAATTGGGGATGCTTACACTGGTTAAGTCGTTTCCCTCAAACGCCCGATCTCCGATAGCGGTAACTAAATTAGGGATGGTTACGCCGGTTAAGTCGTTTCCCGAAAACGCCAAATTTCCGATAGCGGTAACCGAATTGGGGATGCTTACGCCGGTTAATTGGTTTCCCCTAAACGCCAACTCTCCGATAGCGGTAACCGGCAGGTTGTCTATCTGGTTGGGGATCGTTACGTTCTTTGCGCTTCCTGTGTAGCCGGTAATGGTTACCGCGCCGTTGTTGGCCTCGTAGTTGAAATCCGCCGTGTTTTGGCCGAACAGGGCGGTCCCGACTAGGATAACCATCACCCCAATGGTTAGTCCACATACTGTTTTTTTCGTCATGGTTTACTCCTCCATAATTAAATCATTGGTCCACTGCTTAATCAGTGTAATCATCCGCCCTTTATGGCACAATCAGCAGACCATAGAATGAGCGGTGATGGAGATGCTTACGCTGGTTAAGTGGTTTCCCTCAAACGCATAAGCTCCGATAGTGGTAACTGAATTGGGAGTGGAGATAAGAGCAAGCGTCGCCAATCAAAGGGGGGATGATTCTTTATTTCTCGGGGCTTAGCGTCTAAACAGGGTTTCTATGGCAGAACAGGCCTTGTCCGCTGCGCAGATGATCCACCCTTCCCGGTATACTGGAGGGTGCAGTAAGGTGTAGGGCCACATGTGGGTACGGATCAGGGAGTATTCTTTGTCCGACACCTGAAAATAGGTCCGGGCGTTCTCCGCGGCGGTTACCGGATGGGTCCAACCGTGCAAAGACCACATCTTCTCAGGCACATGCCAGTCATACAGGAAAAAGTCGTGCAATAATGCCGCCCGGACCAGGCTTCTCAGGTCTAAACCCGGTATACCCTCAGCTAGCCTGAAACTCATCTGAGCCACCGAAAGACTATGGGCATACACGGATATCCTGCCATGCTGCATAAAACACCGGCATTGGGCAAACACCGCACTTTCAAGAATATCCTGGGCAAAGCGATCAAACAACACCGGGTCTTTCATTCCAAACCCACGGTTTTATTGGGAATCCCGGAGCGGTAATTCCTGATGCACTTGAATGAAGTATATACCACATCTACCACAAAGCAGCTTACCAGAAAGGCATCCAGTTTAATCAGCAAAGCCTGTCCAATAAACCTGATAATCTGCAGCGGAACCTCCCAATAAAAATACAACAAGCCCATAGCCACGATGCCGAAAAAAATGGAGGTGGTGAGGGCCACCCGCCGTTTATAGTTGTAGTGCTGGGTAAAGGGGTAGGTGTCATAATCCCACCCCCGAATGTGCAATACGTTTTCCAAAAAGAGCGCGGCCAGGTATTCCACGATGGTACAAAGTGCCACTCCTGCCACAAATACCACCAAGGGATAGGTTTTGAAGGGCGAGAGCGCCCCATACACCACAAAGGCCCCCAGTCCATGCACCGGAACCCAAGGACCGGTAAACACGCCCTTACTCACAAAACGCTTGCGCACGATGGATTCCATAATCGTTTCTCCGGCCCAGCCGTTCAAGGAGAAAAAAAAGAAGGAAAAAATAGCCTGTTCCAGGGTGATATGCATAAAATCAAGCATGGACCGCAAGCTCCGGAGTGTAGGTGCGGGCGTTCATGATGAGCATTTGCAGCCGGTTTTCAATGTTGGCAAAACTCATGTCCGGGTCGTAATCTAAGGGCAGGACCTGGATTTCCGGGTACTCCGCCTTAATGCGCTTGATGAGTCCCCGTCCACACACATGATTGGGGAGACAGCCAAAGGGCTGCAAAACCACAAAAGAACGGATCCCTTGCCCTGCGTGGTGCAGCAGGTCCGCAGCCATAATAAAGCCCTCTCCAGACTGAATGGACCTATGAATAATAGGGTCGCTCAAGGCCGCCATCTGGGGAAGCCTCATAGCCGGCTCAAATAAGGGGTGGACGCAGGCAATCCTTTCGATAATGTCCAGGGCAATATCCGAATACGCGTCCCCTCCAAAGGCATAGAGGATCTCCCCCAGACTGTGGCGTACCTTAAAGTCTTTCACCTCAGAAATCGTATGAAAGAGCATCAGGTTGCGGTAAATATCGTACATCCGCGGTAAAACCACTTCCATTTGGTGCTGCTCCAAATAGGTTTCAATATGATAATTGGACCCCGGATGAAAGGTCAAAAGGTATTCGCCGGTAATAAAGACCCGGCGTTTGCGAATACTCCGGTCGTACCGGACCGTGCAAAGCCGGAACATGGTTTTTTTGTAGGCTCTCAGCGCGCCAAACATGCCCTTGCGCTGCAAGGCCGTGCAGATTGCGTCGATGCCCTCCACCACCACCCGGTCGGTTTCCCCAGGGACCTTTTCATAAGGGCGAATCTTCCGGCGTAAATCCTCAAGCACATCTACCATCATCAAACACCACGCGCTCCGGGCATAGGTGAGCTTGCTGAACCGGAAACCCGGATGCATGTTCTTGGCGTCAATAAAATCCGTGGAAAGAATCGGCACTTCGGGGTATCCTGCTTCATCCAACGCGCTTCTGGTCAGGGCCATATAATTGACCAATCGGCAATCGCAGAGCGTCTTCCCGGTACCCACCACTACCTGTGCGGGATCGTAGTGCCCGCTTTTCAGCGCGGCTATCGCCTCCCCTATGATCATCTGCGCAGGAAAACAGGAGTCGTTATGCACGTACCGTTTACCGTACCGCATGGCCGCTTTACCCCCCAGGGGCAGGGACTCGGCTTTGAGTCCTTCCTGCTTGAGCGCGGCGGTGAGGATCTTGCAAAACCCAGGGCTTACATTGGGAACAAGCACGGTTTTATAGGGCATATCCTTTTTGGTAAATTTTACCGAGTAAGGCTCCGGTAATGCCTTCAGGGTAACCAGACCCTGCTGCTGCTTTTTCCGCCTAAGCTGTACGGTTTCAATAAAGGAACGCACCCGGATGCGCAAAGGACCGGTTATATCGCTTTCATCGAGTTTTAAGATCAACGGAGATTTCCCCGAGATGGTCTGCATTATCCGGCTTACTTCATCAGTATACAGGGCATCATGACCACAACCAAAGCTGAAAATCTCCACATATTCCAGGGCCGGATGCTCCGCGGTAATAATCGCCCCGGCCAGAAGCCGGGCATGGTTGTTGTTGGTGATGTCCAGCCGGGTTTTGCGCAGATCCACGGTCTGTACTCCCGGTAGGGCGTCCACGGTGATAACCGGAATACCCATGCCGGTAAAATAGCGGGAGAGCTGATGGTTCACCAAGGTATCAAACTGGTAATGCCTCCCGGCCAACACCACCGCGAATTGTCCGGCTTGTTCTACCTGAGCGATGATCCGCTCACCTTCACGGGTCAAGGCAGCGTTGAACGCGGCCAGGGCCGCATCTCCCTGGGCAATAGCCTGGCGGCACAGGGCCGGGGGAATGGCGAAAGTTTCCTGCATATACCGGCATAGTTGCAGGTTCCGATCCCGCTTCTTGAACCAGTGAAACACCGGCGTATCCAAGGGAAGCCTCCAACGCCGCATAGGATCTTCGGAGTATTTTACCACCAGGGGATAGCCCTTCAGAACCGGACAGGTATAGGTACTCTGGGGTTCCAGGTTCTCCGAAGGGAGCCGGCAAAAGAGGGGTAGGAACACTCGGTCTACCCCAGCTTCCGCGAGATCGTGCAGGTGTCCGTGGACCAGTTTTGCCGGAAAACACACCGTGTCAGAAGCCACGAAAGGCAGCCCTGTTTCAAAGAGCTTACGGGAACTGGGACGGGATATTTTGGTTTTGAATCCCAGGGCATGAAAAAAGGTGGTAAAAAAGGGCATGGTACGCCAAAAGTCCAAGGCCCGGGGTAATCCAATGGTACAATCCTGTTCAGCAGCCAGGGCCGTAACCGGATAATCTTTAAAGAGCAGGGTTTCCCTCAAGTGTACCATATCAGGAACCGCCTCCATGTGGGCACTTACCCGCTTCACCTGCTCCCGCAAGGCAGGATCCTTGGGATCCCCCAGAATTTCGCCCCGTTCACAGCGATTTCCCGTAACCCAGGCCGTACCATTGGAAAACTGTACCAGAATACGGCTGCAATTATTTCCGCAAAAGGGGCAGGTTACATTGGATTCTTGGGTGTAATCAAACCGTTCCAGTGCGTCAAAGCCGATAAACCTGGTTTTGTTCCGCGGGCCGTGGGGGGAGGTGAATCCGTTTTCGGTGATTTCCCGTTTGGTCAACAGGGCAATACCAATGGCGCCCATCTCCCCTGGATAGGGAGCGCGGACCACTGGTTTCCCCAGGTATTGCTCCAAAGCCCGCAGGACCGCATCGTTTTTGAAGGTCCCTCCCTGAACCACAATCTGGTCTCCCAGCGTGGCAACAGGGGAAATCCGTATCACCTTGGTAAACACATTTTCAATGATGGAGCGGCACAGGCCGGCCATGATGTCTTCCGGCTGCTTGCCGTTTTTCTGCTCCGTGATGACCGCGCTGTTCATAAACACCGTGCAGCGGCTTCCCAGTTCCGCAGGATGCGGGGCATTAAACGCTGCCTCGGAGATACGCTCCAGGGGAATATTCAGATTCAGGGCAAAATTCTCCAGAAATGAACCGCACCCGGAAGAGCAGGCTTCGTTTACGGTGATATTGGTTACAACCCCCTGGGAAATGCTGATTGCTTTCATGTCCTGCCCGCCAATATCCAGAACAAAACTCACCTGAGGCGCATATTTTTGAGCGGCTGCGGCATGGGCAACGGTTTCTATGGTATGGTAATCCGCGCCAAAGGCTTTATCAAAGAGCAATTCCCCATATCCCGTGGTTCCCACTGCCAGGACTTCCAGGGGTATACCTGCATCATCGTATTTCTGCTTTAACTGCAACAGGGCCTTTTGAATGACCCGCAGCGGATCCCCCTGGTTATGGGCATAAAACCGATCGACTACCTGCTCCTGTTGATCCAAGAGCACCAGTTTACTGGTGGTAGACCCGGCATCAATACCCACATACACCTGGGTGGGCTTCCCAGGGGTACCGGTATAGGGGAGCATTGAGGGCAGGCTATGCCGACGTTCAAAATCCGCTCGTTCCGCGGGATCGGCAAAAAAGACCTGCTTGGCTTCATAGTGCTCATGCTCAAGCCGTGTGCGGAAACGAGCAAGGGCTGCCAGTCCTTGCTTGAGGTCTAAGTCCTGATGCTGATCAGGGAACAGCGCGTCTATAGATAAAGCCGCGCCATAGGCAATCAGGGTTTCGGGATTGGGAGGACAGATGCAGTCTGTTTTGCATAAACCCAAACGCTGGGCAAACACCTGGATCAAGGTGGGGTTAAAGGTGAGAGGACCCCCTTCAAAGATGATAGGCGGGGTGAGTTCCAGTCCCTGGGCAAGGCCGCCAATGGTCTGTTTGGCAATGGCGTGAAAAGTTGAAAGGGCTATATCTGCATGAAGCCCACCCTGGTTAAGCAAAGGCTGAATATCGGTTTTGGCAAACACCCCGCAACGGCCGGAGATCTCGTATACTGCGGTTCCCTGGGCAGCCAGAGTTTCAAAATCTTCCACCGGAATCCGTAAGAGGGCGGCGACTTCATCAATAAAAGCCCCGGTTCCCCCGGCGCAACTTCCATTCATCCGCATATCTGAAGCCACCAGGCCCTGGGACTGTTGGTCATAGTAAAAAAAAACGATTTTCGCGTCCTGCCCACCCAGTTCTATGGCAACCCGGGCTTCAGGATAAAAGGTCCGCACCGCCACCGCATTAGCTACCACTTCTTGCACAAAGGGCGCGTTGAGGACCTCGGCAATAGGTTTTCCACCGGATCCGCAGACCGCGGCTCTCACGGGTGTATAGGGAAACTGGGCGCCAATATCGGCCAATAGGGTCTGTACGGTTTCCACCTGGCAGGCATTATGTCGTTTATATCGAGAAAAAAGAACTTTTTTATGATCTGGTTCCATCAAAATGGCTTTTACCGTAGTGGAACCGATATCAAGTCCAAGCCGTAAAGCAGCGTGTCTAGTCTCCATCACGTTATTTTAGATAATTTACAAAGATTATGCAATTACACAAACAAAGACACGTGATGTAGTCTACACTGGAGATCCCTGCCGCTTTTTTAATCCGTCTGTTATCCGCCCTATGGCTTCTTCGAGTCGTGCACGGGTGGTACCTAAGTTGAATCGTACATACCCCTCAAGTCCGAACGGTTTACCCTTATTCGGCAGTATCTTGACCTCATCAAGGAGCCACTGGTAAGGATCTTCGATGCCCAGAGGACGGAAATCGACCCACTGGAGATAGGTCCCCTCCACATGAGTCAGCTTGACTGCAGGGAAATGTTCTCGTAGCGCTGTTTCAAAGTAATCCCGGTTTCCCTGAAGATAATCCACCAGTTGGAGCCGCCAAGGCTCAGATGAGCCGTAGGCAGCTTTGGCCGCGGCCACATTGAGGATTCCTGGGTCGGGCAGGCTGTAGCAGGTGTTGTTGAATTCCTGCCGTAAGGTACTATTGGGGATGATGGCGAAAGCAAAGGGGAGTCCGGCCAAGTTATAGGTTTTTCCTGGTCCCATGATGCTTATGCTGTGCTCCGCAGCATATTCATCTACAGAAAAAAAGGGAATGTGATGCCGGCCATCAAAAACAAGACCGCAATGTGCCTCGTCAGATATAACGATCAGGTTTTTCTCTTCCGCAAAACAGCTCAATTCCTTAAGCTCTTCATACGTGTATACCCGGCCTACCGGATTATGGGGGTTGCAGAGATAGAAAAGCCGGACATCTGGTTCGATACACCGCCTCATGTCATCAAAGTCCATCTCGTAGTATTCGTTGGTGTTTTTGAGCGGGGAGCGTATGGTCTCTTTTCCTGCTTTACCAGGAGCGGCAAGCAGCACATGGTAGTTAGGGCTAGGGATCATAACCCGTCCCTCCCGGAGCTGGCTTACTGCAGCCAGAACCGGCACAATCGCGGGAAGCAGCACGATCCATTCTTCTTTGATTGATACCTGGTATGTATCCTGGAACCATTTTTTGATAATTTCGGGAAATTCCAGGTCCTGACCATAGCCGAAGATACCATGCTGAATCTGAGCCTTCAGTGCTTCAATAATCTGGGGAGAGGAACGAAAGTCCATATCCGCCACAAACATGGGGAGTACCTCTTCCCCGGTGGTATCCCATTTTACGCTGCCAAAACCACGCCTATCCACCGGCTCGTCGAAATTAAACCGCATCACCCCCCCTCAACAAAGTGGCTCAATTATTCTCATGATCTTTCTCATAAATACTCGTTTAAGAAATGATTTTAAATATTTTGTCTCGTAAATATTTTTCGTTTAAGGGTTTAACAATATAATCCGTAGCCCCAGCCTTCAGCGCTTCTATCACACTGTACTTTGCACCCTCACTCGT
>JAISGE010000208.1 GCA_031263265.1 Treponema sp.
CCAGGCGATCCGCGAAGGCCAGAACCTTTTCCAGTTCGTGGGTCAGGATGATGACCGTTTTACCGCCGGCCTTAAGATCCCTGATGACCTCCAAAACATGGACAACCCCCGGCCAGTCAAGATTGGCAAAAGGCTCGTCCATAATGACCGCGCTGCAACCCATAGCGATGACCCCCGCAACGGCAAGCCGCCGCTTTTCCCCTCCGGAAAGCCGCCGGGGAGGGAAATCCCGCTTGTCCTCAATCGCCAACGCCTTCAACGCCGCGTCCACCCGTTCCGCGGTCCGCTCCCGGCTTAAACCCAGGTTGCGAGGCCCAAAAGCCGCGTCCTCCGCAACCGTTTCCCCCAGAATTTGGGTGTCGGCATCCTGAAAGACCAGCCCCAGGGAAGACCGTAGGCCATCCATGCCCCTTGAGAGCGGCTGTCCCCGGAACAAAACCTCCCCCGCCGAAGGATCCATCAAGCCGGCGATAATCTTCATGAGAATAGTTTTTCCCGAACCATTGGACCCGGCGACTAGAAGACATTCCCCATCCCAAATATCCAGGTCGATACCCTGCAAAACCCGGTTTACGTTGGCCCGGACAGAACCGCCCGGGAAATTTTTTGAAACCCCCTGGACGGAAAAGAGCGGAACATCACCCATAGTCCGCTAATCTCCCGCAAGCTGATCCGCAGCAAGTCTACGCAGCCGGGGACAGATAAGAACTGCGGCCACCCCTTTGACCGCATCCCCGATAATAAAGGGCACGAAGCCCACGGCAAACGCCTGTACCCATGTCCCGCCTAAAACAAATTTGAGCCGGATAAGCCCTGGAACATACACCACCAGCAGCCCCGCAGCAGCCCCCAGGATGATACGCCACAACGGAGACCGCGCCCCAGCGCGGGGACGACCCGCGATAAGCCCCGCGGTTATTGCCGCAAGCGGGTAGCCCAGCAAAAACCCTCCCGTAGGGCCAAGGAAGTGCACAAAGCCCCCAATAGCCCCTGCAAAAACCGGCGCGCCGATAGCCCCGGCAAGCAGGTAAAGCCCTACAGCCAGAGCGCCCCGGAACGGCCCCAGGATAAGCCCGGCAATCAACGCAAAAAAATTCTGCAACACCACCGGAACTGGGGAAAAGGGAACGGGAATAGCAATAAACGTCCCCGCCGCGATCAGCGCGGCAAAAAGAGCTGTCAAAGTTGTTCCGGCTATAGCCTTCCGTTTATTGGTAACCGCAGCACCGTTAACCATAAAAACACCGCCTGTAAGTAAAATTACATGAGAAAATACCGGGAAAGCCTAAGGATGTCAAGGGAACGCATACGTGGGGTTTGAGGGCAGACTGGGTAAAAAGTAAGTTCAGCCTGCTTATTTCTTAATATAACAAAGAATTAGCAAATTCTATGGGTTTATCCTGAAGTACGCTACGGTCATATTGACCTAATGCATCCGTTCCTCTATGATTAATTTTTAATAATAACGAAGTAAGGAGCTGTTTCAATGAAACGGACATATCAACCCAGTAAAGTCAAGCGCAACCGGAAATTCGGTTTCCGGGCCAGAATGAAAACCCGAGGCGGCAGACTTATCTTAAAGCGCCGACGGGCAAAGGGCCGGATTAAATTAAGTATTTCTGACGAGAAAAAGCCCTATTAAGACCACCGTGCAGACCACGTCTTTTCACAAGGAACCCCTCTTTGAGAAAGAGTTTTTCAACAGAGAAGGAAATGTATTGTTTCGGTTTCAGCGGCTAGAACGCTTAAAGAAGAGGCGTGAGATTCGGAACGTATTTAGCAAGGGTAAGGGTGTTACCTGTTCCGGCGCCAAGTTGTTTGTTTTACACAATGATTTAGCTCATAACCGCATTGCGTTTACTTTTTCTCGTAAATTCGGGACTGCGGTTGAGCGGAATCGTGCCCGGCGGCTTGGCCGGGAAGCATACCGTCATATAAGCTATGCCCTCAAAACAGGGTATGATGTGGTGTTATTGGTGTATCCCGGTAAAGATACCCTTATGGCCCGGTCTGAACAAGTGAAACAGTTGTTTTCTAAAGCCGGTTTATGGTATAGGGAAGATAAAGCATGGTGCTGACGAAAGCGGCCCGGAAGCTGGTTTTGCAGTTGATTCGCTTGTATCAGGGGGCTGTTTCGCCTTATTTTGCTCCCTGTTGCCGGTTTATCCCTACGTGTTCAGCCTATGCCTATGAAGCGGTACAGAAATACGGGATATACCGGGGTTTTGTGTTGAGCCTTAAACGGCTTCTGCGTTGCCATCCCTTGTGTCCGGGGGGTTACGATCCTGTACCTTAGTACAAAAGGGGGTATGGGTATGGTTAAATGCGTATGTTTAAAGAGGATTATAAAAGAACGTTTTTAGTTTTATTGCTTGGCTTATATTGTTTAGGATTAGGTAAAAGCAGACATACAAAATTAAGAATTGCTTGAGGAGTTGCATGGAAAAGCGAACGTTGCTTGCGGTAGTGCTTTCGGTTTTTGTTATATCAGGTTTTTATATGGTACAGGGTGTCTTTTTTCCGCCCTCGACTCCAGTTGCTCCTACGGAAGCCCCGGCCCCGGAACCTTCCCCGGAAAGGCTGGTTTCTCCGGTACCTATCATAGAGGATATTACCGAATCTTTGGCAGATGAAGGCCCGGTTTCTGAGCAGCGGGTAACTATAGATACGGACCTGCTCCAGGTAAGTCTCACCAATGCCGGGGGTGATATAGTTTCCTATAAGCTCAAGGAACATACCGAGGGCAATGAGTTTGTGGAGATGATCTTTTCTGGTACCGAGGAGGCCCACGCCTTTACCTTGGCTTTTGGGGATACCACGGTCAAGCCTGTACAATCTTACTTTACGGTAACCCGTATAGCGGATCATATCGTGGCATTTTCCCGGGATTTTATCTTGGGGGCTGCTGAGGAAGGTACTGAGCGTAGGTTTCGATTGACCAAAACCTACACCTTTAAGCCCCATGAATACATGTTTGAGTTGACCATACAGTTGGACGGAGGACATTCGACTACAGGGTTTAATTTTTCCGGAGTCGCCTACACCCTGAGCTTTGGCCCCCAGATTGGCCCCTATTTTGAAAAATTAGACCAGCGCTATGAGTATCGCAATTATTATACCTACGCTAACGGCAAACAGAAGCAGGAAAAAGTAAACGACCATGCCCCGCTCAAGATTATGAACCGTCCCAGTTGGGCGGCCATTGCGGGGAAATACTTTACCTTCATTGCCCTGCCCTACATTAACCAATATGACCTGGAATTTTCTGCACAACCTGAACCGGGTATTTCCTATGCTTCCCGGCTCTCGGTGCTTCGCCTGCCGATAAGCGGTTCCCGTGCAGAAGATACGTACCGGTTTTACCTGGGTCCCAAGAATCAGGAGTCCCTGATAGGGTATAACACGGGAAACAACGACTTCAATCTACGGGACATGAATTTAATCAAGGTGGCCAATACCAGTGGGTTCCTTGCGCCTTTAGAGACCGTACTCAAGTGGGTTCTGACCTTCTTCTACCGGATTATTCCGAATTATGGGGTGGCCATTCTGTTTCTCACCCTTCTGGTGAAAGTCGTCTTCTTTCCCCTGACCAAGAAGGGGTCTGAATCGACCCTCAGGATGCAGACCCTGTCCCCCAAGATCAAGGACATCCAGAGCAAATACAAAGACAATCCCACTAAGATGAACGCTGAAATGGCAGACTTGTACAAGAAGGAGGGGTACAATCCCCTGGCAGGCTGTCTTCCTATGCTTCTGCAATTACCGATTTTCATAGCCATGTACAATCTCTTCAACAATCATTTCGATCTTCGGGGGGCTTTGTTCATTCCAGGCTGGATTCCAGACCTTTCCATTCCTGAATCGGTCTTTAACTTTGCCCCCTTCCGTTTACCCCTGCTGGGGTGGAGTGATATACGTCTTTTGCCGTTTATTTACGTTGGCTCCCAGTTGCTTTACGGCAAGATAACGCAAACGCCGGATCAACAGGGCAATGTCCAGATGAAGATGATGCTTTATATCATGCCTATCGTGTTCTTTTTTATTCTCTACGATGTGCCTTCGGGCTTACTCTTGTACTGGATCGCCTCTAACCTGTTATCCCTGGTGCAGCAGGTAGCTATCAACAAATATCTGGCCAAGAAGCGGGCAAGTATGGCTGCGGCAAATCCTGAACCGGTGATTGCGCCAAAGAAGAAGAAAAAGCATTAAAGGTGAGAGAGCATTAAAAAAAATAGAAAATGCAATTTGTTTCGCGAGGAGAGTCTATATATGGTGTATGAATTTGAAGGCCGTACCGAAAAGGAGGCAATTGATCAGGCGGCAGAAGCGCTTGGTCTTGGCAAGGACGATTTTGATGTGGAAATCCTTGAGGTTCAGCGTTCAGGTCTATTCAAAAAAGGGTATGTTAAGATCCGGGTTCACTTGAACCAGCCAGCTTCAGGAGCTTTGGAGCATACCCATACCGAGGAAGCTGATGAGCTTCGAGCTGTTTCTGAAGGGTCTAGTCAGACCAGATTCAACGATCCTGAAGCTAAAAACGATTTTGAACAAAAGATAATCGATTTTACCGAAGGTATAGTGCAGCGCATGGGGTATGAGGGAAAGGTCTCGGTTCTGTTCAGAGAGGACCGGAAGATTGGGTTCAAAATTGATTCGGCATATTCTTCTATTTTAATTGGAAAAAAAGGGAAAAACCTGGATGCTCTGCAGCTCTTGATCAACATTTACGCGGGAAGACTGGGTCAGGAGGACGTACGGGTGATCTTGGATACGGAGAATTACCGGATTCGCCGGGAAGAGTCTTTGGTTCGCTTGGCTTATACGGTGGCGGATAGGGTACGGGAGAATCGAGGTTCGGTCCTCCTAGAACCCATGAATCCTTTTGACCGCCGGCTCATCCATACCACCTTGAACGATATTGCGGATGTAGAAACCAAAAGTGAAGGGGATGGGCTTTACAAACAAGTTCGAGTATATTACCGGGGCGCTCACTAGCAGCCTGTAAAAACGGATTTTTTTACGAAGTCAGTTCCCACAGACCTCAGCGCTGAACGCCCGTTATACCCTATCATAAAGGAGTCAGGATGGAATTTTTACTGGATGGTTTTCTTGCTTTAAGCTGGAAACAGTTAATCATGTTTGGCATTGGTTTTGTGCTTATCTATTTAGGCATTGCCAAAGAATATGAACCGGCCTTGCTCGTGCCTATGGGTTTTGGGGCAATACTGGTTAATTTACCCTTAAGCGGCGTACTTAATCAGGTTATGCCTGGTGTAGGGGAAACCCACGGGGTAATCCAATGGCTTTTTGAAAAAGGAATCGGCGCGTCCGAAGTCATGCCCCTGCTCCTCTTCATTGGGATCGGGGCGATGATAGATTTTTCGCCCCTGTTGTCGCGGCCTGTCTACTTCCTGTTCGGCGCGTCCGCCCACTTTGGTATCTTTGCAACCATAACCCTTTCCTGCCTTTTGGGGTTTGATCTGAAGGATGCGGCGGCTATCGGGATTATTGGTGCGGCTGACGGACCTACCACCATACTGGTTTCCCAGGTACTCCATTCAAACTACCTGGGCCCCATAGCGGTAACTGCGTATTCGTATATGTCCCTGGTACCCATCATTCAACCCTTTGCCATAAAATTGACCACCACCAAAAAAGAACGGATGATCAGAATGGATCCTGTGGCCAGCACGGAGATTCCCAAACTCTTAAAAATCATATTCCCCATTGCTGTAACCATCATCGTAGGGTTTATATCTCCTTCCGCAGTAGCCCTTATCGGCTTTTTAATGTTCGGCAACCTTATCCGGGAATGTGGGGTATTGGAGTCCCTGTCTGAAACAGCGCAGAAAGGTCTTTCCAACCTGATAACCCTGCTTTTAGGCATTACCATAGCCTTTACCCTTAGAGCGGAAGAATTCATCACCGTGGACACCGTCAAAATACTCGCGCTTGGGCTTTTTGCCTTTATCCTGGATACCGTAGGCGGGGTTTTCTTTACCAAGTTCCTTAACCTGTTCTTAAAGAAAAAGATAAACCCCATGATAGGCGCGGCAGGAATTTCCGCGTTTCCGATGTCAGCCCGGGTTATCCAAAGGCTTGCCCTCAAAGAAGACCCAACCAACATTTTCTTGATGCATGCGGTAAGCGCGAATGTTTCAGGACAAATCGCCTCGGTAGTGGCAAGCGGACTGGTTTTAAGTCTGATAATCCAGTATTTATAAGGAGCGGGGTACATGAACCAAATAGTTTTAAGCAACGTATTTGCCTCTCTGGACATCATGTGGAAAGGGATGCTGGGCCTTTTTATTGTTTGCGGCGGCGTCGCGGTACTCATGATGCTTATCACAAAAATCATACAAAAGCCAAAAAACTGATGTGGCCGTTATGAGCGATAACCGGTATGCATGATAGGTATGCTGCACTGGAAAAAGGTTTTACTGCCCCTATTCGGGATGTTCTATGGGGGCATATATACCTTACACCCGCGCTGGAAGCCTTGACTAAATCCGCGCCGTTCATGCGCTTGCATAGGATTTTTCAATTAGGACCGACCCATTGTGTATATCCGGGTGCAACCCATACCCGGGCAGCTCATTCGGTGGGGGTCTATCATCTTGCCCGAAGACTGCTTCGTAACTTCCTGGAACAGGGTGCTGACGTATGGGTTAGTCCTGAAGGGATTCGTTCATTTCTATGTGCGGCTCTCCTGCATGATCTGGGTCATTTTCCCTATGCCCATTCCCTTAAGGAACTACCCTTGGAAGATCACGAGGCATTGACCGGTATCAGGCTTTTACGCGAGCCGCTTAAAAGCCTGATAGGGGCAAGCGGGGCAGATCCCTATCTAACCGCGGCGATTATCAATACCGCGCTTCCCGGGGGAGAGGAAAAGGAACTGCGGTTCTATCGGAAATTGCTGTCCGGGGCCTTGGATCCGGATAAACTGGACTACTTAAACCGGGATGCCCGGTATTGCGGGGTTCCTTACGGCGCTCAGGATGTGGATTTTATTCTTTCCCGGTTGCGTCCGCATCCTGAGCGAGGGGTGGATATTGATTCACGGGGTATTCCTAGTGTGGAATCGGTCCTTTTTTCCAAATACCTGATGTATAAAACGGTTTATTGGCATGCTTCGGTCCGATCCGCTACCGCGATGATTAAAAAAGCGATTCTTCAGGGCCTTGAGCAGGGGCTCATTCCCCAAGAAAAACTCTATGATCTGGATGATCAGGGCCTCTTTGCCCTTTTGGCAGGTTTAGGGGATCCCTTCTTTGCCCTGGGTGAGAAAGTTCGGGATGGCCGTCTCTATATGGTTGCCGCAGAATTCCCCTATGATGCTGCTTGTCACCAGGAACTCTTGCATATTACCAGCCGTTCCCAGTATGAGGAGACATTAGCGGTAGATTTTTCTGAGGCTTTTGGGGTTCGTATACAGCCGGAAGAGGTGATTATCGATATACCTGAACAAATTACCTTTGAAACCGGTCTTTATGTACGGGACGAAGGGTGTTATTTTGAGCAGAGTTCTGGTATTTTTAAGGCTGAAACCGTGAACGCCTTTATAAAATCGTTACAAGTTATCCGTATTTTTGTAGATCCGGCTTATATGACCGGGTATGGCAGCAATGAGTATGCCGCGTTACTCTACGAGATATTGCATACCAAGAGAAAATGGGTATAGTTATAAATAGGGGAGTGACTTGCCGAATTGCACTTTGACAGACCTTATTTAAAAATGAAAAAAAACCATGGTCATGTTGTTACACGAACCGTGTTCTTGAAAGACCATTTGTATCGTCAGTGCGTCTGTACTGAAAGAAGTGCAATAGTCAAGACACCGTGGAGTCACGACATGGGATTTTATAATAGTAACGAAGATAAGGTTACTGCTAAAGTGAACGTTATTTTCGATCTAATCGAAAAGGGAGGTAATCCGCAAAACATCTGTACCTGCAACCAATGCCGTACCGATACTATCTGTTATGTGCTTAACCGTATGGAACCTCATTATGTGGTTTCAAACCGGGGGCTTGCCAGAATTGCAGGGGAATCAATTAAATATCAGCAAAAAGAGGCTGATATGGTCAGCTTGATATACGAGGGGATGAAACAGGTCAATCGTCACATGCGGCCTTTTGCTGAACATAACCATACCGAGGATAGTTTGTTGAACAGTAATAAACCGGTGTTCATGGTCCCTGCGATAATCGGACGGATATTCAACGGTACGAATTTTGCGCCTTTGGAACAGGCTCAGATAGAACTCTTGCATGAACAGGTCTTGGTCCCCATGATAGACAGTAATTGGCAAAATCCCTATAATCTGGTCAGTTATATTGCGGGGATTTTTACCTTTTTGCCCTATCCGCTACCTGCGGAATCCAAAGGCATCCATAAAAATATGGGCTTTTCTCTCATCATGAATGCCCCAGGGTTTGAAGAACTGCGCTACAGCTTTGAAGTGCCGGTAATCAGTAATATATTTGCAAGGGAAGCTGTTTCTCTAGAACGAATTTTCAGATTGCCGGATCTGTATATGTTTCCTCCTAGTGATGAAGCACAAACCGTTGCCTAATTGCCTGGTATTACCGAAGGGTTAACCTATTCGGAGGAGGGGGATTTGAACCCCCGACATCCAGCTCCCAAAGCTGGCGGTATAGCCACTAGCCTATCCTCCGTAGCTTTAGTATACGCAAAATGACGGGGAATAGTCAATCCGGTAGAGGATAAACAGGCAAAGGTAGCAACTACACGGTTCCATAAAGCTGAAACCCATCGACCGCATTATTTTTTCGCCAAATTCAGGTTTGGTGTTTCTAAACCCGGGTTTATCACTTCCACACCTGCCTGTAACTAATCCGTACATTTACCGGAAAGGGCTTTTTGTATGGCTTCGGTGACTACCTGCTCAATATTATGTGCTACGGTCTGATACAGCCGTTCCAGAGCCGCCTCCCGTGTGGGACCTGCCGAAAAAAGTTGATAGGTTTCAATTTCCAGCGCCCTTGCAATCCGCTCCAGTATTTCGGGGGTGGGAAACTTGCGGGACACCTCAATCATAACGATATATTGGGTAGTAATGTCCGCCTTTTCCACCAGTTTAGCTTGGGTCAAACCGCGTTTCCGGCGGTTTCCCTTAATATTTTTTTCCAGTATATCCCTAATGTTTTCCATAAATCCGGCCTGTTTGCCAATAAAGCAATAATAGACGTTTTATAGTTATTGGCAAATTGCCGTTAAGACGATTATAGCGGCCTTATTAACATTTTTTCTTATGGCTTTTTACCACTATTGGGTGAGAATTCAGGCCAAAACCGCTGGAAGGATCCATAGGGGCCACCAGCGTTTTGATACCCACCTATGGCAGGAAGCCTACCCTTGAGGGCAGGTACATCTTGTTTTGGGGAGCTTGGGGAAAAGGGACGAGGAGAAGGTTCAGGTGTCGTCTGTTGGCACTGTTATGTCAATCCTCTTGATACTTTTGCTCCAAGTTGATAAACTATGTACGTTATCTGCCATATATGGCGGATATAAGGAGTTAGGCGCAATAGGGCCTAAAATTTATTGGAAAAATATGTTGACAAAATGAAAATTTCAAAATATCATGATTTTATGAAAAAGGATAGAAACTGATGAATAGATATTGCTTTATCATGGTATTGTTTTTTATGGGCATTATCTGGACAAATGCACAGGAATTAGAAGGCTTATGGTTAACTACCAATGGAGAAAGTATTGTTCAAATATATAAGGTGAATAATGTTTTATATCAAGGGCGGCTAATATGGACTGCGGACCAAAGTGATGAAGCAAAAAATTATCATGGTTCTATGGTTTTAATAGATTTTGAACAAATAGACACAACAGTTTTCAAAGGACAGGTAAACGATCCGGAAAAACAAAGAACCTATAGCTGTACAATTACGATGAAAAACGAAAACGCATTAGACCTGCGGGGATATATAGGAATTCCACTATTTGGAAGGACAGAATATTG
>JAISGE010000212.1 GCA_031263265.1 Treponema sp.
CACTATCTCATCTCCTTTCTTTTTTTTTTTTTTTTTGATTTGTGGGGGGGGGGGGGGGGGGCCCCCCCCCCATAAAACCAGAACGATGCATTATCATACAGATCTCCTGATAAAAATAAAAACAGAAATTTACTAAGAATAACCCAATAAGACAAACCATGTCAAGGGTTTCTCCTGCAGCAATGTTCAGTTTCAGGAAAAAATGTCCCAAGTTACCAGAAACCGGTTACCGGTATTGCGAGAACCAAAAAGGTCAGTATACTAGGCCTATGCATAACAAACTTACCAAGGAATTAGCGGTCTGTGGGTTTAATGCCGTATCAGCTCTGGTGGAGGTGCACCCGGAAACTATCAACCGGCTTTTTCTCCGGGAAGACCGGTTACCGGTATTTACCAAAGTCTGTAAACACCTGGCTCAACGGAAACGGCCTTATAAACTCTGCGATAATGAGGAACTGGAACGAATCTGTAAGAGTAAGCATCACCAGGGGGTGGTGGCTATGATCGAGGAACCCAAGATACCCGCGGTTACTCAAGAGGACTTAGCTTGTTGGGCACGGGAAGGTAAAACCGGCCTACTCCTCCATGAGGTGGGGAACGATCACAACCTGGGGGCCATAGTCCGGTCTGCGGCCTTTTTTGATGCTCATTTTATTGTACTTTCTGGTGTTCCGTCAGAGGCTCCGGTGAGCACCAGCGCGTACCGGATTGCCGAAGGAGGCATGGAGCATGTGGTATTCAGACTCGTCCATGATATTCCTGGGTTTCTTAAGGCTGCATCCCGGGTCCTCATCACCATAGGAACGGATATCCGAGCCAGGCAACGGATCCAGGATCTAGATACCATCATCCAGGACCGGATGCGGACCCTCAAACCCTCCGGCCAAAACCCCCAGGGCGTTCTACGGCCTAGCATTGTCTTGGTAGTGGGTAATGAAGAAACCGGTCTTCCCCAGGAGGTAAAGGACCACTGTTCAGTCCTCGTTCGTATTCCGGGAACAGGCGTATTAGAGAGCCTTAATGTGGCCCAGGCAACGACCCTTTTCCTTCATGCCCTCTATGAGTGGTAAATTTTTGGATAAGCCGGTAAACAAAAGCGGGTATGCTTACCGGTATATCGCTGGATTACTAGTCCGCTTCAAGGATTTGAAATTTAGTCATTGATTTATCATTCCTTGCCGATAGAATAATTATGAAACGAATTATTGCACTCATTATAACAGGTTTAGGTTTTGCCTTCGTTTGTATAGCCCAGACCAAGCCCTCAAACGACGGGTACCGGGATGAAGGGATCGCGTCATATTATGGGGATGAATACAACGGTCAAAATACGGCATCAGGAGAAAAGTACGATGCTACAAAATTTACCGCTGCCCATCCAACCCTGCCCTTTGGTACTATTCTTACCGTTACCAATACCCAAAATAACAAACAGGTGATTGTACGGGTCAATGACCGGGGACCTTTTAAGGCGGTTCGGATCATTGATGTTTCTAAAGCAGCCGCGGAACAGTTAGATATGCTGATCACGGGAACTGCTCCTGTGGTAATAGAAGGGAATATTCCCTCCTCAAGCCAGGTTGCTTCGGCGGTTTCAACAAGCCCTGGAATACCCCCGAGTACCCCCACGGATATACCCAGTGAGAACCTCGCCCCGCCGCTGCCCTCCCTTTCAAACCAAATCGTTGCGGAGATTAAACCCAGTATACCCCCTGCAGGAACCGGTAAGCGGTACCGTATTCAGGTTGGAGCCTATAAGATCGTCAGAAATGCCATGGATGTGTTTGATAAACTGAAAAATACCGGCCTCAATCCTGCCTATGAAAGAAACGGCGACTACTACCGCGTAGTACTTGCTGGGATATATGCAGATGATGTACAACTAGTAGCGGAAAAACTGGGTACTGCCGGGTTCCGCGAAGTTTTGATTCGGGAAGAACCCTAGATCCGTGAGGTTTACAACGGCGACTACACACCAACTTGATAAAAAAAATACAGAAGAAAAATCACGACATCTCCCCCAGTCCTGGGTAACCAGAGATAAACAACTGCTTCCGGGGGTATAAAAGGCCACCGGAAGGTCTAGATGATGATTGTTCTAAGATGAGCTATCCGGCTTATTAAACAGGGAAGCCTAAGGAAAGAAAATGTCCTTCGGATGATTTACCGATACGTTTATTATCCCTCATGCTGCTTATCTTTACACGCTTTACAGTCATTAGCAATCCAATTTGCTACACAATCCGCGCATAGTGAACATTGCTTGCAATCTCCATATTTAACATTTTCTTCTAAAATGATTTTTCCACAATTTTCACATGCTAGTTCAGCCATAATTATTCCTCCACCATTAGATAAAGTTACTTATTATTATAACGTATAGCGTACTGGTTTTCTAGTTTGATCGTCAAGGGATAGGTAAAATAAGTTACTCTGGTTGATCTATTGTTTAATAGTTCGCCTTTACGATAAAATTAACTATAATAAAAGTAAGTACTGTTAGGGTAGCCCTACACACCAAGGAGACAGGGATGATAGACCATACGGCCTCTTCAAAACAAGCCAATTCCGTTACCATGGATAAATTTCTTATCTTTAGCATACAGGAAAAATTGTATACCCTTCCTTCCCGTATGATAAACGAAGTTGCGGTCTATGATAAAGCCTATCCCTTGCCTTTACTTCCTGAGTATGTCAAGGGCATTATTAACCGGTACTCGGTGCCCTACGCCCTCATCGACCTGGGATTGTTCATGCTCAAAACCCCTTCGGCCTTGTCCAAAGTAGTGGTTTTGAAAGAAGGGGTGGATAAATTGGCTTTTATGATTGACGATGTTGTTGATATTGTGGATGTGCCTCTGGAGAACCTATTAAAAGTGGAACAAGGTATGGAACATCAGGATGCTTCCACCGTTATTGAGGCATCTTTTGAATGGGGTCAAATGGACGTGTTTATTTTGAGTATTCGGGAGATTATTAACCGGATAAAAAACGATTTTGTGGTCTGAGGCATGAGCTGCTGGGTATATGAGAACTTTTTTATGCGGATTTGAGGGTATTTTCTTGGGTGTTCCTTCGGAATGTGTAGCGGAGATCATACAGGTTTCAGGAGATATGCACGCCATGATAGAGGGTAAGCCTCATAAAGGTCAGGTGTTTTTCTCGCTTCCGCGTTTTTTCTGTAGAGCGGATCTGCCCACGCCCCACGGGATTCGCCTGAAACCCCTGGCCTACCCCGAGGCCCTGGTTAAGGTGCTGGGAACATATACCGGAACTGAGGCCCCGGGTGTAGTGCTGGTTACCCCGCCTGTGGAGACGGAAGTGGATATTCCTCCAGAAGCAATCCAGCAGCTTCCAGACTTCCTCAGGCTTCCAGGAAGCTTGCCTTTTCTGCGAGGGGTCTCTTTCACCGGCGCTACCATGACGGCCTTTATTGATCCGGTTTTACTTATCTCCCGAATTCTGGGGTCGGAGGCTCATGGTGATTAACGTCCTTGTAGTGGATAATAACCCGCGCATCCGGAGTTTTCTCAAGGATTTTCTTGAACATGACAAACGGTTTATGGTCATAGGCGAAGCAGGAAACGGTCTTGAAGGGGTGCAGCAGACCCGGATACTGAACCCTGATCTGATTACCATGGATATTGAGATGCCTGGTATGTCAGGACTTGAGGCTATCAGTATCATCATGCGGGATACCCCGACCCCGATTGTGGTAATTAGCTCTCAAGACAGCGCAAAGACGATTTATGAAGCCACGATGAAGGGGGCCCTTGAATTTTATTCTAAGCAGTTCTTTACGCGCTCCATGAGCCAAGAGCGGCGCCAGCATATTTATGAAACCCTCAAGCGTATTTCTGGAATCAAGTGTAAGAAAAACTGCATAGATGCTCCTATTCGAGGGCAGGCTCTAGGGAAGGGAACCTACCATCCCATTAGTGAGGTGGTTATTGGGGCCTCGACCGGCGGCCCCAAGGCCCTCATGGAGGTATTTTCGGGGATTCCCAAGGATTTCCCGGTGCCGATTGTGACGGTACAGCATAACTCTTCAGGATTTGATAAAGCGTTTGTAGAATGGATCCGGGGATACACGGCCTTGGATGTCCAGCTTGCGAAACATGAGACGATTCCCCAACCAGGAACGATCTACATTGCGCCTACGGATAAACACCTTATGATGACCAGAAAACATCTGATCCTGGAAGACGGTGAGCCGGTTCAAAACCAGAAACCCGCGGTGGATAGGCTGTTTCAGAGCGCGGCTGAGGTTCTTGGTCCTGCGGTGATCTCGGTGGTGCTCACGGGCATGGGAAAAGATGGTGCTGCAGGTACTCAAGCGATCCGGAAAGCCGGGGGCCTTACCATTGCCCAGGACGAACAGAGTTCTTTGATTTACGGTATGCCGAAATCAGCCATAGAAACCGGGTGTGTGGATCTGGTTCTACCCTTGAAGGCTATCGCTAAACGGCTTATTGCCTTAACTAAGCCGCTAGGAGGAACATAGGATATGGAAGAGGGACTGCCTGTTTATGGGAAGGAACCGTACTTCGATGATCCGCTTATGTACCAGCTCTATCAGCAGGTAGAACATACCCTGGGGATTCGGGCGAGCACCGATGCATTGGTGCAACTGAGGAAGCATCTCAACCAGATCCAAACCCTCGTACATCCTGACCAACCTATAACTACACCCATCCAAGAAAGGTATAAGCATATTTTCGCTTCTTCTGAGGCACTCTTTGATCTTGCCCAACTCCTTACGGTGAATGAAACCTATTTTTTTCGAGAGCAGGTACATTTTTCCGTATTACTTCGGGAACTACTACCCCGGTTTTCCACCCTGAATAGGTCCCTGCGGATCTGTTCCGCAGCGACTTCTACCGGCTGCGAAGCCTATAGTATTGCTATGGTGTTTGACTATTATAACCAGTGCTTAGGATATAAGCCTCTTTCCTGGGAGATCGATGCCTTTGATATAGACCGGCAGGTGATCGAGACTGCACGCCAGGGACGGTATACGGCCAATGCCTTTCGAGAGGATGGGACGCAATGGAAGTTTCTGCTGGATCGCTATGTATCAGCCGCAGGCACGGAGTATACCGTTGATCCCCGGCTCAAAGACCATATCCATTTTTATCTCCATAATATTATGGAGGGGCTTCCTATCCAGGGCTATGATCTAATTTTTTTTAGGAATGTTTTCATCTATTTTTCCCTTGAAAGCCGTATCAAAGTTACAAACATCCTGGCAAACGCGCTGCTCCCTGATGCGTGCCTCATGGTGGGCATATCCGAGACCGCAAGTATAGAACATCCCCTCTTGGCTAATTGTTTCAAAGAAGATGCCTTTTACTTTCAAAAGAAGACTACCGAAGCAGGGTCAAGTAAAGGGATCAAACAGGCAGAGCCGCGAACTCCTCGGATAATCCCGAAACACCCGGAGCTAAGCTCCCGGAAAAAGGGACTTACCATAGAACCGGATCGGATTGCAGCCCTGATTGTTGATGATACCGAGGCCCGGCTTACCACAGAAAAAACCCTGGCATTCCTTGCAGCGGAACAACGGCATCAGGACGATGGGTTTGCCGGTATGGGTAACGAATTTATGACCGCAATTATCGCGTTGATTAATCAAGGGGATTTCTTGCGAGCCGACCGTCTGTTGACGTTTATTGAGCAATACGATAATTCAGCCTATACGAATTTTCTCCGGGGGGAATACTTTTACCTTAAAACCCTGCCTTTGGATGCGGAATATTCCTATAAAGTGGCAATCCAGCAAGACAAAACCTTTTGGCCTGCCTTTTACCGGCTTAGCTCCCTGGCTGCTCAGGGAAACCCGGTCCGCTATGTATACAAAATCAACCAAGCCTTAGAAAGCATTAGCCAAGGTAAGGAGCGAGGCTATGAAGTGTTTATCGGAGGCTTTTCACCGGATTATTATCAACGGGCTTTGGAAAAACAACGAAATAAGGGTTTACTTAACCATAGCCAACCACGATAATAAACACCGGTAGGAGTATTAAAAAACATATATGAAAATTGGTAATAAGCTTATAATAATCACCGTTGGTCTGAATCTCTTGGGAATCGGTATTTTGGTCTTTACCTTGCTGTGGCTTTCGGAGAAACAGATTTCCATTCTGGTAAACAATGAACTTCATAACTTGGTAGAAGAAAACGCCCTGCGGGTTCGCTTATGGCTTGGGAAATATGTGTACACATGCCGAAGTCTTGCCCAGATTATGGAGCAGTATGAACAGGTGGATCGGGCGGATCGCCGCCAGTATTTTATGACCATGCTTCGGGGGATAGCCGAAGCAAATCCAGAAATAACCGCTGCGTCCACGGTCTGGGAACCGAACGCCCTAGACGGCCAGGATGCCCGGTATAGGAATACCCCAGGAACCGATAGTACCGGGAGATTTATCCCCTACTTTGCCCGGACTAAGGCGGGGATCATCCTGGAACCGGTGGTAAATTACGAAATCCCGGGCAGCGGGGATTATTACCTTGTGCCTAAACAAACCGGGCATGAAACCATGGTATCCCCCTATTGGTATCCTGTGGATGGGAAGAACCGGCTCATCACCACGATATCCGTACCGATTCGAAACAACGGCCAGTTCCTAGGCGCCTCGATCATTGATATTGATATATCTACTATCCAAGGGCAGATACAAACAATCAAACCCTATGAAGGCAGCTGTGCGGCGGTATTCAGCAATGATGGTATCGTGAGCGCTCATTTTGATCCCAGCCGGATTGGAAAGCGCATGGAGGAGACCGAAGCGGATATTATGGGCGAGCATTTACCAGAACTGATAGAAGCCATAGGCAAGGGAAGTTATTTTTCTTTTACCCATTATGTACCCCAATTCCAAACGGATATGCGTTTCTTTTGTGCCCCCTTCAATATAGGAGAAACCCGTAAGCCCTGGACGTTGATGGTGGGGATTCCCGCTAAGATTATCATTGCTCCCGTGTATCGGATGCTTTTTATAAGTATCGTTATCATTCTGGTGATGTCATTCCTTGTCGCCTTAGGGGCTTTCTTTATGTCCCGCTCTATCAGCAAGCCCCTCGGTTATCTGGTGGATATTTTAGGGGATATCCGGGAAGGGGATATGACCAAGCATGTGGATATCCATAGTAATGATGAAATTGGAGCCATGACCACTTCCTTTAATACCACAGTGAATAAAATACGGGAACTTATCATGGGTATCAAGGAGAAGTCTGTTTCTCTTTCGGATATGGGGAAAGAGATGGCTACTTCCGCCAAAGAGATTACCACCACCGCCAATCAACAGTCCGCCAGTGTTTCCGAGATTGTCAGTACTATGGAGGGGAGCAAGAACCTTTCTGAACAGATGGCTGCTAAGACCCAAGAAGTGGCCACCTTGGCCAAAGAAACCCAGGGGCTTAGTCAAAAAGGGGCGGAGCTGCGGGATGCCAATGAACATATGATGGAAGATATCCAGAACCAGAACGCCAAGATCATTTTTGAGATTAAAAACTTGGTGGATATGATAAGGCATATCAACGATGCCATCCGAATCATCGACGGTATTGCGGATCAGACCAAGCTCATTGCTTTTAATGCATCCCTTGAGGCGTCATCTTCAGGGGAGAGCGGCGCCCGGTTTTCAGTGGTAGCCAGCGAAATCAGACGCTTCGCGGATAATGTAGTGGATTCAACCAGGGAGATCAAGGTTAAAATAGAAGAGGTACAAACCGCCTCCCAGACCTTGATTACCGAAGCCTTTAACGGCTCAAAACAGATCGAGCAGGGCTATGAGCACATGAGCGCTCAAAAAGCGGTGTTTGAAGCGATTGTTGAAACTGCCCAGACAGTGGCGACTCGATCCCAACAAATTTCCAATCTCAGTAAACAGCAAGAATATGCTTCCATCCAGATTTTCGATGCCCTCACGGAAATATCCGCCGGGGTCAAGCAATTTGTTGCAACCACCATCTCAACCGCGAAGATCGCGGATACCTTAAACGATATGTCTACAGGATTACAGAAGGCTATTGAGAAATACCGAACCGAATAACGGGAAGGATAGGGAACGATCATGATACAAACAGCGGACTGCATCCGGCAGGATGAACGTACCGGTGAATTGGTAATCACCTATTTTCGTATAGCCTTGGGGCTTATGTATAGCATCGGCATGGGAATCACGGTGATGGGGTCCCGGAGCGGATTCAAAGCCGGGGACATCAGCGCGTTTATTGGACCCGGTGCTTTTCTCCTCTACAGCATTGCCCTGTTTTTCTATATCCATAAGCACCCCTTGCTGCAGCCCTGGGTGAAATACGGCAGTACGTTTCTGGATTTAGGGCTTATGTCTTTTGTACTGATAAACAGCTTAACCCAGCGGGGACAGCTCCTCACGCTGGATTTTTTGATAACCTTGCACGTATCCGGTTATTTTATCTTCATTATGCTCGGCACCTTGCGTCACCATAGGGCCTGCGGGATCTTTTCGGGCATTATGGCCATGTTCTTGTTTATGGTTACCGCGGCTATCCTCAATGCCTTAGGGTATGGTCGAAATCTCAACTACGGAGGCGTGGGACTTGGGGCGCTGCTGCTCTTACTCGCGGGGTTCATTAGTTCCGGTATCGCAACTCAGTATCAGCGCCTCTTACAGCGGGCCACGGGAAGGGAACAGGAGACCGGCTTCGCCCAAGCAGCCTTGCAAACGGTTATGCAGACCAGGGAAATCGCGAAAACTATCCGTGATTCCACCAATGAAATTTCCCGGTCATCCAAGGATATATGGAGTACCGCCCATAGTCAGGCGGCAAGTATGGAAGAGATCGCCAGTACCATTGACGAGAATGCCAAGATTGCCACGGATATTGCGGATAAGACCGGAAGCGTGGCTACTATTGCCGCAAAAATGGAAGATGACGTTATCACCGGATTCTCGGTACTCAAGAACAATGTCAAAAAGATGGGAGATATTAAAGAAAAAAATGACGGAGTAATAAACGGGATTGTACTTTTGGGAAATAAGATCGCCAAAATCCGGGATATTATCCGGATCATCAATACCATTACGGACCAGACCAAGGTCATTGCCTTTAATGCAGCCCTAGAAGCAGCCAGCGCCGGGGAAACCGGAAAACGTTTCGCGGTGGTGGCAGGAGAGGTGAACCGTTTGGCAGACGATATTGCCCATCTTACCAAGCAGATTAAAGAACAGGTTGAAGAGATCCAGAATTCTTCTTCCTCCCTTATCATTGCCAGTGAAGAAGGAGCGGATAAAATAGCCGAAGGGTATACCCTCATCAAAGATCTGGAAGACATCTTTAATGAGATCCGTTCAGGGGCAGAAATTACCTCGAATCAGGCGCAAACCATCACCGTGTCCACCCAAAAACAGCGCAAATCCAGTGAACAGATAACGGTTGCCATTACCGATATATCCCAGGGGCTTAATACGTTTCTCCATTCCACCGAGGTTGCCACCTCCTCTGCGGAACGACTTACCGAACTTGCCCATGCATTGGAATCCGTATTAAACAGTAAACAAGAGCCAGAAGATCATGGGGATCAATAAAGAAAAATATATCGGTAAATTTATCGATGAAGGCATAGAAAACTGTGCCACCATCGAAACCCTGTTGCTGGATATAAAAGACGGGGAGTCCCTGGAAGATGACTTAGTAAGTCTCCTACGGAGCCTGCATACCCTCAAGGGCTCTGCCCGGATGCTCGAATTTACCCGTATAGAAGCAGTGGCCCACGCCTTGGAAAGCGTGTTTATTGCGCTTAAAGAACAGCGAATCACGTTTTCAGATAAGGCCCTGCGCTTGAGCTTTTCCTCCCTGGATCTGCTCAAGGCAGGCTTTGCCGCAATACAACAATCCAAGACCGATGCTATCAAAACCCAGGACTTTGAACGTGCCCTGGCTGCCCTGGCTGCCAATGAAGATTTTACGCTCCCCAGCCTGGGAAGCATCGAACCAGAACCTTCTGCTCAAGTACACGCTCAACCAGTGGTCTCAGGTGAAACAAAACGGGAACGTATAGAAGAACTCAAATCCGAAAGTATTCGGATACCCTTACAAAAGATCAACGATATTATCAAGCATACCGCGTCCCTACAATCCCTTGAGATAAGCGCTAAAAATATTTCCCGAGAGACCGAAACGGTCCATGCAGTCTGTACCCAATTCTTGAAGCTGCTCATCGCGGAAAATCAGGTAAACGCCCCCTTGGTACAAGAATGTCGCCATCTTGAACAGGTTATCAGAAAGATAAGCTCAAAAATGAAGAACTACGCCATTGACGTGGGGAATCATACCAAGAGCGCGTATGACAGCGTTATCTCCTTGAGAATGTTGCCCCTTTCCACGGTTTTGGATGCGTATCCCCGTTATGTCTTTGAGATTGCCTCGGAGTTGGGTAAACAAGTGCAGTTACACCTGGAAGGCGCTGAGAATGAGATCGATAAGAATATCATTGAAACCCTTTCGGAGGTCTTTATCCATACGGTACGCAATGCCATTGACCACGGTATAGAGACCCCGGAAAAACGCCGGGAAGCGGGAAAACCTGAGGTAGGCCGGATCAGTATTTGCTGTATCCGTGAGAGCGGCAGTATGAAGATCAGCATTGCTGATGACGGCAAAGGTATTGCTATTGAAGAGATCAAGAAAAAAATCATTGAACAGCAACGTATCTCCGCGGAATATGCGGCTCAACTAAGCCATGAAGAGGTGATGAACTATATCTTTCAATCTGGGGTTTCTACTTCCTCCCAGGTAAGCACCATGTCAGGCCGGGGGGTCGGCATGGATGCGGTGCGCAACAGTGTTGAACACATGAAGGGAAGCATCTTCGTGGAAAGCAGTCCTGGAAAAGGAACCTGTTTTACCATCCTGGTCCCCCTCTCGATAGCGTCCCTCATCGGCTTCCCGGTACGTTGTGGGGAAATGAAATTTATCATTCCCGCAAACTTTGTGGATACGGTTTTGTTGGTCAATAAAGATGCCATCATCACGGTGGTGGATCATCCGGGGATCAAATTCAATAACCACATCGTGAAACTGTACTATCTTAACCAGATCCTGCGTGTTCATATCCCGGACCAATCTCAGGAGCAAGCAAGCCTCTTTGTGGTCATCATCAAGGCATACGATGAAATCATTGCCTTAGCCATCGACTCGATCAGTAACATGCGTTCAGTGATCCTAAAATCCATGCCCTCCTTTATGGAAGCCATGCCTGTTTTTTCCGGAGTGGTACTCAGTGAAGATTACGAGATGGTACCCGCGATCCACGTACCCACCCTCATTACTATGGCTAAACGGGTTACCTCATTCGATCTGAAAAAACAACATATAGATTATGAAAAGGTGCGAAAAGCGATTCTGATTGTAGATGATTCGCTACACACCCGGGAGATTGAACGGGATATCCTCCAGGCCGAAGGCTATAAAGTGGATACTGCCGCGGATGGTTCTGAAGCCCTTATGGCTGCAAAAAATAACCGGTATGATTTGATCTGTACAGACATCAATATGCCCCAGATGGATGGGTTTATGCTTACGGAAAATATCCGGAAAAATAACGATCTGGCAGGGATTCCGATCATTGTTATTTCATCAAAATCCAGTGAGGAAGATCAAAAACAGGCGGCTATGCTGGGAGCCAACCGGTATATCATTAAGAATTCCTTTAACAATCATAATCTGATTACGGCAGTGCGGGATCTCATTGGAGAAGCTCATGGCGGATGAAGCTCAGGGAAAGGCCGAACAAAAACGGATCCTCGTATTTGAAGATTCGGATATCTTTGCGGATATTCTCTTGGAAGTCTTACATGACGCAGGGTATAGGACCCAGCGGGCCATCAACGGGTTTGAGGGCATCAAGCAGGTGTATCAATTTTTGCCCCATCTCATAATCACCGATGTAGAAATGCCCCTGTTTAAGGGGTATCAGGCTACAAGACTCTTAAAATCCCGGAAATACACCAAGGAGATTCCCATCATCATGCTGACCGTCTTAAGCGAAACTAAGGATCGCTTCTGGGGAGCTCAAGCCGGTGCGGATTGCTTTATTGAAAAGTCCCCAGACAATTTCGGAGAACTCAATCAACGCATCCAGATACTCCTTTCGACTGGTCAAGACATCGATCATAAGGCCATTGAAAAAGAGGGAAGAAGAATCACTGATACTACCTTGATCGAGATGGTCAGTAACCTCTTGGATACCAAGCTCTTTCAAATGACCATCATCGGGATGTTGACCGAACTATCAAGCAAACTGGAATCCTTGGAAGCTATCTTGAGAGGGGTTTTTGAATTATTGACCTACATCTGCGAGACCGGGATCACCTCCATCATGATTAAGAGCACCCATAACACGCTCTTGGTCTATACCAGCAACATCGCGGCTTACACCGCCTCCCTTGCCGATGATTTTACCGCGATTACCCGGGCGGATTTTAATACCCTCTTCCCAGACTTTAAGGTGCTCACCCAGCGCAGTTGGGATTTTTACCCTCAGGGACTGAACAAGAAACGGATCGAATCGTATCTATCCATTCCCTTGTCCATAGCAGGTGAACAGTTTGCCACGGTTAATATCGCTAATTCCATTAAAGATTATTTCTCCCCGGTCATTAGTGAAAATCTCCATGTTTTTTTTGCGGCTGCGGCTCCTATTATTGCCAATGCTCTTTCCCTCAGGTACCTGGAAACCGTACAGGTAAAAACCCGGGCCGCGTTTGCCCGGTATGTACCCATTGATGTGATGGATGAGATCATCGATACGTCATCTGCGGCGGAAAGTCAGAGTGAAACCCGTAATGTGGTGGTTCTGTTTTCAGATATACGGAATTTTACCAAACTTTCAGAGCATAACAGCGCCCAGGATATCGTTACCTTTTTGAATGCCTACTTTGCCCTTATGGGCAACGAAATTATCGCTGAGGGGGGAAATATTGACAAGTTCATTGGGGATGCCATCATGGCGGTCTTCGGCGTACCCAAGACCCTGCCGGATGCGCCAGCCTGTGCTATCCGGGCAGCCATCCAGATGGTTAAAGCAATCACCAAGGTGGATACCTCGAAGATCCGCCTCCCAGAAAGCGGTTTTGCCGTGGGCATCGGCATCAACTACGGGGAATCAGTGGTGGGGAACATCGGTTTCCAAGATAAACAGGACTATACGGTCATCGGGGATACGGTAAACCTTGCGTCCCGATTGGAAGGGCTTACCAAAGACTATCAGCATCCCATTATCGTGTCGGAAAATATGTACGAGGCAAGCAAGCACCGTTTTCTTTTCAGGAAGGTTGACAGCGTTCTGGTCAAAGGCAAGGAACAGCCGGTAGAACTGTACGGGGTATATGC
>JAISGE010000010.1 GCA_031263265.1 Treponema sp.
CAACTACAATCTTATCAGGTTTCCCCCGCCCTTTCTATCCTTTCAGGGGGTTTTGGAACAGGCTCAAATCCTACTGTTAACTTTGTAAATTGTTATAGTATTTACTAATTTCGGTATAACTGATGTCCGGGTGCGTATAACGTTTTCTCTTTTGCGTTTTATCACGGTAATTAATCGCCTTTTGAGGACAATGTTGAATACAGGCCATGCAACATTCGCACTGATGGTGGAAAATTGGATGACCATTGTTTAACGTAATATTGCCTGCCGGACAGACACCTGTACAAATCCCGCACGAAGTACAACGGTCACTTATATTATAACCCTCATCCATGTTATGCACATTACAAATACAATTGAGGTATATCTTTTCAATGCGTTTACTATATTTTTCGATTTCATTCGTTTCCATATTTTTTATATCGCGAATGATTTTTTCTATGCGTTTGTCATACGCTTTCATAGCTGTTACATAGTAGAGACTAATCGAACCATAGCTGATAATATAGTTTGCATTCATTCTGATTTTAATTCCGTAATTCAGATGAAGACCTTTTTCGGAAAGCAATCTATCCATTTGAACAATAGGTTTGCCTGAGATTCCGCCAGGCACTGCAACGGCAAAATAATACTTTGCATTTTTCTTTGACAAATTTGCTCTGCGAATAAAATCCGCCACCATTTCTGGCAGGCCGAAATAATATACGGGAAATACAAATCCAATACGTTCAAACCCTGTTGGTATATTTATATCTGTGTTTTTGCATATTGCCATGATTTCACATTCTGTCAGAGACTCCGCAATATCTTTTGCGATCTTCAAACTATTTCCTGTGCCAGTAAAGAAAAAAATTCTATTCTTCATTCTTTCACTCCTTGTATCAAAAAATATCTTTTGTCAAGCCGTTTACAAAAACTTTCAACAAATTTTAGCGGTACAACCCGATGACATCGGTAACACTTTTGACAGGACAGATAGGTAATACTCCAGCCATCTATCATGTCACTGTATACTAGTGAGCCTGTTCCAAAACCCCAAATAAAGAGTTGGAGATACTTTAAGGCTGCTAGACAAATTACCGCAGTCATTAATACAAACGATACTTTCTCCGCTCATGTTCAAAACACAGAATCTACCTCCCTCAATAGGGTATCTATATCCGGGAAAGATACCTGATTGTGCTCACCTGGTTATCAAGGCTGGATATGAGATGCCAGTTCGTCAACCAACCGGGTAAAAACCTTGCACGCGGCTTCCACTGGGCCAGGGGATGCCATATCAACCCCGGCGAGCTTGAGGGATTCTATCGGAAATCGGGAACCTCCAGAGCTGAGGAAACTAAAGTAATCCTTCCGTTCTTGCTCACCGCCAGAAAGAACCTGTTCAGCCAAGGCCAAAGATGCGGAAATGCCGGTGGCGTATTTATACACGTAAAAGGCCCGGTAGAAGTGGGGGATCCGCAAGCCCTCAAGATCGCTGGTTTCCTCTAAGACCATATCTGGACCAAAGTACTTGGTAAGTAAGGTCCGGTATTCACGCCGCAGGACCTCTACGGTCAAGGGAGTTCCCCCTTCTTCCAGGGCATGGGTTTTCTGCTCAAATTCGGCAAACATGGTTTGACGGTAGAGGGTTGCCACCAGATCATCCACCCGCTTGTTGATCACATACGTCTCCAGTTCCGGGGTCTCAGTGTGGTCTCTCAAATAACGAAACAGGAGTTCTTCGTTAAAGGTACTGGCCACTTCCGCCTCAAAAATCGTATACCCGTAGTGCATGAACGGGTTTGCGCGAGCAGCATACCAGGAGTGCATGGAATGTCCCCCCTCATGGGCCAGGGTAAATACATCCCGGATACTGTCTTCTTTATAGTTCATCAGGATATAGGGGTCTCCTTGGTAGCTTCCCGCGGAAAAAGCGCCGGATCGCTTTCCTTTATTCTCGTACCGGTCTGCCCAGCGGCCTAAGAGTCCGGCCCGGAGAACCTGTCCGTATTCCTCCCCCAAAGGCCGCAAGGCTGCGGAAATCAGGTCTACTGCTTCGTTCCAGGAGGTCTTTTTTGCTACCCTGGGTACCAGGGGTACATACACATCGTAGTGGCGTAATTCATCCACGCCCAGGATCTGTTTCCGTAAACGATAGTACCGGTGCAGGGGGGCTAAATGATTGCCGATGGTGGATACCAGGTTATCGTAGACTGTTTCGGAAACCGCATCGGGAAACAGGTGGGCTGCCCGGGCAGAAAGGAAGCCCCGAATCCGGGCTTTAATCACATCCTGCTTAACCGAGCCACTGTATAACGCGGCCAAGGTGGTTTGGTGCGTTTCAAACTGGCGGTAGAAAGCCTGGTAAGCCTGCCGCCGTAGATCGCGGTTAGGATTTTCCATAAACACGGACCAGGTAGACTGGGAGAGGGGCCTTTTCCCTTCAGGGGTATCAAGGATACCAAATTCCAGATCTACATTCGTCAGCACCGAAAACGCATCTGAAGCCAAGGTCTCCCCCTCGGCATGGAGGGCAATGATCCGTTCTTCCCGGTCGCTGAGAATATAGGGCTTATACCGCAGGAGCTTTTTAAGGTAAATCTGGTATTCCGCTAACCGGGGATGCCCCAGGAACCCGTGCATCACGGCATCAGGGATGGCGTGGATCTCCGGTATGACCCAGGAAGCCTCGGCTTGTGCTTTGGCTACCGCCATCATGAAACGGCCGGTCATGGTTCGGGCGGTACTGTCCCCTTCATCTTCAGTTTGCCGCAGGTCACTGTAATAGTTGAGCCGTTCTTCCAAGAGGCCGCAGGCTTTCGCAAAATCCAGGTAATCCGCAAGCTTTTCTGCGGATCTTCCCAAAGTAGTACAGAATGAGGGGATCCGTTCGGTTTGTTTTTCGTACTCTTTAAGCCCTTCCTGCCAGGCTTCATCATGGGGAAAGAGTTTGGAAAGATCCCAGGTGTTTTGGGGGTCTACTTGGGAACGGACGGGTATACGCGGGCTATCTGCGGACGTATCTTGTGCAGGCAGCAAGGCCCAGGAAGCCCCTGAAAGGTTTTTAATACAATATGATAACATGGTATGGTCATACTATAAAAAGAGGACTCCCGCAGTCAACCACAATGCACGGTTTCAGGCCTAAGGCTCCGCAGCGCAACTCACGGCAAGGTGCGTGCTTGAATACGGAGGTAGGTATGATGGTATACTCCGGTTGAGGGGTCTCTTGTTTATGAGGCCCTTAACCCTTACATAAGGCAGAAAGAAGGATTTAAAGCAGAATATGGAAACAATACAAAAGATTCCGGTTGGGGTCTTAGGAGCTACCGGCATGGTAGGCCAGCAGTATATTGCGCTGCTCGCACAACACCCGTGGTTTGAGGTGCGGTATGTGGCGGCTTCCCCCAGGAACGCAGGCAAACTATACCGGGACGCTATGGCTGGCCGCTGGCAGCTTAGCAGCGGCTGGGGCCCTGGGGTAGGCGATCTCGTGCTTGAGGATGCCAATGATGCGGCCGCGGCCTTGCAGGCGGTACAGCAGGGTAGGCTTGGGTTTGTGTTTTCCGCGCTGGAAATGGAAAAGGATGCAATCCTCAGCTTGGAGGAAGCGTACGCAGCCAGGGGTATTCCCGTGATTTCCAATGCTTCGGCCAACCGCTGGAACGCAGATGTGCCCATGCTTATCGCGGAGGTGAATCCTCACCATGCGGATATCATTCCTATCCAACAAAAGGCCAGGAGTTGGGACAAGGGCTTCATTGCGGTAAAGCCGAACTGTTCCATTCAGAGTTACATGACCCCCCTCTATGCCCTGCTCAAAGCAGGCTACGAGGTAAACCGCCTTTTTATTACCACCTTGCAGGCGGTTTCCGGTGCGGGTTATCCGGGGGTACCGAGCCTGGACATCATCGACAACGTGGTTCCCTACATCGGAGGGGAAGAGGAGAAATCCGAGTTGGAGCCCCTGAAGATCTTGGGAACGATTCGTAACGGCCAGATACAGCCCGCCTCCGCGCCGAAAATCAGCGCCCACTGTAACCGCGTGCCGGTGGTAAACGGGCACACTGCCTGCGTCAGCCTAGAATTCGGAGCCAAGAAACCTTCCATCGAGGAAGTGAAGGCTATTTGGAGCAGTTTTTCCGGTCTGCCCCAGGAACTGAACCTGCCTATGGCCCCGAAACAGCCCATCATCCTCAGGGAAGAGGCGAACCGTCCCCAGCCCCGGAAAGACCGAGATGCAGACAAGGCTATGGCTGTTACCCTGGGCAGGATTCGGCCTTGTACTATCTTTGACCTGCGCTTTGTAGGGCTTTCCCACAACACCATCCGGGGTGCCGCAGGAGGCGGTATTTTGAATGCGGAACTGCTCAAAGCCAAAGGGTATCTGGGATGATAGGTAGACCAGGTAAGTCCTTCCCCCTGAGTAAAGCGCAGCTTGAGAAAGTGGTACAGCAGTATCCCACCCCTTTCTATCTCTATGACGAGGCTGGAATACGGCAAAACGCCCGGGCTATACGCCAGGCTTTTTCATGCTTCCCGGTATTCAAAGAACACTACGCGGTTAAGGCCCTGCCCAACCCGTTCATGCTGAAAATTCTTGCGGAAGAGGGTTTTGGTGCGGACTGTTCGAGCCTCCCGGAACTGCTGCTGGCAGAGATGGCGGGGATTCGCGGGGAAGAGGTGATGTTCACCTCCAATGAGACCCCAGCCCAGGAATACCAGACCGCCCTGAACATGGGTGCGATCATCAATCTGGATGATTTCACCCATATTGCCTTTCTTGAACAAAAGGCCCGGATACCTGAACTCATCTCCTGCCGTTATAACCCTGGCCCCTTGAAGGCAGGCAACGCCATCATCGGGAACCCTGAAGAGGCAAAGTACGGTTTTACCCGGGAACAGATCCTCAAGGCGTTCCCCTTGCTCCGGGATAAGGGCGCGCGACGCTTTGCCTTGCACACCATGGTGGCATCCAACGAGCTTAATCCTGCGTATCATATCGAGACTGCCCGCATCCTCTTTGAACTGGCCGTGGAATTGCAGGTAAAAACCGGTATTCGTCTGGAATTCGTGAACCTGGGAGGCGGGGTGGGGATTCCCTATAAGCCCGAACAGGAGCCGCTCAATTACGCATACCTGGCAGAGGGTATCAGAAAAGCCTACGATGCCATTATTCTTCCTGCAGGGCTTGATCCCCTGGGGATTCATACCGAATGGGCCCGGGTGGTAAGCGGCCCTTATGGGTGGCTCGTGGCCCGGGCCATCCACGGTAAGCACATCTATCGGGAATACATTGGGCTTGATGGGTGTATGGCGGATCTTATGCGGCCTGGACTGTACGGGGCTTATCATCACATCACCATAGCCGGTAAAGAAGATGCTCCTGCCACCGAGACCTACGATGTGGTAGGAAGCCTCTGCGAAAACAACGATAAATTCGCGGTCCAGCGGAAGCTCCCCAAGATTGAGGTAGGGGAATCCACCGGCGACTTGGTAGTCATCCATGATGTTGGGGCCCACGGCAGGGCTATGGGCTTTAACTACAACGGCAAACTCCGCTGTGGGGAGTTGCTCTTGAGGCCCGACGGGTCCATTACCCTGATCCGGCGGAAGGAAACCATCGAAGACTATTTTGCCACCTTACCCTCATCAATCCTAAAACCAAAGACGTGAATGTGAGGGAGGCGTGGCAATGAACGTAGACCTATCAAAGATACGGTTGTCTTTTTAGTTTCATCCGTATATCCGGTGGTTTACCGAAGGTAAGAAACAGGCTTCGTCTATTAACCGTGGTCATCCGCTTTTTCTATACTTTCCATACAATCTTGAAAGAGTACGAGCATTTGTTCTATGTTCGCTCTGGAGATGTTTGATTGTTCTATCGTCTTATTCAAACTCTCCGTGATCTTTTCGTATTCCTGAAAGGTTTCATGTATACCGGCTATATCGGTATTGACTACCGTAAGCACCTTATGCTCCTGCTCGCTTAACGCCACAATCTTTTGCACCAGCGCTTTTCCATCTTTAACCGAATCTTTCATACCGTCCATCTTTTCCGACAGACGCTCAATGTGTACTATGAGCTGTTTGATGTTTTGCGAGGTAGTTTCTATAGCGCCTTTGGTGGTTGCCGCATGTTTGCGGATCTCGTAAGCGACTACCGTAAAACCTTTACCTGCAGATCCTGCCCGTGCCGCTTCAATAGACGCATTGAGGGCGAGTATGTTAGTCAGCTCCGCAATATTATGAATAGCCGTAAGACTATCTCTGCTCAGTTTTGCAATGCCGCGCAGGGTATCGGTAAGCTGAAAAGAATCATCAAAGGCTTTATCAATACTGATAAAATTATGATTAACCTTTTCTATATACGTTTGATTATCTTTGGATGCACGCATCAAGATTTCAGCGTTTTTCTGAAACGAAGCGTTAGTCTTTCGTATCATATCTGAGACGCGGGTAAAGGCATTATGCAAATAGGTAATAGTAATGTTGAGCATGTGACTTCGAGAAATAATTTCAAACATTACAATCTTGAACTTGCTGTTTATGTAATGAATCAACCGTTTTATCTTATGATTTAACTGATATGGGGGGGGGGGGGGGGGATTATTCATAGACAAGCTCCGAAAAAGACCGCGGTAAGGCTTTGATTATGATGGGTAAAGTATTCTTCCCCATAAGTATTAAAACCGACAAAGGCAAGCTGCTCGAATACGCGGTTAAATTCCACTACTTTGTTAAGCTCTTTCATTTCCACATACCGCAGCACACAATTAAACAAGAGCGCTCCCTGTATACTCGCCAGGTACTGCCGCGCGTCTTCCAGGGATTTACGGGTATGGGCGATGATGTCTCCCCGCCGCAGGATATGTACCTTGGTTTCTTCTTCTATGGAACAGTAAAACTGTAAACCCTTACCATCGATAACTGCATTTTGGCTGCGTACATAGACCGTATCTCCAATAACAATGCCGACTGGATTCTTCGCAAAATGAACCGCGGTGAGCTTATTCGCCCCTGAAACACCGATAGCTTTTGCGTAATACTCTGCTGCGTTCTGCCCTTCTATTTCCCAGACGATCCGGTTAACCGGATCAGCCTTGGTGATAACAAAAGAGGTATTGGAGGGAAGACAATGCACATAATGATTACAGTAAAAGGGTATCTTCATTTTCAGAACCATAACCGCTACCCCGTCATCAGAGCATTGTTCGTCTGCACTTACCAGGGTTTTCGTGAACGTAAGCTCATCCGCGGCCGCACCTCCTATCAGATTCAGATTAAAGTCCTTTTCCAAGGTAAACCGCTTGATTATTTCTTCGCCACGGCATAGTCCGTCAAAGAACACCAGACCCAAATAGGTATTGGGGAACAGATTACGGCCGCTGAACTTCCGCTTCAACGCGTCAATGACCTTTTGAGCCGCCAGCACAGGGTCGCGCTTCACCCCCTCTTGCAAGACAACGAACGTTTCTTCCACTTCATCGGAAGACAAAGACATGGCTATGACGCCTTTCTCGCTTGCCCCAGTAGTACACCAACCTCCTATCATAGAAGCGCCTATGCAGGAGGCCCGGGGAAACGCCCGTTTGAGCGCCTTGCGGGGTTCAAATCGCTCCAATTCAACCGAAAAGAAATAAATCACCGCCTTAATATTCGGCTGATCAATTCCTTTGATAAGCCCATCTATATCCCAATTGCGACGGGCAGCAACTTTTATACTCATACCATCTTCCTTAAGAAGTATTATATACTTTATTTGTGTTTATGAGTCAATAGGGTCTTTACGGAAACATACTCTATACTCCGCTGCTATTGGGCTTTGAGCGCACTTCCTTTCCAGGTTACCTTGAACTTGCCAAAACCCAGAATGGTAAGCACCGTAAAATACAGGGGGGTAAAGACCACCTGTATAAGGTAGAACGCCTTTTGGTGAGGAAGAGCAGACCCGAACAGGCCGAGGGTAGCCACCGTATTCATAGTCATAGCAAGCAGTACTACCGCGCTCAACGGCCACAGGGAAGGAATAAAAGGCAATACAAACAGGGCGAGGATACCTAGAGAGATGGTAATCATCAGCAGCCGGAAATTAAACCGAGTGGCAGGATCAGGGCTAAACAGACCCCCGTTGTTCCAGCGAAGGGCCTGGTTCGTAAAGTCCTCCCAGGAATGTTCTACCCCGGTGATCACAAATACCTCTTTGCCAAAGGCAGAACGGACCTGGTATGTAGAACAGGTCCTGAGCCGGGAGATGAGGGCCGCATCTTCAGTGGGAGAAACCGGCACCATAGCGTATCCCCCAATGGCTCGAAGCGCCTCTTTCCGGAGGATGAGGTTATTACCGAACCCGCCTCCGGCAGCCCCAAGGCCGGTAGAACCTGCAAGGTACATATACCGTATCGCATGATCGAAACATTGGTACAAGTACAAGAAACCCGATTCCTGGGAACGTTTAAACACCGGTCCTATGGTAAGTCCGACCTGGGGATCCCCCATTCTGGCAAGCATGGAACGGATCCACTGAGGGGGCACTTCACAGTCCGCATCGGTAAAGAGGAGAAACTCCCCGGATGCTGCAGCAATACCCCTTCCCAGGGCATACTGCTTGTAGTTCGGCCCAGGGTTCTCGTGTAAGGTGATAATCTGAACCGTTCCTTGAGGAAAAGCCGCGGCAAAACCACCAAGCATCCCCGGGCTTGCATCGGAAGAGCGGTCATCAATAAAGATAAACTCTAGATCTGGATATTCCTGTACCGAGAGGCTCTGGAAAAGACCAGGTAAACAAAGCTGTTCATTATGAACCGGAATGATCACCGAAACCTTGGGGAGTAAAGCCTGAGGATCAGGTCTGTTGGGAAAAAACCCTTGAGCGCAGGTCCGTGTATCCCGCCGCCATGCCACCACAAGTCCTATCATCAGGGCGATATGCAGCCCTATAAAAACCAAGGCAAAGCCCAGCCGGAACAATCCATACCACAATTGAATCGTCATGGATATTCATTGTACCCTTGATGGCGGTGGGTATTCAATGGAGCTGCTTTGGCTAAGGTTGCTGCCCAGGATTGTAGGGCAATACCAAAGGCTACCGATGCATTGAGGGAACCCTTGGTTCCATAGGTGGGGATGGATACCCTGCCTAGAGAAGCATCTGCAAGGGCCAGCGCTTCGGGGCTTACCCCAAGTTCTTCGGAACCCACGATCAGCGTGCCCTTCAGGGGAAAGGTAAAATCCTCAAGCCTGGTTCCACCGGTTTCCAGGGCAAAGCGAGGAGCTTCAAGCCCCTTATCCAGGGAAAGCCGTTCCCAATCCAGGACCGAGACGCAACCCATAGCGGTTCGGGCTGCCCGGGGATGATTCGGGTCTGCACAAAAGGGGGAAAGAAAGAGCTTTTCCACCCCAAACGATTCGGCAGTACGGAACATGGCTCCCACATTAAACGGGGAACGGATATCTTCCAAGTAGACCCGCATCCCGGGAAAACAACGCCGTTTTTCTGGGTCAAGCCTGCCTGAGTAGTCGATAAAGTCCCAATCAGCAGGAGCCTGGCCGGTTTCTCTCAAAAGGAGATGCCGGATCCTATTGAGGACACGGATCAGGTCTTGCCGTTGTGATGGGCAGAGGCTCTGCAAGGTTTTGAGGGCCTCACCTATGACCTGAACAATCCCCGGAGAAAAGGCTGGATCGGGCATCAGGAATTCCATAACCTGCACCAGATACTTATAATCTTCGAGGGACAGATCTATACCCATACTCAACCGGTATTCTGCTTCACCAAATGTTTTTGCTATTTTACGCAATCGCAGAGAACGGGGGAACTTTTCCAGTTTATATAACGGTATCATAGTACTCGGTTAGAAATAATACTTTTTAAAGGGACAACATAAACAAAATAAAAAGGTGGAATACATTAATTCCACCTTTTTATTGCCGGTTTAATTTACAAAACCAAATCTTACAAACCCAAAACATCTATGATCTTGTCTGCCGTAGCATGTATAATGGTATCATTAATATATGACGGATCAGCTAACTTTTGTTTTAGCTCCGTGATACGATCTAAACGGACATCAGAAGCGGAAGCCACCAGCTCATGAGCCCGATAGAGTTCACTCTTTTCCACTGCTTCTTGAGAAAGACTAATGGAATCAGTTTGTACGCTTCGGTTGATCTGATTATTCCATCCGTAATTTTTACCGGATGAAATGGGATTTATAGAACCTATCCTATCAATCATTATACGCTCCCTACCTGTTATAATATCGACATACGCCTATTAATAGTTTATACTCTAATAAGCCTTATTTCCAGATACAAATACTGAAAATTCGCCTCGTTGTTCATGATGGTTCGTTAAAATAGACAGTACATCCCCAACAGAACCACGGATATATTCTTCGTGCAGTTTGGTCATCTCTCTTCCCACACACACGTACCGATCCTTATCAAATTCGGTTAAATCTGCTAAAAGCTTAAGTATTCTAAAAGGAGATTCATACAGAACAAATGCGGAATCCCGGGCTAAAAGCTCTTTGAGCCGAGATCGGCGGCGCCCTGCCTTGGGGGAAAGGAAGCCTTCAAAGAAAACGCTTTTATCCCGCCCCCCAGAGACGCTCACTAAAGATGCAAACGCTGAAGGACCTGGGAGGGGAATGACCTCATACCCTGCCTGGACCACCCGCTGTACCAGGGCCGCACCAGGATCACTCAACGCAGGAGTCCCTGCATCACTGACATACCCCAGGGTTTTTCCTTCGGCTAATGCCGCGATGATCTTCTCCGCGGCAATCACTTCGTTTTGAGCCCTGCAGGAAAGCAAGGGGAGGCGTATCCCAAAATGACTCAACAGCTTGAGGGTCCTGCGGGTATCCTCACAAGCCAAGAGATCCAAGGTCTTGAGGGTTTCTACCGCCCGATAACTCATGTCCCCCAGGTTTCCAATGGGGGTACCGATAACATACAAGATGGCCACGGATTCAGTATATTCCTTTGACGCCTTACACGCCACTGCTGCTTCACGTTCTCCGCAGGGGATTGGAACCGGGTTTTACCAGGGGAAGTCCTTGGCTGCATAGGGCACAGGATGCTTCGTCCCAGCTCGCGGCAGGTATCTTACAGGCTGCATAGAGGGGCCAGGGAAGGGAAACCCCTTCCCCGCGGCGATCCACGAGACAAGCCAAGCCTACCACCTGAGCGCCGTAAGCTTCCAGAACCGCGGCGGCTTCCAGAGAAGACTTAGTGGTGGTAATGACATCTTCCGCAATGAGGATCCGGTCCCCGGCTTGCACCGTGAAACCCCGGCGCAAACTCATGGCCCCGCCGGCATCCCGCTCAGTGAAGAAACCGGGAATCCCCAGTTGGCGGCCCAGTTCATAGGCCACGATGATGCCTCCCATAGCAGGTCCAACCACCACATCTATGGGGAGCTTATCAGCCTGTATCCGGCTTACCACCCCAGCCAAAGCAGCCGCAGCCCGGTCAGGGTATTGCAAAAGCCGGGCGCACTGAAAATACCGATCCGAATGGCGTCCCGAGGACAGGAGGAAATGTCCATCCAGCATGGCCCCGGAGTCCCGTAATAAGGTAATAGTTTTTTCCATATTTTCCTTTCTTCCTTCTCTTTACTTTCTTTATCTCAGATTAAAGCGCATGTTCCCAAAATAGTACCCCCTCCGAGTACTACTTCCCCATCATAGAACACTACTGCCTGGCCTGGGGTAATGGCCCTTTGGGGTGTATCGAAATCTACCCGGATGCGATCCGCTGCAACCTGCCTGGCTCTGGCGCTTTGCTCTGATTGAAGATACCGGGTCTTAACCGTAAGCTGCCGGGCTTTTTCTGGTTCTTCCCAGGCAATGAGGTTAAGGGTATCTGCATAGAGGGTTTTGGTGTATAAAGACCCTGCTCTGCCCAAGGTGAGGGTATTATCCACCACGGATTTGGCCGAAACATACCGGGCTTCGGGAAACGAGAGTCCCAAACCCCGGCGTTGGCCGATGGTATACCGGATAAGCCCCTGATGCTGTCCCAGCACGTTTCCTGCTTCATCAAGAATGTTTCCAGGGGCAGCGGTTTTTTCCCGGTACTCCTCAATGAACCGGGCATAATCCCCTTCAGGCACAAAACAAATATCCTGGCTGTCCTGTTTCCGGGCGTTGACAAAACCTGCTTCCAACGCAATCGCTCGAACTTCCCCCTTGGTCAGGTTCCCCAGGGGGAAAACCGTGTGGGCCAACTGGTCCTGAGTCATGGTATAGAGCACATAGCTCTGGTCTTTCTTGAGGTCCCGGGCTTTTTTCAGGAAAAACCGGCCACCCTGTTGCTCGATTCTGGCGTAGTGGCCGGTAACCAGGTACTCAAAATCAAGCTGCTTTGCCCGTTGCAGCAAGCCCTCAAACTTGATATACTGGTTACAGTCGATACAAGGGTTTGGGGTCTCCCCCTTTTCGTATGTTTCAACGAATTTATGGATCACCTTCTCCGCAAAAGCATCAGAAAAATTAAGCACATAATGGGGCATATCCAGATGATAGGCCACATTCCGGGCATCTTCTACATCCGTAAGGGAGCAGCAGGAACGGCGGTCTTTTTCGTTGCTGGGGTCATGGGACGAGAACAGTTTCAAGGTAACGCCGATACAGTCAAACCCCGCATTTTTGGAGAGCAGGGCCGCCACAGAGCTGTCTACACCGCCGCTCATGGCGATAAGCTTTCTGGGTGTATGGCTTGTCTGTTCGGTCATTGCGTCCATGCTGCCTGGACCTCCTTCTCACAGGAACGCATGGCGAGGATGGTCTTTTCGATGAGGGTATCCAAGTCCCAGCCAAGCATGGCGGTCCCCCGTTCAATAACCGAGCGGGAACAGCCTGCGGCAAAATTGGCAGCCTTGTATTTTTTCTTCACTGATTTGACTTCCAGGTCTGCCACGCTTTTTGACGGCCGTATGATAGCCACCGCCCAGATAAGGCCGGTAAGTTCATCCACCGCATAGAGGACCTTTTCCATAAGGTGTTCTGGTTTTATATCCACGGTTAGCTCGTATCCATGACTGCATACGCCGTGTATCACATCCTCCCCCACCCCGGCTGCCCGCAGCAATTCCGGGGCTTTGATGCAATGCTCCTGGGGATAGGCTTCAAAATCAATATCATGCAAGAGGCCGACTATGCCCCAAAAGCACGCTTCATCTTGATACCCCAAGTCCTGGGCATACCACTTCATAACCCCTTCTACGGTGAGGGCATGCTGCAGGTGAAAGGGATCGTGATTGTAGGTCTTCAATAGGTCCCAGGCTTGTTCCCGGGAAATGCTTGTTCTTGAATGTTCCATATCCTTGACTATACCTTTTTTCCCTTACTTCTGATACGGTTTTTTCCTTTACTTCTGATACGGCATGCTTAAAGAGTCCGGCGTCCTCTTGGGAACGCCCGCGTACTTCCCGTAAACAATGTACCGCGTTCTACAGAAGTCTCATAGAATTCTATAAACAATACCATGCTGGTTTTCATGCGTTTTGTCCTCTTCACTTACGCTCGCCGCTTTTTGGGTGGCTGAATCTATAGGGTTTGGTATAAAAATACGGCAAGACGGTCAAACTGGACGGTAACAGGATCCTCTTTACCCTGGAGGCCGGCCTTACCCTGATATTGCAGGACATAACGCTCGAAGGGAAAACCGGCAACAGCGCCCCAGTGGTACGGGTGAAAGACGGGGGAACCCTGGATCTGAAAGACGGTTCCAGCCTTACCGGGAATACCTCCAACACCTCCGGCGGTGGGGTGATTGTCAAAGTGGTGGAACCTTGAGCATGAGCGGCGGCGTTATTTACGGTTCGGAGGCAGAAGTCGGTAAGAAAAATACCGGAAACGGCGCGGCGATTTATAAAAACGGCGGCACAGTCGACCCTGCCGAGTTGCTTACAGGGAACAAGAGGGACGTGACCACCCTCCTATAACCAGGGCAGGCCAGATTCAGGGGAGCGCATACTCGGATATGAGCCGCTCCCACTCAGGCCAGAGGAACTCCCGTACCATTACGGGAAGTTCGTATACCGAATAGGTTTGAGTACTATGATCCGGTACGGCGAATATCGCTTAAGGGGAGGAGCCGGATAATCACGTTGGAACTTTCCAAGGTAGTGGGGGAAAAACCCGTGAGGGAAATGACGGCGCAAGAACAGTGGGCGTTTTTCTTCCGGTATGCGAAGGGTAAAGGGAAACGGGAGAAGATCAATGAATTGATGGGGTATGAGGAGGGAATAGCGATGGCGAGCGAGGTATTAATAAGCATAAGCCGAGACGAAGCGGAGCGGGCACGGCTATGAGCGAATACAAATACGTGGTAGACACCCAGAGCAAGGTTGTGCAGGCAAAACGGGAAGGTTTACAGAAGGGCATTAAGAAAGTAGCCCTGAATCTAAAGGCCATTGGTATGCCCATAGGACAAATAGTCCAGGCGACCGGGCTTACCGAACAGCAGATCAACAAGCTATAATCGAGAATAGCGATGGAGAGTGAGGCCTCCGGAATGACTTAGGGAGGAACCCCTCACAGCCTTGAGGCTATTCTTTACCCCCAGCATTTTTTAACCGTAATGTCGAAGCAATGTAAGGATTTGTCCCACCCCATGCATTTGCCTTTCCCTAACCCTTCCGCTATATTCATACCATGTCCATCATGCTCCCCAAAATCGATTTCGCCTTCAAACTCCTGTTCGGCGACCACCGTAGCAAGAATATCCTTGCCGATTTCCTCAAAGCTGTCCTGCCAAACCTCGCTGAGGAGGAGTTTGAGGAACTGACCATCGTGGACCCCCAGCTCAAACGGGAGTTCCGCAGCGACAAGCTGGAAATCCTGGACGTAAAACTGCGTACCGCCCGTGGAAAATCCATTGATATAGAGATACAAATCTCCGCTCT
>JAISGE010000047.1 GCA_031263265.1 Treponema sp.
TTCCAGATTTACCCGCCGATGATCTTTCTGTGCCTCGGGGCCATGACCGATTTCGGCCCGCTTATCGGCAATCCCAAGACCGCATTGATTGGACTGGGCGGTCAGCTTGGTATTTTTATCGCCCTGTTTGGTTCCCTTGCAATAGGCACCTACCTGGCGCCCCTTATCCCCGGGCTTTCCGCCTTTGGCATCAAAGACGCGATTGCAATTGGGATAATAGGGAGTTCCGACGGGCCTACCTCCATCTTTACGGCCCAGCGTCTCGCACCGGAGCTACTGCCTACCATCGCTATCGCGGCCTACTCATACATGGCCCTGATTCCGATTATCCAGCCACCCATCATGCGGGCGCTTACCACTGCCAAAGAACGGGTCATTGTGATGCCCGAGCCAAAGCAGGTAACCCAAAAGCAAAAAATAATGTTCCCCATCGTGGTAACGCTGCTCACGTTGCTGCTGGTTCCGGCTGCGGCTTCCCTTATCGCGATGCTCATGCTGGGAAACCTGATTAAAGAAAGCGGCGTAACGGATCGCATATTCCATTCGTTGCAGGGGGATGTGTTGAACCTGCTGACCATGCTCATCGGTCTTTCCATAGGCGCAACCGCTACGGCTGAACGGGTTTTAACCCCCAATACCATCTGTATTATCATATTGGGACTCATCGCGTTTGGTTTTGGCACGGTTGGAGGCGTTCTTATTGCCAAGCTTTTGTGCAGATTAACCGGCGGGAAAATAAATCCCCTCATCGGTAATGCCGGGGTCTCTGCTATGCCGATGGCCGCCCGGGTCTCCCAAAAAGTGGCTCAGGAGTACAACCCTTCAAACTTTCTTTTGATGCACGCCATGGGCCCAATTGTGTCCAGTACTCTTGGTTCGGCCATACTGGCAGGTATTTTAATAGGAATTTTCGGCTGATGCGCTTATAGTGCTGGTATCAGTAGTACGGAGGAAAACATGAAATATGCGGTGGAAGTTCATACGGATGCTCGTGTCTCTTTTATAGCTTACTCCTATTATTATCTATTCCTTATCCCAAGGGAACTGCCGCCTATCAGCATGAAGGGCTAAAAGATAGGCAATACCTGGTTAATCAGGGAGGTTCCGCAAGGGGCCTCCCTTTTTTATTGTTTGAAACTGTTATGAGGAGAACGAGTATGATTATTGTTATAAAACCAGAGGCAAGCAAGGGGGCAGTACAGGGCTTCACCGCGTTGCTTGAGAAACAAGGGGTCAAAGTCCACCTTTCTGAAGGTGCGTCCCAAGTGGTGCTTGGTCTTGTGGGGGATACCTCCAGGATCCAGGAGAAAAGCCTGTTGGCCCATCATCTGGTGGAGAAGGTCATCCGGGTACAGGAACCCTATAAAAGGGTAAACCGGCTTTTTCACCCTGATGATACCCGGATTGCTATAGATGGTCTTGATGGAAAGACCCGGCATATCGGAGCAGGGTATGTGGGGATCATTGCCGGCCCCTGCTCGGTAGAGACCAGGGAGCAGATCATTTCGGTGGCTCAATCGGTGAAGCAGGCGGGAGCGGGTTTCCTCAGGGGAGGCGTTTTCAAACCCCGGACAAGTCCCTATAGTTTTCAAGGACTTGGCTGTGAGGGGCTTGAACTCCTCATAGAGGCAAAAAAAGCCACTGGTCTTCCGATTGTTACCGAACTTATGGCCATTCATCAGCTTGAGATTTTCGATACCGTGGACATCATCCAGGTGGGGGCAAGAAACATGCAGAATTTCACCCTCCTCAAAGAACTGGGGGGCTGCCGTAAACCGATACTCCTTAAACGGGGATATGCGGCAACCATAACCGAACTGCTCATGGCTGCAGAATATATCATGGCAGGGGGCAATGACCGGATCATCCTTTGCGAACGGGGAATCCGAACCTTTGAGTCCACTACCCGGAATACCCTGGATCTTTCGGCGATCCCGATCCTCAAAAAGCAGAGTCATCTTCCGGTGTTCGTAGACCCAAGCCATGCCACTGGGCTTAGCTGGATGGTTCCTGCAATGGCTAAGGCCGCCATAGCAGCCGGAGCAGACGGCCTCCTCCTGGAAGTTCATCCAAACCCCGAAGAAGCCCTCTGTGATGGTGAACAATCCATCACTCCCGCCCGGTTTGCGGAACTTATGAACGTGTTACGCCGTTATGCAGCGGTCGAAGGCCGGATATGGGATGAAGAAGATGAGGGAAATAATGAAACCCCTTGAAACCTGTACCGTAGGCATTGTGGGACTGGGGCTTATGGGCGGAGCCATTGCCCTGGCCTTACGAGGAGAAGGGATCATCAGTGCAGCGGGTCGTATCCTAGCATACGACCGCAACGACGATACCCTTACATCCGCACAAGCGCAGGGTATCATCGACGAGGGGATGAAAGACCCGAAGTCCATGCTTGGCTGCTGCGACCTGGTATTCCTTTGTCTCAGCCCACGCGCGTTGCTGGGTTTTATGGAAAGCCAGATGCCGGCTTTTCAAGCCGGCGCCCTGATCACCGATATAGCGGGAATCAAGGGAACCATCGTTGCCGCTATGGAACGTACCTTGCGGGATGATTTGGACTTCATACCCGGGCACCCTATGGCAGGGAGTGAGTTGGGAGGCTTGGCACATGCAAAAAGCTGTAGGTTTCATGGGAAGAACTATATCCTCACCCCGCTTAAACGGAATAAACCGGAAAACCTGGCCTTCCTTAAAACCCTGATCTATCGTATGGGCTTTGCCCGGATTACCGAGACCACTGCCCAGGACCATGACCGGAAGATCGCCTTTACCTCCCAGCTCTGCCATGTCATTGCCGCAGCCCTCATTGATTGTGAAGCCGATGCAGCGATTACCCGCTTTGGAGGGGGGAGCTTTGAGGATCTGACCCGGATTGCCATGCTCAATGCCCCGATGTGGACCGAACTTTTTATTGAAAACCAAGAAGAATTGTTACGGCGGATCGAGCAGTTTGAAGGAAGCCTAGATACGCTGAAAAGCCTTATCGCCTCTGGAGCCAGATCAGAACTGGAAACACGCTTGCACGCGGTACGGGAACGGCGGGCAGCTATGGCATAGACCCTAAAACAGGAAAAAAAAGCTCGCTCCAGGTGGAGCGAGCCTGCTAAACCCTATCCTGCGGTCTATAACTGGAAGCGAATCCCCAAACTGCCGCCGAACTTATTGTCCAAGAAATTATACATCCCCGTGAAGTCAAGGCGTATCACCAGGAGATTAAAGGAAAGTCCTCCAAAGACCCGGAAACCCCAGCCGTTATTTTTGATAATTGAGGAAAACCCCTGCTCGGTAAGGTCTAGGTCATCACCGATGGCTTGTTGAATCTCGTTGAGATTGGTTCCCGTCACCGGATCGCCGTCGTACTGTAAATCAGATTCTACGGTATAACCTGCCTTGGACCAGCCATGACTTACCCCAAGACCGAGATAGGGGGTAATAATAAACAGGGATTTGGAGATCTGAGCCTTAACGTCCAGGCTGGTAGTCTCCCAGGAGAAACCGATTTCCGGATCAGATAGCGCCAGGTTATGCCCCCCGAAAGTAAACGTCGTTCCCGCTCCCTTTATAGCCGTATTCAAGCCTCCCTTGAGGTAATTAAGCCCTACCCCAACAGAGACATGGGGAAGGATTGGCCCCTTAAGCAATGCATACCGGATATCCCCACCTACCAGGGTATAGTCGAACCGGAAATCCTCGCTGAAGTCAACCGGCGGTAGGATACCGCATTTGAGGCCCACATCAAAAGGGAGGATAAATCCTCCGATCCGGCCCTCTACCGTATACCCAGGCATAGGCATCAGGTTTGTGGATACCGGCATGGATATGCCGAAAAGATCTGCCACGTCCTCAAATGCACCGAGATCCATGGTGGTAAGTCCGCCGGATAGCCCGACCCCGAAATGGGGCGGTACGCCGATAAGCTGACCAATATAGGCGTCAGACCAATTAAGGCCCAGGCTTGCGTTAAAAGGCAGGGATCGTGCCAGGGTCTCTGAAAATCCATTCACCTGATCCTGCAATTCGCGAATCGGGTGGCTATCAAGAGAAAACACGGAAACCGCAGCCCCTAAGACGAGGGCCGCCGTTATACCGAATAGTTTGCTATACGTTCTCATATATACCTTCCTCAAAAGTATTGGGGTTGAATCAACATCTATCTTTATAATAAAAGTACTTTATACCCAAATACATCTTGAAACAAATCTGCTTTTTCTTCTAGTCCTATTAGTTCAAGGCTGAGATCGCGGTTCCCGCCGGTATGGAGGACCAGGGTTTCGCTTTTTTGTTCCACCAGCAGGAGACTTATCTGCTGGGTATGGCCCCTATCCAGGGCGTCCGCTACCCGGAGTATAGAGGCCATTTTAAGCACTAGGTTTCGGTCTTCCCGTTGCAGGGCAATATAGTCGATATCCTCCTGAGAAGGCGGGTCGCCGCGGTGATACCGGATCACATTGGCGATGATCTCCAATTCATCCCGGCCGAGTCCAAAAATTTCGGAATTAACCACGATGTACTGACCATGTCTGTGATGACTTTCCCCCCGGATGAACATCCCAATATCATGGAGCAGGGCTGCCACTTCCAGCATCATTCGTTCCCGCTGGTTCATGCCGTGTTCATTGCTCAAAGCATCAAAGAGGAAGAGACAAAGATTGGCCACATGCCGGTTATGGGCTTGGTCATAATGGTACTTTCGTCCCAGATTTGCCGCGGAAGCGATGATCTGGGAGAAGAACTCCTCCTGCAATTCCGGCTCAACCCCCAAGGAAAGGTCTACAAGCAGCCCTTCCCGGATGGAGACATCAGGCACCACCACTTTGGAGGCTAAGGTCTGTTCTAAGAATTGCTTATACGCCATCAGTCCAGGAACAAACCCTTCGGCTTCGGTATAGGGAATATGCAGCTTCTGGACGCATGCTTCGATAGTGTACTGCTGTACCTGCTGTACAAAGGCGATAAACGCATCTCGGGGAATGATTCGGCAATGTTCATTGAGTTCGGTTCCGATGAGGGTTGCGGCGATTCGGGTATCGGAGCCAACCCCCACAAAACTCTGAATATGGGCAAGGTTCATTTCAGCGCTTAAAAATTCCGCGGTATGCCGGATACTTTCCCGCAGGTAACGCTGGGTCCAGGCAGGACCCGCCGCAAGCCGGGATTGTTGTTCCATGAGGAGCGTTCCCAGGTGGAGACTATGGGCTGCCGCCATCTTACCCTTCTCCAGCAGCATAATCTCCGTGGCTCCTCCGCCTATATCAATAATCATGGTATTATCTTGCCAGAACTGGGGAAGATCCTGTTTCAGTGCAAAGCGTACCGCCAGATAGATGAGCCGGTTTTCCTCAATCCCCTCGACTATGGATATCCGAAATCCCGTGGCCAGGCGTACCCTATCAACAAACACATCCCGGTTCCGGGCAGCTCTAAGCGCACTGGTGGCAAGCACATACACATCGGTATCCAGGATTCCCCAACCTGCGAGTAACTCCTTGAAATACTGTAATACCAAAAGACATTCTAACAGGGATTCTCTGGATACGTGCCCAGAGGTAAACACATCTCGTCCGAGGGTTACGGGTTTTCCGGCCTTGTCTAATACCTGCCATTGTCCCTTCTGGGCTATCTGGGCGATTACCAGTCTGATGCTGGTAGAGCCAATCGCCAGAACTGCCACCAAGCGGTTTTTTGTTTCCATACTCTATGCTATGGGTATATCCATGAAGCATGATACCCCCTATTCTCAAAAATCACCCAATCCTATAGACTTTTATCTATGACAAAACAGTTGAACAGGGGATTGCTGTTCCTAGAAATAAAGATAGCACAAAATAGAGGGGAAGTACAATTATAAATGAATAAATCCACCCTTCAAAGGGCTTGTTTCAGTATAAAAATGGCCGTTGACAAGGGAGTATTCCCTTGTTTAGAGTTTAAGACAAGGTTTTCACGTTGTTTTCTGATATACCAGTGTAGCTATTGAAAAGGAGTTAGGCCAATGGGGTCAACTATTGGTATCAAAATCGCCAACGGAGATTTTTATCCTATTCTTGAGGAAAATACGGTGGTTAAAAAAAGACTTATTGTAACCACCGTCTATAATAATCAAGCAAGCATCCACATTGATCTGTATAAAAGTGCAACTCAAACCCTGGCAGATGCCTGTCCTATCGGCAGAATGGTGGTTGAACCGATTAAACCTGCCCAGAAGGGAGAACCTTCTATAAAACTCGTCGTTTCTTCTAATCAAAAAGGAGAACTTATCGTAGATGCGGTAGACTTAGACCCTTCCTCACCGCATGAACATCAACTTTTACAGGTGTATCTTAACGCAGAGGCAGGGTATATCCAGAAACCGCAGCTTTCTGAGGTTAATCTGGAACTTGTCGGGGTACCTCCCCAAGGCTTATACGAGACCAAATCTGAGAAGCGGCGAGTTCCCTGGCTGCTGCTTGTAGGGATCCTGTTGTTTCTGGGCGGTATCCTGTGGTTCTTTGTTTTTAAGGGGAAAATCTCCATCAATTTCGATGATTTTTCTCTGGTTACCGCATATAATCAGGCTGCTGCGGATATCAGCGATGAGGCAGAACCGGTGGTTCCCGCATCGATCCCTCCCCAGGAAGAATCCGCGGCAGTTCCTCTGGCATCAAGTACTGAAGTTACCGGCTTGATCAGGGAAGCCCCTGTAGCGCAGACTGAAGTTCCGGTACTGGTCATTGAGGCCCCGGTTACGGCGCCGCCTCAGGACCTGACGCCAAACCGGAACCGCCCTGCCCCCCCGGTAGCCTCTTACAAGGTACCGGCTACCATTCCCCGTAGCGGCGTTTCCTACCGGATTCGCTGGGGAGATACTCTTTGGGATATATCGGAGGCTTTTTATCGTAATCCTTGGCTTTATCCGCGTATTGCCCGATTTAACAATATACGGAGACCAGACCTTATTGTCGCAGGAAGAGTCATCCGTATTCCTCCCCGGAACTAGGATGCCGATGTTTCCTGGGTATTTTTTCTTTTTTTTGTTAATGCTCGGTACCTTGGTTTCCTGTAAGGGTGAATCGGTTTTAGGGATAAGTAAGGAAGAAGCTAACCAACGGCTTAAAGCAGGGGATATAAGCTTTATCCTGGCAGCGGATCCGGTCAACCTAGCAGAACTGCAGCTCCTTCACCCTTCAGCCCTGTTTTACGGAGGGCTTCTGGTTCAAGCCGCGGCCCAGCGCGTCTCCACCGGGGAAGCAGAACTCGACCAGGAGCATAGACCGCAGACCGCCTTTTTCCATCAAGCGCTTTTTGAGGCGGCTTTAGGAAGTCCCTCCCCGCAGATCCGGGCTGCAGCGGCCCAGGAACTCATGGTTCCGCTTTTAGAAGGAACCCAAGGAAAAAGCCTGGCCCACCGCCTTGTAACCCATATACCGGAGCAGGTCCCAGAGGAAACCCCAAGGGTCTCCAAAAACTTGGGTGCCAGGGGAACCGAGTTCAGTTTGTATGGTGCAGCCTTGTATATACTAGGCCGCTTGGATGAAGGCCGGCGCCTTTTGGAAAGGTACGGTCTTACCTCCTCCTGGGATGAAGTCCTCATGCTGCTGTCCCGCTGGGGTCTCCAGGATACCCAGGTAAAAGGAGCTATCCTGGATTGGTTTCTGACCAGCACCCCTGATCGGGCGTTTGCCTGGGCCTTTGGGGAAATGCAAAACCAGGATGCTGAGTTTTTTACCCCAGAAGAAGCTGCTGCGATTAAGGGACGGCTTGCGGTATCCCATGCCTCTTATGGAGAAGGGCTTCAGTACTTTCGCCAGGTTTTACCTGAAGAACCTGCTCTGTTTTTTCAATACCCCGAATTAACCAACGACTTGGGGCGTAGTTTTCAATTTGCCGGTTCTCTCGCCCTAACACAGGGCATATCCCTCTTTCTTGAGTGGGACTCCTTATTAGCCGCAGACATGAAGATCCCGGAAGAAACAACAGAACCCGATGATCTGGCACTACAAAAGGCATTTATAGAAAAAATAGAAAAAATAGAGAACATCGAAAAAATAGATGTGCCGAATATACGGTACCGGCTCCGGTACTTTGCAGGCAGAATGGAGCGGCAACGAGGGCACTATTCCCAGGCAATGGATCACTTCAAAACAGCCCTGAACTTTGCCCCGGATGCTCTGCAACAAGATGCCTGTATATGGTATATCCTCCATATCGGGATGACGAACAACCCTGAACAGGTCCTCTCCCTGGTGGATACGTACCTCCCTCAGTGGCATGAAGACTCGTATTTTGCAGATATCCTGGATCTGCTCTGCCGTTATCTCACGGCAAACCGGCAATGGGAAGGGATGCTCCACCTTTTTTCCCAGATCCGGTTCCGGTCTGATGGTGCAAGCACGGCAAAATACGCCTATATTCTGGGCAGGGCGATTTCAGAAGCCTATATTTCCCCTGAGCAGGGTGCGGCTGCATTGGGGGTGCTCGGCATGACCAGCTCGACGACTGAACTCAAGTCCCTGGTGACCCGGACCTTTTTCAAGATAGCCTTGGAGGAGGAAGCCTCCTCCTTCTACTATCGTGCCATGAGCGCCTTTCAGCTCGGGGAACACATCATCCCTATACCCTTGGAAACGCCGCAAGCCGAAAAACCTGCCCTAAGTCCTGAGGATTCCCTAGCTGGGGGGAATCTGGCGTTTCTTCAGGGCTTTTTTGAGTTCAGTGCAGGACGTTTTGCCTTTTCCTATCTGCAAACCATGCTGGCGGATCTTTCCATCCCGGAACTACGGTTCCTGGCCCAGACCTTTGCCGGGGCAGCCTATTGGGAAGAATCCATCCGGATCATTACCACCTATATGAGCCGGGAATCCTATACCTTGACCTATGAGGATATGCTTTTGTATTATCCCCGGTCCTTTATGGAAATCATAGAGGCAAATGCCCAGAATGCACGGATTCCTCCAGAACTGCTATACGGTCTCATCCGTACAGAAAGCGCCTTTAACCCGGCTATTGTCTCCCATGCTGGGGCCGTAGGGCTATCCCAACTCATGTCCGATACTGCCCTGGAGGTGGCAAAGCGTATCAGTAAGGAGGGAGGACCTGATTACCTGGAGGATCAGACTCTGGATCTGCGGAATCCTGCAATGAATGTCCATATCGGCACATCCTATCTACGGTATCTTATGGATCGCTTGGAAAGTCCCCTCCAGGCATTACTGGCCTATAATGGAGGTATGACCCGGGTCAGGCGCTGGCGTGCGGCGGAGTCCCTGTTCCCGGAAGATCTGTTCCTGGAAACCATCAGCATTACTGAAACCCGTAATTATGGCAAACGGGTCTTGGCAGCGGCCGCAGTGTATGGGTATTTATATTTTGATATCCCTATGGAAACGGTGGTGATTAATCTATATAAAGGTTTTGAGTAGAATTCCGATTATTATAGAAAAGTATAAATAAGTATGTACTGCTATTCCATAACTCATCTTTAATAGAATCTAATCTTATAATAGATGATTATTCAGATAATGAGCGTGTGGAATAGGGCAGTGTTTTTTTACAGTCCGGAGCTTGTGACGGTCAGGGTAGACTCACGTCTGTAGAAAGAAAAGCTCAGATGTGTTGAAGCAGGATGATCGTGTATTACCGTATTGAGCTTTGTTTGCTTCTTTATATAGGGCCTAAAGCTCAAGTGGAGGATTTCTAATCGGTGGTCCTGAAAGATGGTGTATCTCAGTACGCATCACTATTTCGTATTGTTGCAATGGTGGGGGCTGGGGTCTTAGGTGTTGCTGCTCTATGCTTAGGAATTTCTATAATTGGTGCGCTTTTTACTGCATCAGGTTCTTTCTTTGCACCGGGGATTTTTTTTGTGGATTCCTATGGGATTTTGGCTTTGGTCATTCCCTGTTACCTGCTCTATGCAGCGCGCTTATTGGCAGATCCTGAATACTATCCAGAGCGTATTTTTGTACTGACCTGTACGGTGGTTCCCTTTATAACCCTAGCGGTAGGGTTTATGCTTATTCGGGATTTCGCGGTTTTGAAGGAACAATACCGCTTTCTTGAGTGGATCGGGAAAATAGGGCTTAATTTCTTTGTCATCCTCTTTACCATCCTGGAAATCTTGATGATCCTGCTCGTTACCGCCCTGTTGTTTCCCAGGGCATCTGAGAAACGGGAATACCGCTGGAGCGCCATCCTGTATAGACCCTCAGCCGCGCCTACCGAGGAGCCCAGGGAACGGCAAACCTATCAAGCCCAAAAGCGTTCCTCCTGGCCGCCGTTGCGGAATCCTCCCTTGAAGCTGAAATTTTCCTCGATCCCCCTGCCTCCGGTATTCTTGAAGCCGGATTCACCGCCTGAAGACCACAAGGAACATACCGGGGAAGAGGAGGCCCCAGGATCGAATGGGCCAAACTTCGCGTTTCCCACGATAAAACCCTTAGCCAGTGCCTCTGCCTTGAGTGAATTTGAGTCCCTCTTCCATCGGCCTGATTCAGGTACTCAGGAAGAGCCAGGCGATTCCCCTGGACCAGAGGAACCAGAGCGCCCGGAGACTCGTAGAGCAGTTCCTCCTGTTCCGGTAGAGGAGAGGTTCCGTGCTCAGCGGGAAGCTGATAAGGATGCCCCGAAGGGTATAGGCCGGCATCAAGCCTGGGAAGAAGCACCTGCTCAGGAGCCGCTCCCTAGGACCAGCAGCCCAGAACGAAAAGCAGTATCCTCTTCTTGGTTACCGCAAGCCTATGGGATACCGGTGCAGGGGATCCTCAACCGTTATGTTGAGAGTCAATACAACATCATCGATCAGGCCACCAAAGAAGCGGCGCTTATCCTCAGAGATACTTTGGAGGAATTCAATATTCAGGCAGAGGTTACCGGTATCAAGAAAGGGCCTGTGATCACCCTCTTTGAACTGCTCCCTGCCCCAGGGGTGAAACTTTCCCGAATCGTCAACCTGCAAGATAATATTGCCCTGAGGCTTGCCGCCTCTTCAGTGCGGATCGTGGCCCCGATTCCGGGAAAACAAGCGGTTGGTATCGAGGTTCCCAATACAAGGCGAACCATGGTTTCCTTTGCGGAGATCATTGAACGGTTCCTTAGGGAATTCCACCCTGAAGGAACAGGGCCTGCGATCCCCTTGGTCTTGGGGAAGGATAGTACCGGAGAAGTCCAGGCCGTTGATCTGGTGCAGATGCCCCACTTGCTTATTGCAGGGGCAACTGGTGCCGGAAAATCGGTCTGTGTCAATACGATGATCCTTTCAATCTTGTACCAGTGTTCCCCAGCCGAATGTAGGCTCATCCTGATCGATCCCAAGCTCGTGGAATTACGCATATACAACGACATTCCCCACCTTTTGACTCCGGTGATCACCGAACCTAAGCGGGCTTTTCAGGCCTTACAGTACTGTCTCTTTGAGATGGAACGGCGTTATGCGTGCCTGGATTCCCTGGGAGTCCGGGATGTGCGCAGTTATAACCGGCGTATCAAGGAGCGGGGCATTGCCGTAGAGCATCTGCCCTTTATTGTGGTGGTGATCGATGAATTCGCCGACCTCATGGCCACAAGCGGCAAGGAGCTTGAATCCGCGCTTGCGCGGCTCACGGCCATGAGCCGGGCAGTAGGGATTCACCTGGTTTTGGCGACCCAACGGCCCTCCATTGATGTGATTACCGGGATTATCAAGGCTAATATCCCCAGCCGTATCGCCTTCATGGTGGCGAGTAAAGTAGACAGCCGTATCATTCTGGATATGGCAGGCGCAGAGAAACTCTTGGGTAAGGGGGACATGCTCTATGCCGGGGCCGCAAGCCCCTTCCCCGTCCGTATACAGGGTGCATTTGTTTCTGATGAAGAGGTTGAACGGGTGGTGGACTATGTGAAAACCCTCAGCCCTCCTGATTACCTGGATGATGAGCTTTTTATGGCTGATGAAGATGAGGGGCTTCTGTATGCAGAGGGGGATGATCCCCTGTATGATAAAGCCGTAAAAATCGTTCGAGAGCAGGGCAAAGCCAGCGCCAGTTATATGCAAAGACGGCTCAAAATAGGGTACAACCGGGCTGCCCGGCTCATAGAAACCATGGAAAACCGGGGGATTGTTGGTCCTGCCCAAGGGTCTAAACCCCGGGAACTATTACGAGGCTCTGAAGACTCATAACCCTCATTCCTC
>JAISGE010000081.1 GCA_031263265.1 Treponema sp.
TACCCCGTCCCTCCCTTCGTGCGCCGCCCCCTCCCCCCCCCCCCCCCCCCCCCCCCCCCCCCCCGAATAATTCAGTATGACATAAAAAATTATAATCATCTTTCACCTCAGTACTTCCATCTTTTTATACCCGCCTATTGGCGGTTTCATCCTGGTCTATTATGATTACACATTAATTTTCCTATGTCTAGTGTATTTTAAAAAAACAACCCTTCCGAATGCAAGCATCCTCATGAGTCTAAGGCGTTTTCTATTTTTCATGTTTTTATGTTTTTAATTGAAAGGCCGGGAACCTGCGTCTGTTGCGCAATAACGGTCCCCGCCGTTCTAGCCGATTTGCGTTTATGCTAGGGAATCACTGCCTCAACAATATCACTCCACGGCCCGCCTTCCCCTTTGGCGTTTTCATAACACGCCGCGTAGAAAACCTTTTTTCCCCGGTCTTCCTCGCGGTGATCAAATACTTCGCTCACCTTTCTGCGAAAAACCGAATGCCGCAAATCATCAGCCTTTGCAGGCGGCGTGTCCTGAATTTCCCACACATACCGCACCCCGTAAGCGTCCTCCGGCTTTGTCTTGGTTCCCGTCGCCTGGTTGATTGCCGTTCCAGTATGCTGCCGGTTATTTGTCGGCACAATCTCCAACACAGGCCGGCTCACCGGAGGGGGCTTGAGCGTAGCCTTCCGGTCACGGGCAGACAGGCCCAGCCGTTCCCGGTTCGGGTCGGTAACCGCGTCATTATAATTGATGTGCTTATTTTTAATGGTCCGCACATTGGCTTTGAGCGCGTTCCGTTTCTCATTTTTTTCCACAACGAGGGCTCTCGTGCCGTTTTCCCCGACCGCTGCCTCATACGCGCTTACATAAGCTGCGGTCTCTGCGGCCAAACCACTTGCGGCTTGAGCAGGAATACCCCACTCCTCGGCATGTTCAGACAGCACCGCACTAAAATTCTTCAGCCATTCCACTAAATCAGCATCCCTTTTCGGGAAAAAATCCGCCATAATGGCCTCCTTATGCGGATATTCTATCTTAAACCCCAGGTATTACACAAGAGGCCCTGGGGCTTTTTTGCTTGTACCGAAGCATTTCCGTGCAGTAGCGGACACCTTGATACCGGTGATACAGAATCTGAAAATTGTGTAAAAATGATTGACATAATAAAAAATATAGTTATTATAGTAAAGGATGTAAAAAATCAATAGCAGGAGAAGAAAAATGAATTTTAGAAAATACTTTAGGGTAAACATTGTTTTAACCCTTCTTTTTGGACTATTGTCAGGGACAATATTTTTATTTTACCCTCGTATTGATGATACTCCTATTTTAAGTTTATATATGGTATTCTCCTGTGTTGTGTTATTATATTTATGAAAATTTTTGAATATGAAAAAGGTCATTTTGAAGAAATTTATAATGTGGTACATAATACCATAGAAAAAATTTACCCAAAATATTATCCAAGAAATGCCGTTGACTTTTTCCATAAACACCATTCTGAAGAAAATATGTTGGAAAAATTACCCAATGAATATACTAAAATAATAATTGAAAATGGAATGGTAATTGGAACCGGATCGGTTAAAGATAATGAAATTGGACGGTTTTTTATTTTACCGGAATATCAAAATCAAGGATATGGGAAAATTTTATTGAAAGAATTGGAAAATAAAATCATTCAAAATAAATATAAAGAAATTACCTTATCCTCATCATTGGGGGCAGTATTTTTTTATAGAAAATGTGGATATAAATATTATGATTATAAAATAATTCCAGTAGAGAATGGAGAAAATTTATGTTATTTAGAAATGGTAAAAGAAATTAAAAACATAAAATAATGGAGTACGGGCACACTTCGCATAACAGGTCTGTTTACGCTTCGCCGTCAGTAGGCGGCTCGGCCTCCGCCACACTTTGCCAGCCCTGGTCTTTGCTACGCAAAGCCTTTATTCGGGCTGGCAAAATGTCGTAAACAGCCGGAACGTTATGCACAATGTACCCTAAAATTAATGGATTAAAAAAATAACAAAACACTTGAATTTTATCATTATTCTCAATAAAATGTGGAAAATAAATGGGGGTATAAATTTTATGAATATCAGAGATGCAAAAACAGAGGATATTGAACATATCAACAATATACATAATCAAGCCATTCACGAAAAATTTAAAGTTGCTTATTTAACACCGTGGACAAAAGAAAATTGTTTTGAATGGTTCAAAGAGCATAATACCAAAGAATATCCAATTTATGTTGCAGAAAGTGATAATTCTGTAATTGGTTTTGTATATATTAATCCTTACAGGCCGGGAAGAACAGCATTAAAACAAACTGCCGAAATCAGTTATTTTATTGATGCAAAATATAGAGGAAAGGGAATAGGGAAGAAATTGATTGAATATATGGAATCACAATGTTATAAATTGGGCATAAAGACATTATTTGCAATAATAATTGATAATAATGAGGCAAGTATAAAATTAATAGAAAGATGCGGATATAAAAAATGGGGACATTTACCTAAGATTGCAATTTTTGATACTATAGAAGTTGGACATTTATATTATGGAAAACGAATAATTCCATCCAACGCCTGGGAAGCACCACAAATTTATGAAGCTCATTGCGTTTTACCACCTCTACTTCCGCTCCAATAAGCAGCCTCACGGTGTTAGCAAAGTTTTCCCCGCTGTAACCGCCATCACATAAGGCTTTCGCCACTTTTGTCTGGTTCGGGGCGCATTTGCGCAGCATTTCAACCGCTCCATCCCGGTCACGTTTGCCGTTGTCACCCAAACCGCATGGGGCAGGCCGCTGGTATCAACGGCGGTGTGCAGCTTTATCCCGGAAGTTTTTCCCGCGTCATATCCCTTGGCCGTATCCGTGTTTTTAATACTTTTGGAATCAATAACACCAAAAAACCGGCCCATTGGACGGCGGAGGAATTGTTGGCCGGTCAGCCGCTGACGAAAACCCAATTCGGCGCTATCGTTGACCATTAGGGATAGGGCTCATTTCGGGGGACCTTGCAAGACCGTCTACCGGTCTGGTTCGCCCTGATTTGAAAAATATATTGACAATTCACTATAACGTAATTATAATGTAAATATGGATGGGATGAGGATAAAAACCAAAAGAATATAAAATCCCATAATATTTCTTTTGAAGAAGCAAAAACAGTATTTTATGATCCAGATCATTCAAAAGAAGAAGATCCTTTTATTATTTTAGGATTAAGCAAGGCATTAAATTTATTGATCGTATGTCATTGTTATAAGGAAAAAGAAGAACAAATAAGGATATTTTCCGCAAGGAAGGCGACAAAAAATGAAAAGAAACAATATGGAGGCAATTGAAATGAGGAAAGAATATGATTTTTCAAAGGCAAAACCGAATCCATACATAAAAAAACTACGGAAACAAATAACCATAAGGATAGATACGGACACAATAGAATATTTTAAAAAACAGGCGGAAGATACTGGAATAAAGTATCAGAATCTAATAAATATGTATTTATCAGATTGTGTTACAAATGAAAAGACAATAAAAATAGTATGGAAATAAGAAACAAGAACGGCCCAAACTTCGCATAACGAGGCTGCCGAATTAATCTTTTTGAGGACAGTAAGCTTCCCAGCCAAAAACTTTGAAGGTTTTTCAACCCCTCAATCATCTGTAAGCCATACCGTCCCCCGTGCCGCCATTCGTCCGCCACCCCGCTCCCCTCATCCCCCGGTTTTAGATCTAAACTTGACCCACGGATTCGGGTGGTGATCTACAAAGTATGATGGATAGCAGAAAGGCAAAGAGGACAAAAGATGATACTATAAATAATGACAATGGTAAAGTCTGCAGACACCCGTTTATCAGCAGCCATGCAATAGCCTACCGAGGATTGTTAATAGTCAGGGAAAATTGCACCCCCTCAGTGTTTGGTCTCTATTGTACCGGATTCGAGTAGGGGTTTCTTGTCAAACTCAGGCCATTATAAAACGGCTAGCTGAAAAACACGGCTTTTTTCAGCTAGCCAGAAGGAGAGGTACGTTTTTTTACATTACCATAAACCTTGAAAACGCCATTTGAATATTCCGCTGATACATCGGTGCATCCTTAATTGAATTATATTATAAAGGGATTTGTTTGTAAATACAATTCGTTCAAAAATCGTAAAAATTTACATTACGTTGCTTTTATCCACCGGGTACTTTACTATATAAGGATACGATGCGAACGTACATGGAGCGAATCAGGAGGGCAAGCCCCTAGAAGAATCTGAGGTTTCCTGGTATTATAGCAGTATACCATGAACTAAATCATCGGTTGGCATCAGATACCTTTATTTGGTGCATAATTCTGATGAAGCGCAGCGGAAATGAGGTAGAAAATGGCAGATAAGAAACCATCGAGAGATTCCCTGCCCATACTGGAGAAACAGGTAAAGCCTGTGGCAAAGGTTTTTTTGGTTAACCCTGGTGTCGAGAAATGTTTTTGCGGCCCAGGGATGATAAAACTCTTGATGGCCATTAAGCAAACCGGTAATGTTCGTCAAGCCTGTGAAAACATAGAGATGTCCTACAGTAAGGGCTGGAAACTACTCAAAGGACTGGAAACCTGGATTGGGTTTCCCTTAACGGTTCGTCGTCAAGGGGGTAAAGGGGGCGGTGAAGCCCATCTTACTGATAAGGGCGCTCTCTTTTTAGAAAAACACCAGGCATTCTTACAGGAATGTCAACAGGCAGTGCAGCATGTATTCGAGCAGTATTACCCCGAAGGGGTGGCTAACTAGACGAACTGCTCTATTCAACCCCCAATAGCAACCATGGCTCGTTTCTCAAGGATTTCTTCGGGAGCTTGAGGGGCCATATCGGTAAAACAATGGGAAGCCGGCTTCATGGCAATCGTTTCTACAAAGGCCTGGCGTATGGCTTCGTTGGTTTTATCCGGGTCGCGGAGTATGGATTTGAGGTCTATCCCGGAAGCATAGCATAAACAAGGTTTTAACATACCTTCAGCGGTGAGCCTTATGCGGTTACAGGTTTGACAAAACCTATGACTCAGGGCACTGATGAAACCGACTTTCCCTGTAAAGCCGGGGATACCATAGTAAACCGCAGGGCCTGCCCCCGGGGATGCTGTATCTTCGGTGATCCCTGGGTAGGTCTCATAAAGCTCCTGAAGAATCGTATCATGGGCTATGCCTTTGAAAGCCCTGCCGTATCCAATGGGCATCATCTCGATAAACCGTACATCCAGAGGCAATACCCTGGCGAGTTCCACTAAGCCCTGCCATTGCGGTTTCCCTCCGTTATCAATAAGCACGGCATTGATCTTTACCGTTATATTACGGGTAACACTCTCGTGTATTGCCTGGATAATGTCATCCAAGCCGCGAAAGCCGGTAGTCAGCCTGAACCGTTCGCCGTCAAGACTGTCCAGGCTGATGTTAATTCCGTCAATCCCTGCAGCACATAAGGCGTCAAGATGCCGGCTCAGAAGCACCCCGTTGGTGGTGAGGCTCACTTTGCTGATCCCGGGGATGTTTTTAAGCTGCCTCACCAGATCCGGCACTCCTTCCCGAAGCAAAGGCTCTCCTCCGGTGATCTTAATCAAATGAATACCCAAAGAAACGCCTTGGATACAGGCCCTGAGGATTTCCTCATAGCTCAAAATTTCAGTTTCAGGCAGGCTACGGATTTTCTGGGGCATACAATAAATACACCGAAGATTACAGCGGTCGGTTATCGAAATCCGCATATAATCAATAGTCCGGTTAAATGGATCAAGCATACCCTAACCAGGCCTCCTGGTACGCGTATAGTTCCGGTATTCTGGTTTTTAAGACTTCTTGATAGACAATCTCAAAATCCTCAGAGAGATCCGATAGTTTTTTACCGGTCAACGCCATTTTACCGGTTATCGCTGCTCCCAAAGCAGTAGCTTCAGCTATACTGGTGAGAAAAACCCGGTTGTTTGGCAGGGCTGCGGAAAGAAGGGTATGGTAGCCCTGGTTATTCCTAAACCCTCCTTCCGTAAAAATTGCCGTTCCCGGGACAAGGCCGGTTCGTTCCAAGGCGGTGAGCGTCTGCATGACCAGGGATATATCCAAAAGCGCGATTCCCTGTTCGTACTGCTTAAAAACCGGGGGTATCTCCTTTCCATGGGCAATCGTTGCAAAGGAATACTCCCGGCCATCCTCAACAATCCGAGCTTGGGACTGGGGAAACTGGCCTGAACCAGGGGTAAGTTCCGGCATGAGGAAGGCCCTTTTTTTAGCGAGCAGGGACCGGTACAGAGATAAATCAAAACGAGGCAGTTCCCGCTGCCCGTGCATCTCCATAAGCAGGCGGGACCAGGTTTCAAATTCCTGCCCTCCTTGAAAGATCGCGGTTTTTACCGGTGTTCCAAAGGCAGAAATATTGAAAAAGACCACCTTGCCCAGTTCTTCCGGGGTGAATCCATATACCGGTACGGGATTCATAAGGACACACCAGGTTCCGGTAGAATTGAGTACAAACCCTTGTTTCCCTTGTTTGGCAAAATGGGGAAGTAGGGAAGCATTGGAGTCATGAATACCCAGGGTAATGAGCACCTCCTCCTTAAGACCGGTTTTCCGGGCAAATGCCGGGCTCAGGGTTCCCAGCACATCCCACGACGCCCCCAGCCGATTCGGCATGAGCGGCGCTACTCCTAAGCCCTGGGCCACTGAGGAAAGGCAGCCTTGCCGCTGATCCCAAAGGTAGCTATGACAGCCCATATAGGTTCCCTCAGCTCCGGTTTTACCTGAAAACCGGTATCCCCAGTATTGGGGGTACTGCAGCAGATGGATCGTCTGTTTGAAGCCTTCTGGATACTGTTCCTGGGCGAAACAGATTCCTTTACCGGTGTTGAGCAGGGCCTTGAAAGCAGGGGTACCGGTTTCTTCCTGAAGCGCCTCTGGAGAACCAAACCGGGCATAGAAACGTGCATGAAAGGCATCGCCCGGCTCATGGGTGTAGTACACACAAGGCATCGAAGGCTTCCCATCTTTTCCTACCCCCACAAAGGTAGCCCCATGAGCGCTTAGGGCTATCCCCTTAATCGGATAGGACCGGGCATACCGGGCGACTTGTTCGGTGAACCAGTCTTCCATGGCCCTAAGATCATGGGTTTCAAGCCCATCCATAAGAAGAGGCGGAAAATTCCGGTATTGGGCATCAACCAGTGTCAAGGCATCATCATAAACTGCCACCTTCTTATTGGTCATCCCGATATCGATCACGGCAATGGCATATTCCACCTTATTCCTCCCTATTTTTTCCTATTTTTCTCAATACCTAGTGTAACATTATCTGACCGCCGGTAACGGGAACCGCCTGACCGGTCTCATACTCCTGTTCTATAATATAGTAGATTGCCCGCATCACATCCGGGCCGGTACAGCCCCGTTTCATGGGAATCTTGCTTTCATAATGGGCCTTCACATCCGCGATATACCGGGCGCCCGGTACCTTACCGGCTCGCAGGTGTTGTACGAATAGGCCGGTTTCCGGGTCAGACCAGCGAGGCGCGTCAAAGAAATTGCCGGGACAGACGGCATTTACCTTGATGTTATAGTCCACCAGTTCCAGGGCAAAGCTCTCGATCAATCCGATACTCCCGAATTTGCCCCCGGCATACGCGCCGTTTTTATGTGCCCCTTCAAGGCCGGCCTTGGAATTGATCTGGATGATATCGGTCTTCCAATGCGGAGCGGTCCGGTGCTGTTCTCTGAACAATAAACCCGCATGTTTGGCGATGAGAAAAAATCCAGTATAATTGATATCCGTAACCAAGGTAAAATCTTGCAAGCTCTGTTCCAGTACGCTTCCGGCCTTAAGTATCCCTGCATTGCTGATACAGATATCCAATCCACCGGCGGTTTGCACGATGGTCTTAAACAGGGCAGTTACTGATGCTTCGTCTGCTACATCGACTCCTACAGGAATCGCCGCAGTCCGTTTCTCCCGGGCATTTATCTGCGTTGCCAAGGTTTCTGCACCCTCAACATTGCAATCTGCGATAAACACCAGGGCCCCTGAAGCAGCAAGGCTTCGGGCTATGACTTCCCCAATACCTTGAGCGCCGCCGGTTACGAGGGCGATTTTCTCTCTCACAATCTCAGCCCGATGAGTCGTATCAAAACCAGAAGAGGGAAGGGATACTTTTTTCTTTAAAAAGGAATCGTTTCGTGTTTCCATCCGTTCTTTGACAGCATCAAAATCCCGGTCTATCCAATAGATCCCCTGGACCGTATCCCCATCTTTTACCACTATACATGAAGGTATCTTTTTACTCATTTCAACAGCCCTCGCCGCTGCTTCCACGCCGGAAGGGGCACGGTCGAATTCCCAGGCAGTATAGGCATCCTGTAAGACCTTAGCAGCATACTCCGTATCTAAAACCCCATGAACGGATTGGGAATCAGACCGGGCAGGGGCAATATCGAATATCAGGGCCTCCGAAGGTAGCTCAGTTTCTCCCCGCGGACTCTGCATAAGCACCCAGGGGTATTTTCCGGTATTGATATAAAGCCCTCGGATAATAGGTACGAGCGCGGTATAATCCACCGGTATTTGTTCAGATAGTTCCATATACAAACCTCCCATGTCGTATATTTTTGGTTATAGTTATTGCTGATGCTGCAGGAGAGCCAGGTATTTTTCTGCAGCCGCATAGATTTCGAGCCGTGATACTAAAGACGCTCCGGCAAGAGGTATAGGGGCTAAAACGGTAGACACTATGAATATGGTTATTGATTACCTGGTAATTCATCTAGTGTCATTATAGAGTATTCAGACTATTATGTCAGTACAGACCTCATAAAATATGACGACCAATGGAAAACCGCATAACCATACAGGAAACCATAGAAAAGGCCCGGAAACAACTGGCCAACGAGCCGAATCGGGAAAAAACATCCATGGCCAAAGGGAAAAGAAAACCCGGCGGCCAGGCCGGACATCCGGGGACAACCCTGAAGCCGGTGGTAACGGAATACCAGGCGGAGATATTGGAGAATGAACGGGAGGATCGGGTAACCGCCGGGTTTCCCGAGGGAGTAGGCAAAGCGCTCAGTATGGGGAGCGTATGAAAAGCCATGCGGTGTATATGCCGGTATATCAGATGGTACCCGGTGAACGGGTGAGCGAGCATTTCGCCAACCAGATCACTATACCGTTAAGCGCCGGAAGCGTGTGTAACTTTACGGAAGAAGCCTCTGCTAAGCTGGAATGGTTTGAAGACTGGGTGACCAAAGGGTTACCGGGGAAAGCGGGTATGGTTGCATAAGGCCATAGTCGATCAAAGGAGGCGAGCCATCCATGGCTGACGGAGTGCGGGAGGGCGCGGTGGAAGATAGAAAACGAACACTACAACGTGCTGAAGCATCACAGGTATAATCTGGAGCACCATTTTGGGCAAGGGGAACCAAGGAAATCGTGAAACCGCTTTTTTGGTGCTCTGGAGGGATGCTTCATAGTGGACAGGAAGCCCTGCTGTGGGTGGAGTGTCGCGTAGCGGGATATGGACGGTTTTGGTACTGATAAATGCTGTAATGTTAAATTGCGGTCACTTGACCAGGCTGCCTATATATGACATAGTTACCCAATGGAAAGCAGCATAAAGGAGCTGCTTATGCAATAGCACAAGAAAAATGAGCGGAAACTAAATAACGGTGATACTATTTTATCTATAAATAACCTGAGGAGGTTTATATGAAAACATTGGATATGCAGGGTCAGCCCTGCCCGATTCCGGTCGTAAAAGCAAAAGAAGTTCTCAGCAGACAGGATGCAAAGGGTGTTGTTGTTTTGGTGGACAATAGTGTTGCCGTGCAGAACCTCGAAAAGATGGCGAAGGGAACCGGATGTGGTTTTTCTTATGTCGAGGAAGAGGGCTTGTACCGGGTGACCATCGTCAAAGGTACGGATTCCGGGCAAATTGCCGGCAGGCAGCCGGATGAACCGCGAGAAAAGCTTTCGGAAATTCCGGAAACATCGGGGAAGGTGAAGAAGGGACCGGTAGTTCTCATAAGTGCGGACACCATGGGTCGAGGATCGGAGGAGCTTGGACGTATGCTTATCAAAGGGTTTATTTTTTCGCTAACCCAGTTAAACCCGCTGCCTGAAGCGGTCATCTTTTTGAATGGCGGAGCGCACTTAACCACAGAAGGGGCAAATACCGTTCCAGACCTAAAGACACTTGAGGAGAAAGGTACGGGAATATACACCTGTGGAACATGCGCCAATTACTATAAATTGACCGAGTCTCTAGCGGTGGGAAGTATTGTTGACATGATGAATATTGTAAGCCGCTTGGGAAAGGCATCTGCCGTGATCACTATATGATATACGCAAATTACGCCGCTACTTCTCCTGCCTTGTCCCCTGGGGTAGTCAAAGAACTGTGCGAATATGTGGGAGGGACGCATCTCAACGCTGCCCGGAATTTTGAGGGGCTTGAGGCCGGAGCGATAGCCTTACGGGCGCGCCAGGCTATCGGAAAGCTCTTTAACGCGGCAGACCCCTTGAAGGTAATATTCACAAGCGGTGCAACGCAGTCATTGAATATGGTGATAAACGGCTTGATTAAACCGGGAGACCATGTGTTGGCCACGAGTGTGGAACACAACGCGACGGTCCGCCCTCTTGAGGCCCTGCGAAAAAACGGCGTGATAGAGATTGACTGGCTTCCTTGTGAGCCGGACGGTTCGCTGGACGCGGAAACAGTCCGCAAGGCAATCAGAAAAAACACAAGGGCACTCGTGATGTCCCACGCCTCAAATGTGCTCGGTACGATATTGCCTGTGGTGGAATGTTGCAGGATTGTCCGTGAATATGGTATTCTTTCTATTTTAGACACCGCGCAGACTGCGGGCGTCTTACCATTTACCCCGGGAGATTACGGTGAGCGTCTTGCCGATGTTATTACGTTTACAGGCCATAAGGGACTTGGGGGGCTTGCGGGTATCGGCGGGTTCGTGATTAGTGGGGAGGCTTCCCGTGAAATGCGGCCCTGGATATCGGGAGGTACCGGCAGTGCGTCCCACTCCCTTGAGATGCCGGAGTTCATGCCGGATAAGTTCGAACCGGGTACACAAAACACGATTGGCATACTGAGTCTTGCCGTATCTGTAGAGGAAATTTTGCGCATAAGCATCGAAAGCATAAGGGAACATGAACGCGCGCTTATGGTACGTTTTATAGCAGGACTGCGGGAAATAAAAAAAATTAAACGCTACGGAACCCTCGACCCGGACCGCAGCGTCGCACTTGTTTCAATCCTTGTCCAAGGATACGACTGTGGAGAGGCCGCACGGTATCTATTCGAAAATCACGGTATCATCACGCGCAGCGGCCTGCACTGCTCCCCTCTGGCGCACAAAACAGCCGGGACCTATCCAGATGGAACCGTCCGCTTTAGTTTTGGGAACGGAACAACGGAAGCAGAAATCGACGCGGTCCTTGAAGCGCTGTCCAAAATGGAGCACGCGGTCAGTTGAGACTGTCGAAAAAGTATACAAGATAAGGAAGGTAAAATAGGCCTTCCTGGACTTGAACCAGGGACCTACGGATTATGAGTCTTTTGTAAACCCTTAAAGAACAGAATAAAAATAAATGTTGTTAAGAAATCCTATGGAAGCTACCAAGAAGTATTATACCATTTTCGTCCATAAGAAACCCCTCCCGTTTCCCGTATGATGGGTGTTTAGTCTATGCATTATACCAGATCCGGGTAGGGGTTTCTTTATCCTGTCGAACTTACGTTAACTACAACCGGTGGTTCCCCCGCAGGTATCGCACTTCATACAGGTACCGTTCCGCACCAGGGTAAAAGAACCGCAGGCAGGACAGGGGTCTCCTTCATAGCCTTTGATCCGGGCCTGGAACATGGCTGCGGTTTTACCTGATTCAGCAACTCCCGGTTCCCTGGTACGAGCTTGTTCCGGTCCAGAATACCCGTTCCCTCCATTGTTTTTTGTACCTGTGGCCAAAAGGTCTTCAGGCTTTACCTGCCCCAGATCGCTGCGGTTCAGGTAACTTATGGCCAGATCCCGGAAGATGTAATCCAGTACACTGGTGGCCATCTTCACATAGGTATGACCCTGGACCGTTCCATTGGGTTCAAACCGGCTGAAGGTGAACGCGTCCACGTATTCTTCCAGGGGTACCCCGTATTGCAATCCCAAGGAAACCGCAATAGCAAAGCTATTGAGGAGACTCCGAAACGCTGCCCCTTCCTTGTGCATATCCAGGAATATCTCCCCCAGGTTTCCGTCGCCGTATTCCCCAGTACGGATGAAAATGGAGTGGCCGCCGATCTTGGCCTTCTGGGTATACCCGGTTCGACGGTTAGGCAGGCTGTTCCGCAGACCCCTGACCGGGACCCTTTCAGGATGCCGCGAAGGAGTATCCAGGGAACGTTCCAATTCCAGGATGGTATCTGCCAAAGGATCGATACCGGGGGCAAAGGAAGAGAGGGGCTGAGACAGTTTGGAACCGTCCCGGTACAGGGCAACGGCTTTAAGGCCGCTTTTCCAGGAGAGCATATAGGCACCTTTCACGTCCTCAAAGTCCGCGCTATTGGGCATGTTGATGGTCTTACTGATGGCCCCGGAAATAAAGGGCTGGACCACAGCCATCATGCCGATGTGGGCAGTCCAGGGAATAGAACGCTTCCCCTTTTTGCCCGAAGGCGTGGCAGTATCAAATACCCGGTAATGCTCTTTCCGCAGCCCTGGCGCAGCCTCAAGCCCCATGGTACCGCAGGTGTAGAGTTCTGCTTCTTCAATGGCCTCCTCGGTAAAGCCCAGGTGCTTCAAGAGGCTGAAATCCGGCAACGACCAGGTCGCTTCAGGAATTCTGAGGGTCTTTTCAATAAAGTCCTTTCCCACAAGCCAAGGGTTGAACACTCCTTCAAGGCTGAGCGCGGTCTTGACCGCTTCCTCCACTACTGCCAAGGCATCCGGGGTAAATCCCCGGGCCATCAAGGTTTCAGGATTGACTCCAGGAGCGCCGGTAAACGTTTTCCACCCGGTAGCATAAGCGCTTATGGCGTCGATCTCTTCAGGGCGGTAACCCAAGGCTTCCAGGGCAGGGGGAACCGATTGATTGATGATCTTGAAGTACCCGCCTCCAGCAAGTTTCTTGAATTTCACCAAGGCAAAGTCAGGCTCAACCCCAGTGGTATCGCAATCCATGAGGAGGCCGATGGTTCCGGTTGGGGCAATGGCGCTTACTTGGGCGTTCCTGAACCCATGAGCCGTCCCCAGGTCCAGAGCCTGATCCCAGGCTGCCCTGACTGCGTCCAAAAGATAAGCCGGGCAGAAACCTGGATCGATTCCCTTAGGTATTGTGTGGATACCCTCGTATTCTCCCGCAGGGGCATTGTACGCGGCCCGGCGGTGATTACGGATCACCCGGAGCATGGCCTCCTGGTTTTCAGAGTACCGGATAAAAGGCCCCTGTTCCGCAGCCATACGTGCAGACTGGGCGTATGCTCCTGCAGAAAGGATCCCTGACAAGGCGCCGGCCACGGCCCGGCCCTCCTCTGAATCATAGGCAAGCCCCATAACCATAAGGAGACTCCCCAAATTGGCAAATCCTAGCCCCAGGGTCCGGTATTGGTAGGACAATTCCGCGATCCTTGGGGCAGGGAATTGAGCCATGACCACGGAAATTTCCAAGATACTGGTCCAAAGTTTGATGGCATGAAGGTAGGCTTCCAAATTGAACACCCGGCTCTTGAGATCATAAAATGCAGAGAGATTAATAGAAGCAAGATTACAGGCCGTATCATCCAGGAACATGTATTCTGAACAGGGATTGGATGCCCGGATTTCACCTCCTGCAGGGCAGGTATGCCAATCATTGATTGTCGTATGGTACTGGATCCCTGGATCTGCACATTGCCAGGTAGAACGGGCGATCTGTTCCCAGAGTTTCCGGGCTTTGATTGTCTTTTCAGGCTTTCCAGAAATCCTCCCCAAGAGATCCCAGTCCTTATCGTCCCGAACGGCCCTTATGAAATCATCACTCAGACGGATGCTGTTATTGGCTGATTGTCCTGAAACCGTGTTATAAGCCTCTTCATCCCAGGCCGTAGAAAACAGGGCAGGGTTTACCGTATCATCTCCCTGCTCAAGCCGCCGGAGCAGTTGATACAGATACGTGGGCGGAATCTGGTCTCCTAAGGCGTTTCGTAAGGCAGCGGCAAGTTCCCGGTTTTTTTCAATGGTAAACCGGTCGGTTCCCGGCCCCCGGAACCCTGCCAGAGCCTTTTTAATGGCATCCAAGTGTTTCTTGACGATCCGGGAACCGGTAACCATGGACGCCACCTTGTGCTCTTCCCCGGCTTTCCAGTCAATGTACTTTTCCACATCAGGATGATCGGCATCCAGCGTTACCATCTTGGCCGCGCGCCGGGTTGTACCCCCACTCTTAATGGCCGAAGCAGACCGGTCCCCAATTTTGAGGAAGGAGAGCATCCCCGAAGAAACACCTCCGCCGGACAAGCGCTCATTGGCAGCCCGGAGCCGGGAGAAGTTTGACCCGGTACCGGAACCGTACTTGAAAAGCCGGGCCTCCCGGGTAACCAGGTCCATGATGCCTCCATCGTTGACCAGATCATCCTCCACCGATAGGATGAAACAGGCATGAGGCTGAGGCCGCTTATACGCACTATCGGATTTTTTGAGGATGCCTTCATGAGGATCAAAGTAATAGTGCCCTTGGGCAGGTCCATCGATCCCATACACCGCATAAAGTCCTGTATTGAACCATTGAGGGCTGTTGGGTGCGGCCATCTGGTGGGCAAGCATGTAGCAGGTCTCATCATAGAACGTCTGAGCGTCTGCCTCGGTGTCAAAGTACTGGTTTTGCCTACCCCAGTCCATCCAGGTATAGGCGAGCCGGTGAAACACCTGTCGGGCGTCGTGTTCAGCCCCATCTTCAGGGAGGAGTTCACGGGGATCTGGGTCAGCAGTCTGCCCTTTGGGAAGCGCCCATTGTCTCCACGCATATATTTTATCCGCAGGAACTCCGGCCTTGCGGAAGTACTTTTGGCTTATAATATCCGTAGCAATCTGACTCCAAAAGGCAGGCACGATCACCTGGGGATCTTCAAAAATCACTTTTTGGTCAGGGTTGCGAATTTCACTCTTTCGTTTCTCCCAGCGGATATCCTTATAAGGCCCGCTTTGGGGATCGGTAAACAAGCGTTCAAACTTCATGCATATTCCTTTATCAATACTACCATATATGTAGTGTATATTGAAAAATCATACACCATATAATGGGTTGTATACAAGGGGGAAAACCTGTGGTATCCTTATTCAAGATATAGAACGGTTATTATTTCTTTATGGATTTTTGAACAATCTTAGACGATTTTATTATATGGAGGCTTTATGAACGATAGAATTTTTGTGGAATGGGATGACCGGTACTTGGTGGGTATTTCCTTCATTGATGAGCAACATAAAGAGCTTATCAACCTGACCAATACGCTGTATGAGGGCTGCCTTGAAGGGAACGCCACGGCAACAGCCTATTTTATGCAGACTATCCACGGTACCGTAGATTATGTGAAATATCATTTCTCTGCAGAAGAAAAGCTACTGGAAAGCGTCAACTACCCGGATATAGTGAACCATAAAAGAGAACATGAAGGGTTTGTCAAGACAATTTTTGAACAGGTTAAAAGTTTTGAGGGGGGCAAAAAATTCGTCCCCAATGAATTTGTCCGTTACTTGAAGGATTGGATCCTAACCCACATTGCCTTGACCGATAAGAAGTATGCCCAGTATATCCTCAATCTCAAGAAACAGGGCCGGTTGAACATAGAACTCTGAGTCGCTTGCTACGGAAAACTGGGGTGTGGTGGGATGTGTTCCCCCGCCATACATAAAGATTTCAAAATGCAATCTTTGATACCCAGGAGCTTGATCCTGGGTTCTTTATTCTCTATAATAATATACCTTGCTTGACTTTTATGAATAAACTTTATATGATCTTCTTATAATGTTAAGCTCTGGAAAGTGTGAAATATATACAAATGAAACCTATTTCAAACAGGGAGTATATGGTGGTAATTTTGAGTTTCCAGAAGTGCTCTTGATTAGCTAAGGAGATTTTCGTGGCAAGTTGTTTATTTTGTATTTATGGTCTTTTTGGGGGGGGGGGGGGGGGGGGGGGCGGGGGGGGGGGGTGGGGGGGTGGTGGGGGGGGGGG
>JAISGE010000118.1 GCA_031263265.1 Treponema sp.
AATGTTTTCATGGGAATTCCCCAATCCCGCCTGGGTTTTAACCGGCTTTAATTAGAATGTTATATTTAGTGGCCGATTTTTTTGGTGGTTTGTTGGCATATTTTTCTTTTCGAAATTTAAATACCCCCCCCCCCCCCCCCCCCAGTATTATGCCGTACAAACCATTGTCGTTAAAACGGAGAAACCGCTTTTGGGGTAAAAGCGTCTGGCAGCTTTATGTCCTTATTCTTCTGCCGGTGGCATTCATTTTTATATTCAACTACCTCCCCATGGGCGGCATACTTGTGGCCTTCAAAGACTACAGCATCCGCCGGGGCATTTGGGGCAGCCAATGGGCGGGGTTAAAGTATTTCAGGCAGTTTTTTGAAACCCCTATTTTCCTTACTATATTAAAAAACACCATTGTGCTGAGCCTCATGTCTTTGGCTATCGGTTTTCCCTTTCCCATACTCCTTGCCCTGGGGTTTAACGAAATTACCAATTTCAGGATGAAAAAAACAATTCAGACCCTTGTTTTTGCGCCCTATTTTATTTCCACGGTGGTAGTGATAAGCATTCTGTTCCAGATTTTTTCCTACCGCTACGGGCTGGTCAATTCCGCCTTAAATCTCATGGGCCTCAAGTCCGTTAATTTTTTGGGAACGGACAGTTTCTTCAGGCCCGCCTATGTATGGTCGGGTGTATGGCAGGGCGCGGGTTACGGCTCGATCCTGTATCTGGCGGCCCTGTCGGGTATTGACGTCAATCTCTATGACGCGGCGGCCATAGACGGGGCAAGCAAATTTCAGCGGGTCCTGCATATCGACCTTCCGGGAATCGCCCCGACCATCATCATCATGCTCATTCTCAACACGGGCAGCATATTAAGCGTCGGTTTTGAAAAGGTGTTCCTCATGCAGAATCCGGTTAACTATACCATATCGGAAGTTATATCGACCTATGTGTACAAGGTAGGAATACAGCAGGCCCAGTTCAGTTTTAGTACCGCAGTGGGTTTGTTTAATTCTACCGTAAATTGCGTAATCCTGCTTCTGGTTAACTGGATTGCGGGAAAAGTGAACGAAACAAATCTCTTTTAGAAAACAAGGATGGCGGAATGAATACCGGAAAACGAAAAAATACGATGCGGATTTCAGGAAACGACAGGGTTTATCTGGCGGTGGTATATACGTTTATCGGGCTTTTTTCGATGGCGGTCATATACCCACTTATTTATGTTGTTTCCGCGTCCTTTTCCTCCCCGGAGGCGCTCATCCAGGGCAGGGTATTTTTTTTACCGGTGGAACCCGGACTAAAGGGATACGCGGCGGTGTTCAGGAACAACGCGGTCTGGCAGGGATATTTCAATTCGATAGTATACACCGTAAGCGGTACGGCTATTTCGGTTTTTCTCACCATGCTCGGCGGCTTCGTGCTTTCACGTAAGGAATTCCCCCTGCGTATTCCCGTAATGCTGTTTTTCACGATAACCATGTTTTTTTCAGGCGGTCTGGTACCGAGCTATCTCCTCTTAACCAACCTCCACATGCTCAATACTATATGGGCCCTTATACTGCCCGGCGCGTTCAGCGTATGGTTTTCGGTGATTGTCCGTACTTTTATTCAGTCCACCGTACCGGAAGAACTATTTGAAGCCACCAGTCTTGACGGCGGGAATTACTTTGATTATCTGTTCCGAATAGTGTGGCCCCTCTCGGTACCGGTCATGGCGGTCATGGCCTTATCCTTTGCCGCGGGGCACTGGAACTCCTATTTCAGCGCTATGATCTACCTGAATGATACCAAGCTATATCCCCTGCAGCTTATTCTCAGATCCATTCTTATAGAGAATTCCCTCGACTTTACTTCGACATCAACGTTAATGCTCGATGTACGCGATTCGCTTGAACGGCAGTACCTTTCGGAACTTCTCAAATACTCATTGATTATCGTATCCAGCGTACCGCTGCTTGTTGTGTATCCGTTTTTACAAAAGTATTTTATCAAAGGCATCATGGTCGGCTCTCTAAAGGGCTGATCTTAATATTTTTTAGGAGGAATGTATGAAAAAGCTATTTACATTCTTTATGTTGGTTTCCCTGTCGGTGGTTTTGTTCGCCGGAGGGAATCAGGCTCAATCCGGTTCACCCGGGGGAGGAACAGCAGTCGTATCCGCGCCGGGGGTTTTTCCCATAACCAGGGAGAAGGTTACCCTTGATACTTTTATGGTGTTCAATCCCGATGCTGCCGATGATTTAAGTACCAATACGTCCCTGGCGGAACTGGAAGCCCTTACCAATGTCCACCTGAACCTGGTTATCGCGAACAGCAGCGAAGGAAGTGAAAAATTCAACCTGCTGATAAACAGCGGTCAGTATCCCGAGGTAATCATTAATCCCGTAGGCGCTTCGGATTTGGTCAGGTACGGGACGACGGAAAAGATGTTCATTCCCCTTAACGATTTGATTGATACGTATACCGTCAATATTAAAAAATATTTTCAGGATTATCCCTGGGTTCGGGAATCAATAACCAGTCCCGATGGAAACATTTACGGCATTCCGGCGATTGATTCGGGCGCCAAGGTTGTCGGCCATGGTTCAATATCCTATAAACTCTGGTTCAATAACGGCTGGCTTACCAAACTGGGCCTTTCACGGCCCACTACTACCGAAGAATTCCGCACAGTCCTGCGGGCTTTCAAAACACGGGATCCCAACGGAAACGGCCGGGCCGATGAAATTCCCCTGTCGGGAGCCTACGGTACATGGGCGGCGGACCCCTATCTCTATCTGCTCAATGCCTTCGGGTATTATAATGAAAACCTGGTGATGCTGAAAAACGATACCTTTACGCCTGTGGCAAACCAGGATTATATACGGGACGGTCTCGCGTATATCAAAAGCCTGTACGATGAAGACCTCCTGGATCCCGCCTCTCTGTCCCAGACAATGGAACAGCTTATGGCAATCGGCAATCACGGGACCGATGTTATTCTCGGTTCCTTTACTGCGGGCCACTTGGCCATGGGCCTTGATATTGCCGATGTTGAGCGGGCTCGGAACTACACCACCCTGGAACCCCTCAGGGGGCCTTCCGGGTACCGGGGTATCCCCTTTGGCGGCGACGAGCAAAGACCTACCAACGGCTTTTTTATCATCACCGATAAATGCAAAGAGCCGGCGGTCGCTATCAGGGTATCCGACGCGTTTAACACCGAAGAAATGGCAGTCCGGACCCAGGTCGGCATTAAGGGCCTCAATTGGGATACGGCCGATCCGGGGACCTTTGGCATGGATGGAACGACTCCCGCCAAGTACAAGTATTTGAGCTTCCTCTATTCAGGCGTTAATGTCAAAAAAAATGATACCCTCGGCTGGATGTGGCGTCAACTGGAACCTAACTGGAAAAATCTCTTCCAGGTAAGCGGGGATATCCGGGATACTACCAACTACGAAGCCTTCCTGTATCAGGAAACCCTCAAGCTCGTCCCTTATGCCGCCGATGTTCAGATCGTACCACCCCTGGCGTATTCCGAAGAGGTCGCGGGCCGCATGAGCCGGATTTCAACTCCTTTAACCGATTATGTCAAGAATTCCTTTGTGGAATTTATTACCGGTAAACGGAACCTTAATACGGACTGGGAAGCCTACAAGCAAAATCTTGAAAGGCTGGGGTATTCCGAGTACGTCAACAATATGCAGAACGCTTATAATCAAACTAAAAGGTAAGCGTACATTGTAAAACCGGTGGGCCTCTCCGCTTGCGGGGAGGCTCCGTTTGTGGCAGGAGGAATATTCATGAATCGTAAACAAGCACTTTCGCAATGGCAGGAGATGAAATTCGGACTCTTTATCCACTGGGGTATTTACAGCCTTCTGGAGCGGGGTGAATGGGTAATGCATCATGAATGTATTCCCATAGCCGAATATGAAAAACTGGCGGCGCGTTTTAACCCGGTCAAGTATGCCCCGCGCGAATGGGTGCGTATCGCCAAGGATGCGGGTATGCGTTATATGATCATAACCGCCAAACATCACGACGGTTTCTCTATGTTCAAAACCAAGGTTTCGCCCTTTAACATCGTGGATGCCACACCCTATAAGCGGGATACCATAGCGGAATTGGCCGAAGCATGCCGCGAAGGAGACATCAAACTGGGGTTTTACTATTCCCATGTCAGGGAATGGCGGCACCCAATGGCCCAGAGTTTTGAGAGCCAGCACGATACCAACAAGGTTGGCAATTACGGTAATTACTGGGACTACCCTGAGGAGTGCCGCAAAAACCTACAGGTTTATATTGATGAGTTCGACATTCCCCAGCTTAAAGAACTGCTTACCCAATATGGGGATGTACTCACGATCTGGTTCGATACGCCAAGCATGCTCCGGCCGGATCAGGCGGAGCCGCTTCGGGATTTAATCTACGAGCTTCAGCCTGCCTGTCTTGTAAATTCGCGGGTCGGTGACTATGTGGAAACCGATTACCGGGCTTTGGGCGACAATGAGATTCCTATGGTTCCGAGTACCGAACCGTGGGAAACCCCTATGACCATGAGCCGCTCCGGAGGCTGGGGCTATTCCGGTGATGGTTACTTTGGCGAGGCTCGGGAAATGATCCGTTCCCTGGTTAAGGTGGTGAGTAACGGCGGAAATCTTCTGCTCAACGTCGGGCCTAATTCGCTGGGCGAGATTCCCCAAGGCGCTCAGGTGGAACTGGCTAAGGTGGGAGTGTGGATCAGGAAAAACGGGGAAGCCATATACGGTACATCCCCTTCGCCGTTTAAGCAGCCGTTCTCGTGGGGAAAAGTAACCCGAAAAGAAAACAAACTCTACCTTTTTGTATATGAGCCGTCCCCCAAGGATGTTGTCGTTTCCGGGCTGTACAGCAGCGTTTTGTCCTGCAAGCATCTGGCAACGGGTAAAGATCTGCGTTTTACCCAGGAAGGTTCCAGAGTAACGATTGACTTTCACAGAGCGGAAGAACAAAGTGAACTTGACGTAATTGCCGTAACCATTGAGGGAGAACTCCGTGTAGAGGAAATGCTGACCGTTTCGGATGAAGACGGCCGTATTGTCCTGCCGATGTGTTATGCCTGCCTTGAAAAGCAGCCGGGGTCGCGGCTGTTCGTCAGTTTTTCCGGTGTAAGTACGGGCTGGCTCAAAGCCGGGGACGGCGCTTCCTGGGATTTCTTGCTTGGTAACAACGCCGTCCTGGGAGAATACCGGATCGCTTTCAAGCTGGCCTGCGGTTTTTGGGGGCTTTTTGACTGGGATCATGAGGTTGAAATTGATATTGCCGGACAAACCTTATGCGCAAAACTGGAAGATGACGGTGAACCCGTGCGTTGGTATCAGGAACGGCTTATTCCTGTTGGCACGGTGCGGCTGGAAAAAACCGGAACCCATCATTGTACGGTGAAGGGGACAAAAATCGGTCGCAAGCATAATGTGGGCCTGACCTTGCTGGAAATAATCCTGACGCCGATGAAACCAACAACTTCACCCTAGAAAGCAAGCGTACTCTATAACCGGTGAGCATCTCCGGTTGCGGAGGTGCTCATTTCTTACTAACATAAAGAACCTCCTGCAAAACGAAAGGAGTTTTGTAAGAGGTTCAAAATACTAAACAATTTTTGTTTAGGAAAATCCATGAGGAGAATCTATGCCTTTTCTGTCTGACAATAATTCAGTATCTACCAAGTTGATTCTGTACAAACCCCTGCGCGGCAGTACTCACGTTGCCTGGCCTTCTTTACCGGGCGGGTACTCACTCACTATCATGTCTTCCCACCCGGAAGGGTATATTGACAACAGGGGTGTCGTACAGCGCAGACCTGATGCGGGGCAGCCGGATGTAACGGTGGAGGTCTCGGCACGGATTGCCGAAGCCGCCACAGGCAAAGCGGAAAATATAACCCTGACCGTGCCGG
>JAISGE010000021.1 GCA_031263265.1 Treponema sp.
CCGCCAGGGTGTTTTCACCTTTCCCAAGCTCCGGTGGGCAGGCGGCAAAATTGTCGGTGATAAATGATGGGGTTAAAGATGTGGTAACGCCGTCGTAAATATGCACCACCCCGGTCCATACCACGGCGGTATTGGTCGTGCTATCGTAGAGGTCTATAAAGGCCTGGTAAGTCCCTGGGGGAAGATCGGTAAGGCTCCCCTCGGCGCTTTCTGAAATATCAATTTCCTGACCGGTTCCCTGAGCGGACAGGGGGTGCAGGCTCAAAAAGGCCCGGCTTTTCGGGAAGTTGACGTTATAGGACAGGGTTCCCGTACCGCCTGAACTAAAGTCCGGCGTCAGGTACACCGTAACATTTGAGGAAATTCCCGCAGTAATGGTAATGGTGCTCTCCCCCCGTACCACGAGGCTGCCTATGCTAGTTTCGGTATGGCCGCTATAACCCTTGACCTCCAGGGTCCAGTCCCCGGATTCCAGGGCCACCGTAAGGGTCAGGCCGCTTTTCAGGTCCGTGTTCACCGTAGTTTTTCCCGTTGCGGTAAAGTCCAGGGTAAAATAGAGGCCCTCTATACTTGGAATAGCGGTGCGGGCGTTAAGTGGGTCCAGCCGTATATAGGCCTGACCCATGCCCGGGGCTATGGTTTTCCCGGTATCTTCCTCCGGCCCGGTAAACTCGGTACATGCGGCCAGAAACATACCACAGGTAAGCGCAGCCACACACGCGATTCTAGTCACGCTCGCAAAACCACGGACGAGAAAGCCGAATCTACCCCTAACGGGGGGGGGGGGGGGGGACATAAACAACATAGCGATCTTCTCCCTCAAAAAAAGACGTACAATCTCTACTAAGATTGATAGGATTAGTATACAATACAATGCAATCATGTCAAGCCGTTCATACCCCAAATTGCAGGTGGTGATTCTTTCTGCGCTGCATCTTGACTCCACAACTTGGGGCATGATTACCCTGAACTGAACATGAACCGAGGATGCCCCGTTAGAACAACGCTGCTCATACTGGATAAGCAAAAGCGTGGAGTTGACAAGGAATGAGAAACCTAAGTATAGTAATTTTATACCCTAAAAACTGAGAGGAGGTTTTTATGAATTACAAGAAAAAAATGAAAAAGCTCATGGGACTGTTAGTCTGCGGCGTGCTTATGACCCTTATATCCGCATGCAGTTCAAACCCCAAGGTGAGCCGGGTGGATGCGGGTACTCAGACCGATTTAAGCGGGTATTGGAATGATACCGATGTCAGGATCGTCTGTGATAGCCTCATTAAAGCCTGTCTTGATTCTCCCCGAGTCGTCCAAGCCACAGCCCAGCTTGGGAGACTCCCCAGGGTCTTAGTCGGTACCTTCAAGAACGATAGCGATGAACATATTGATACCTCTATTATCGCCAGTACTATGGAAGTCGCCATATTCAACAGCGGGAAAGCGGATTTTATCGCTGGAGGCTCGACCCGTAATGAGCTTCGGGCAGAACGGCAGGATCAGCAGGGTAATGCCAGCGAAGAGACCGCCGCGGCCCTGGGCAATGAAACCGGAGCGGATTTCATGCTCACCGGCTCTGTTAAAACCATCATCGACGGTGCAGGTAATACCGCCACGCGAACCTATTTTGTGAGTGCAGAAATGACCAACATCGAGTCCAACACCCGCTTATGGATGGATCAGAACAGCGAAATCAAGAAGATCATCCAAAGGCCGAAAGCAAAGCTCTAAGGACAAGGGTTTGTGTATAGGACGTTGATGTGCCCATGTTCTCGTTTTTGCTAAAAAGGGGGTTTGTTATGCAGTTACCAAAATCACGAAAGCGTATCTTTTTTCTGACTTCTATTTTTTCTATGTGCTCTATAGGGATTTTGGTTTTTCTTTCCTGCGCTACTACAAACCCCTACGTACAAATTGATGCAGCGATAGAGCAGGGGAATCATCAGGATGGTATAGTCCTGATTGAAAAAGATAAGAAAACCATCTATCGGGATAAAGACGCAATCCTCTATTACCTGGATAAGGGGATAATTGCCCATTACGCGGAACAGTACGATGATTCCACCCAGCTCCTGCAGGAAGGGGAACGGGCCATAGAAGCGGCCTTTACCAAAAGTATTACTATGGAGCTTGGATCCTATTTGCTCAATGATAAAACCAAAGAGTATGACGGAGAGGATTACGAAGATATTTATATCAATACCTTTAACGCCCTCAACTATTACCACCAGGATAAATTGGAAGACGCGTTAGTTGAGATCCGGCGGATGAACAACAAGCTGCGACTTTTAGCCACTAAATATGGGGAACTCCGCACTAATCTGCAACAAAAGGCTTTGGCAGAAGGCGGAAGCGTTCCACCGAATCCTGAAGCGTCTACCCAATTTTCAGATTCAGCGTTGGCCCGGTACTTGGGGATGTTATTTTACCGGGCTGTAGGTAACTATGACGATGCCCGGATCGACCGGGATCAACTCAAGGTGGCTTTTGCCAATGCTCCTTCAGTATATGCCTACCCGGTGCCCCATTCTCTAGACGAAGAATTGGGTATTCCTTCTGGTAAAGCCCGGCTTAATGTGATTGGGTTCAGCGGCTTGTCTCCCGTCAAACACGAAGAAGTAGTGCGGATTCCCCTTCCTGATTTTCGATATATAAAGATTGCCCTCCCGGTCATGGTAACCCGTCCGTCCCAGGTGCACAGGATTGAGGTGGTTTTTGATGGTGGCAACCGCTTTGACCTGGCATTATTGGAAGATATGGAGGCAGTGGCCCGGGAAACGTTCAAGGAAAAAATCAATCTGATCTATATGAAATCGGTGATCCGGGCTACGCTTAAAGGGGTTGCTTCATCGGTCCTTGATGTTGCTGCGGATGAGACCGATGGCAGCACGAGCTTGCTGCTTAGTGTCCTCAGTTTAGGCGCTCAAGTGTTTGCAGAGGCCAGTGAACAGGCGGACCTGCGTATTTCCCGGTATTTTCCTGCCAAGGCTTATGTGGGGGGTATTACCCTGGATCCGGGCACCTATTCCTTTACTACGTATTATTATGGGCCAAATGGGAGGACAGTTGCTTCTTTTAGAAATACCGTAACGGTCCAAGCAGATAATCTTAATTTAGTGGAGATCGTATGTTTAAAATGAAGTATGTAATGGCTTTAATGGTAATGGTATTGCTTATGGGGTGTGCAAGCAAGCCCCCGAACCGGGAAGCTGAGGCAGTAGCTGCAGCAAATGCCGCAGTAAGGCAGATGGAAGGCTCTTCTGCCCTGGCTGCTCGTCCTCAGTCAGGGAGCAGCGCCAAGGTGAGCCAGGGGAAGCAGCCGGCATGGGTTTTTGCGCCGGATTCGGTGTATGACCAGAACAGTTTCGTTACCGCAGTAGGCCAGGGAACCGATCGTAATCAAGCGGAGAGAGATGCCCTGGGAAGACTGGTGGCGGTTTTTGGTCAATCAGTACAAGCAGACTTAAAAACGATCAATACGTATTCCGAAGCTGTTTCTAAAGGGGCGGTTAACGTCTCTGAGAATACGTCGGTGCAAAACGCAATCAAGATCTCGGCTCAAATGGATGCCCTTATAGGGGCAGAAATCGAAGATGTATGGTTTGACAGCAAGAGTACCTATTATGCGGTGGCAGCGTTGGAGAAGGGAAAAGCAGCAAGCCTCTATGGGGATATGATCCGATCCAATGAACGGATCATCGCTGACTTGATTGCGATTCCTCAGGCAGATAGAAATACCCTGGACAGTTTCTCCCGGTATCAGCTTGCGGCCACTATTGCGGATGTGAACCGGATATATGCCAATGTATTGACGGTTGTGGGAAATACGTCGGGTATTGTTCCTGGGGATATGAAAAGGGGAGACGCGTATCGCCTTGAAGCAGTGGACATTACCAAAAGTATTCCCATTGGGGTAATCGTTACGGATGACCGTTCCAATCGTATCAAAGATGCTTTTGCTTCTGTACTGACCAAGCAAGGATTCAGGAGCGGCGGTACTGATGGCCGGTATATGCTGCAAGTGCGGGTTGACTTTTCCGCGACCGATCTTCCCAATCAGCAAAATAAGTTTATCCGGTATGCGATCAATGCGAATCTTATTGATACCCGGGATTCCAGTGTGTTATTACCCTTTAATATCACCGGACGGGAAGGACACCTTTCTCTTTCAGAAGCGGAAAATCGAGCGGTGGTAGCTGCGGAAAAAAAGATCGGTGATAGCTATGGTACGCTGTTATCAAACTACTTGGCAAGTTTATTGCCGAATACTAAATAAGCTAAGCTCGACGCCTCGTTTCTTGAGAGCGTCATGGTTTACCATGGAAACAATCCCCCCATTCTTCAAACCTTCGTTATTGAAGTTTAGCCAATCAGCGGTATGGTTGGCAGCCTCTATTGACCCTTGCCAAGCGGATTGAGTAGTATGAATCTTAATAGTTGTTGATACATGATTAGGGGTACTTATGAGGGGATGTTCCTTACCTTAGCTTAATCCAAGTAGGAAGGAAACAGATGGTTAATCATGAGAGAAGAACAAAAAGATATTGCTTGTGCATACCGGCAGATAGCTATTGATATTGCCCAAGATATTGTCAAGGGTAAATACGTACAAGGCCAAAAGTTGTTCGGACGTTCTGTCCTTGCTTCCTACTATCACGTCTCTTCTGAAACGATCCGTAAAGCGGTATTCATTCTCAAGGATATGGGTATCCTGGATACGGAAAAAGGAAGCGGTATTGAGGTACTCTCCCATGAGAAAGCCCAGGAATTTATTGACCGTTATAACGAAGTTGAAAAAATTACCTCGGCTAAACAGGAAATTATGCACTGGGCTGAACGGCAGGCCCAGGAGACCGGGGAACTCATGGAAAAGATACAATTTGTTATCCATACCGCTGAACGGCTGAAAACCATACACCCCTTTACACCCTATGAGATTACCATTACCGCAGACTCTATAGCCCTAGGAAAAACCGCAGACGAGTTACAGTTTTGGCAGAATACGGGAGCCACTATTATCGCTATCCGCCGGAGCGGAACCGTGATTCTCTCACCCGGGCCTTATGCCACGTTCCATAAGGACGATGTTTTCTACATTATCGGGACTGATCGCTCCTACGTTGCCTCTCTCAAACTATTATTCGGTTAAGATATTCCCAAAATTAGTAAGAAAATCATAGAAAATCGTCTAAAAAACTTGACAGGGGGTTTGTTTGCTTGTATCTTATAGCTAACAACTTATATATATCTGCTGGGTTGTTGCTTTTGAAGGAGTGCACATGATACGATTTGAAGGGATTACCAAAAAATACGATGGTAAAGCTGTAGTTTCTGACATTACCTTTGAAGTTACCAAAGGAGAGTTGGTGGTTTTGATTGGTCCAAGCGGTTGCGGTAAAACTACCCTGCTCAAAATTATCAATCGCCTGATAAAACCGAATTCTGGTCTGGTTTTTATAAATGGAGAAGACATTTTTGAGAAAGATGTCATAGAACTAAGGCGGAATATCGGTTATGTCATACAGCAAACTGGTCTTTTTCCCCACATGACGGTTCGGGAAAATATCGAAATTGTGCCGCGCCTGCAGAAAAAAAACAAAGCCCTGATTGCAGAGAAAAGCATTGCCTTAATGCAGATGATCGGGCTTGATCCAAACCAGTACCTTAACCGTTATCCTTCCCAGTTATCAGGAGGGCAGCAGCAGCGCATTGGGGTTGCCCGGGCCTTTGCCTGTGATCCTGATATTATTCTTATGGACGAACCTTTTTCCGCGCTGGATCCTATCTCCAGGAACCAACTCCAAGATGAACTGGCTGACTTGCAATCCCGGGTACGGAAAACGATTGTGTTTGTTACCCATGACATGGACGAGGCAGTAAAAATAGCGGATAGGATATGCATTATCCATAGAGGCAGGATCGCCCAATATGACAAGGTTGAAGAGATTATGAAAAATCCGGCCAATGAATTTGTGGCAAAATTCATGGGCAGGAACCGGATCTGGTCATCTCCCGAATTTATCCGTGCGAAAGATATCATGATTGCAGATCCGGCCTGCACTCAAGCTGATACGCCAATCCTTCGCTGTATAGAAAAAATGCGTACTCAGAAAGTAGATAGCTTGTTGGTTACGGATAAGCATGGCAGCTTACTAGGCATTATTTCTGCAAAAATGGCCCAGGCTCAAGTGGATAAGGGGGTACCGGTCTCCCGTGTTATGCATACCGAGTTTGAAAGCGTAAGCCCGGATCATAATATTGTTGAAATAGTACAGCTTATCAACCACAACACCAGTGTATCCCCAGCCCTTAGTGCCATACCGGTTATTACTCACGATAATCAGTTAGAGGGATTGATTACCAAAAGCAGCCTGTTAACAACCCTGAGTCAACAGTATCTTGATACCAAAAACGTGGTATGAGGAGGTCTTATCGATGAATTTCTTTACCTATATAGCGAATAATAGCATGCTTATCCTCTCAAGTACCCTGGAACACATGCAACTGACCTGTTTCTCTATCATCATTGCGGTTATTATCGGTGTGCCTCTGGGTATTTTGATTAGTTACCTCTCAGGCTTGAAGAAGCCTATCTTGGGTTGCGCTAATGTAGTACAAGCTATCCCCAGTATTGCCCTGCTCGGGTTTCTGGTTCCTTTTCTAGGGATAGGTGAAAAGCCTGCGGTGTTTATGGTGGTGGTGTATTCCCTGCTGCCGATCATCAAAAATACTTCCATCGGTCTTTCCAATATTAATCCCCAGACCGTAGAGGCTGCAAAAGGCATTGGTATGACCCGGTTTCAGATATTGACTAAAGTTAAACTGCCCTTGGCTCTGCCGGTTATTATGGCGGGTATACGGATTTCTGCGGTTACATCGGTTGGCCTCGTAACCTTGGCGGCCTTTATAGGCGCTGCAGGATTAGGATATTTGATTTATTCGGGGATCCGCACCGTCAATAACCTCCAGATCTTATCAGGGGCTATACCAGCGTGTTTATTGGCCCTACTGGTAGACTTTGGCGCGTCTTTAGTAGAAAAAGCAGTAACCCCTGTCTGCTACAAGGAACCGAAAAAGAATAAAAAGAAGCGTGTAAAGCACTAAGGCTCTACGCGGAAAACATAAAATCAAACAAGGAAGGTTTTGTTATGAAAAGAAAGGTTGTGGTATTCGCAGTAGTCCTGGGTATGGTGTTCTTATCCATGAGCTGTAAAGGCACGAAAACATCAATCGTGGTAGGTGCAAAAGACTTTACCGAACAGGATATACTGGGTAATATGGTGTACTTGCTGATTGAGGCTCATACGGATTTAAAGGTAGAGTACAAGCACGAGATGAGTTCCAATGTGGTATTTGCCGCGATAAAAAGCGGTGATATTGATATGTATATTGATTATACGGGTACGGTGTATGGTAACTATTTAGGGTATTCAGAAATGAAAGGTGCAGAAGCCATATACGCCATTGTTGTACAGGCCCTTAAAGACCAATACGATCTACTCATGTTGGAGCCTCTTGGATTTAACAACACGTATACCTTGTCGGTACGGAAGGACATCGCTGAACAATACGGTCTTAAAACCTACAGTGATTTGGCGAAGGTATCTCAGGATTTGACATTGGGTGCGACCTTTGAAGTGCTGAATAGAAACGATGGTATTCCTAATCTAAAAAAGACCTATGACATGTCTTTCAAAAGTGAAAAAGCGATTGATGGTACCCTTCGCTATACGGCTATAGCCAAGGATGAGATTCAGGTTACCGATGCGTTTTCTACCGACGGATTGCTCATGGAATACGATTTGGTGGTACTTGAAGATGACAAACAGTTTTTTCCGCCCTATTATGCCGCGCCTGTTATTCGGGCCCAAACTGCGGAAAAATACCCGGAAGTTCAGAATCTATTACGGAAACTGAGCAATATCTTGGATGATGCTACCATGAGGGAATTAAATTACCATGTGGATGTGTTGAAGGAAAGCCCCACTGAAACGGCCCGAAACTTCCTCAAAGCCCGGGGACTTATCTAAGTCTTATTGACGTAGAGTAACGGGCAAAAGCGGTTCATAAGCCGCTTTTGCCCAAAACCAATTTAAAATGGGCTTGATTATTCTTTAACACCGCCCATAGCCACGCCGGAAATAATAAACCGGGACATGAACGCATAAAAGATAATTACCGGAACAATCGACACCGCGATCCCCAAGTAAATTCCGCCGTATTCAGTCCGGTAAATATCACCCCTGAGGGCCTGCACCAGCATCGGCAAGGTGTACTTTCTCTGGCTCGAAATAAGTACGAAGGGGGTAAAGAAGTTGTTCCAGCTTGCAACAAACGCGAAGATGGCCTGAGCCGCAATCGCAGGACTCAAAATCGGCAAAACCACCGCGTTGTAAATACGGAACTCGCCTGCACCGTCGATACGCGCCGCCTCAATCAATTCTTTGGGGAGCACCGCCTGCATGTATTGCCGCATGAAAAGGACCGTACCTGCTGCGGCAATGCTGGGGATGATGAGCGGGATGTAATTGTCCAAGAGGTGCAAACGGGACATGAACTGATAGAACCCGATAAACGAGAGGGACGCGGGCAGCATCATGATAACCAGAATAATGGTCCACAGTACTACCCGGCCTTTGAAACGGTACACATGTATGCCATAAGCCGTCATCGACGAGAAGTACACGCACAATACCGTGGAGCACACCGCGATCAGGGCGCTGTTGAAAAAGCCCTGCCAAATCTGGAAGCCCCGTCCGGTAAGCACCTGCCAGTTGTAAAGCATGTTGGTTCCGGGCAGCAGGGAGATTCCCTGGTTGATCTGTTCGGTACTTCGGGTGGCGTTTACCAGCAAGAGATAGATGGGCACAATCGAAAGCAGCACAAAGAAGCCCATCAGCACATAAACGACAGTCCGTGACGTGCTTAGCGAAAGTTTATAGGATGTCTTGTTCATGCCCGGGCCCCCTTCTTTTTAAGATCCGATCTATCCTGCATGAAGAAGAAGATTAAAAGCGCAAGTATCAAGGTTATGATAAACACGCCGATTGAAATGGTCGCCGCATAGGAATAGTCATTCACCCCCTGGAAAGCCAGGTTGTAAAGATACACCGTGGTTGTCCGTATCTTGAAGTCAGGAGCGCCTCGCATATCGGTGAGCAGGAACGGAACTTCCAGCATCTGCATACCGCCGATCATGGAGGTTACTAAGGTGTACAGCATGATAGGACGCAAGAGGGGCAAAGTAATTTTCCAGGTAATCTGGCTTGAACTCGCGCCATCAATAACCGCGGCCTCGTTGAGGGAGGTGGGGATGCTCGTGATGCCTGCCATGAGGAGGATCACGGTTTGTCCGTACCACATCCACCACTGGATAAACGAAACGATACCCCGGGAAATCGGCACAGAACGGAAGAAGTTAAACGCTTCCTGAACCGTTTGTCCGTCCCGGACGACTTCCGCGTAAATACCCAGACTTTGCAAAAACTGATTCACCGGGCCCACTGGATAGGCAAACAAGCTGCGGAAAAGCATGGCCACCGAAGCTGCGGTCAGTAGGTTCGGCATGTAGATAATCGCCCGAACCGCACCGCATCCTTTCAGCCGTAATGTAACATCGGAAAACCATACGGAAAGGAGGAACGCGATACCGATCTGGGGTATGAAGTTCCAGCCCCACATGATAAACGTGTTCCCCACTGCACCCCAGAAATAGGGGTCATGCACAAGCCGGGAAAAGTTGGTCAAGCCGGTAATGTTAAAACTTGGGTTTAGTCCTTTTAAGTCGGTGAAAGAAAGAAACAAGGTGTAGACCGTTGGATAGAGATTAAATCCCGCAAAAACAAGAACAAAAGGCAAAACAAAGAAGTAACCCCACTTCTGCAGCTTCGTTTCGTTCCCGCCAATTTTAGCTTTCATGGTGCCTCCTGAAAAAAACTCAACCCTCCGCAAGGTGCGGAGGGTTGGCAGAACTAGAGACCAAGCTGGGCGTTTACCTGGGATCTGAAATCCTGTATTGCCTGCTCTTTTGATTTTTCAGCGTTGATATACGCGTTGGTAGCTTCAAGGAACAGGCCTTCAATCGCCTGATCGGTCCCCTGGGTTAGCTTCCCGTTGACCTCTTTTGCCAGCTCGGCAAACACCGCGTAGTGGTTCTGCCCGCCGAGGAACGGCTCGGAGAAGCTGTCCTTGATCTTATCAACAACGACCGTATTGCCCACCAAGTCCCCTGAGGTCAGGGCGTAGGTCTCCAGGAAACTGTCGTCGGTGGTCAGGTAGCGGATAAGCTCCTTGGCCCCTTCAGGGTTCTTGGTATTTTTCCATGCGGCGATCCACGTACCGCCCCAGCGGTACGGCATGGGTCCAGGGATCATCGCCCAGTCTCCGGCCGTGTCAGGTGCGTTGGTTTTCAGCACATAGTGCAGCCCCCACGTGGGGAGGAAATAGGAAAAAACTTCGACCGTATTGTTGCGTTCATCGGTGAGTTTGCCCTGCATACCGGCAAACCAGCCTTCCGACCACTGGGCAACACGGCCTTCTTCGCCCTTGTCATGCAACAGCCGCACCGTATCAAGATAACTTTCCATCGCGGGATCTATGTAGAGCTTGCCGTCAACGACCCAGGGTTGCTGGCGGGCCGCCTTGTACGGCATGAGCAGATCCTGGAATGCGGAAATCGCCACACAGGTGCCGCCCGACTCCTCCTTGAGTAAGTCCGCGGTTGAGAGAAAGGTCGGTAAATCCCTGAAATAGGTCTGGACTACCTCAGGATCGTCTGTTCCCAGGTATTTCTGTGCAAGGCTTCGCTTGTAGAACACCGCTCCCGGCGCAGCCTGCCACGACATACCATAGACCTTGCCGTTGTAACTGCCGACATCAACCGGATATTGCAGGATTTTGCTCTTGTTGGCCTCGTATACATCCGTAATATCCAGCAAAAGACCAGATTCAACGTACTTGCGGACAAACGCGTCCTCAAGACCGAACACATCCGGCGCACCCTGACCAGAGGCAAGAACCGGGTCCAGCTTGTTAGGGAACTGCTCGGTAGGCGTAAGTGAATACTCAATCACCATATCGGGATGAGCCGGTTTGTAGTAGTCATTAACAAGTCCGCCGATCTCATCGGTGAAAGACCAGACTACCAGTTTGTTGGGATCGCCTGAGGATTTCGCTTGACATCCCCCACATAAGGCGACTACCAGGACTGCACTACACAATCCTAAAATCACTCTTCTCATACTATCCTCCACAAATCGTAATAGCTTATTATGGATAGGCGAATGTTATTTGTCAAGTAGAGTCTTTCCCAAAACCCTCGGCTAAAGGATGAAGTGCTGAATCATCGGTAATGTTCTAAAATCATTGAAGCACATATAGTCTCCCAAAAAACCAGACATTTATTGTCAAGGCGACAACTATCTTGTGGTGCAATTTTTTTTCCGGGGCAAAAAGGGAAAGTATGATATACTTACGGTATCCCAAGGGAGGGGGATACCTATGGATACACAAGAACGGGAAAAACTCATAACGGACGCCGTGGCGGAATTTGAGGCGGGCCTACGGTCAAAAGCGGAGCAATTTGAAGCAACCCACGCCGAACGAAAACTGACTATCAGCGTCATAGAAACGATTTGGGGAGAAACCCGGAAGTTGTCGGATGAGATTATCAAACGGGTCTATACCGAAATGACTAACGGCAGTGAAGAAAAGCTGGCACAGGAAAAAAACTGCCCTCGACGAAGCAGGCATAATCGTCCGGAACAAAGGGAAACAGGAACGGCAGATACCGACCACCCAGGGCGTGTTGCGCCTGCGGCGGAGTGTCTTGAAGGCACAGTGGGACGGGACTGAGGGCGTGGAGCGCCGCAACCGGGAGATACTACCTCTGGACGAGTATTTACAGATAAGCGGGCTGCCGTTCAAAATGAGTCCTGAAATGATGACGGAGACGGCCTTTTTCGGGGTTCACGAAAGTTCCTTTGCGTCAGCCGAACAGATGATCCGGAAATACCTGCCCGCCCGGATAAGCGACAGCCTTATCCGTGAAGCAACCGAATATGCGGGCAGAAAGACCTTTGAGGAAGACACCCGCCGGGCCTGCCCGATAGAACAGAATCCGGATAAAATCCCCGACCAACCAGACCAGAAGGGGATTTTATATAGTATGGTAGACGGTACGGCCATCAACACCCGCCTGAAGGACTGCCAAGGGTCTACCTGGCGGGGAACAACAACCCCGCCCTACTTGCGAGCCGCCAGCGGTGGCTGGAAAAACAACGCGGTATCGCCATCACCTCGGGCTGGCCTATGCCAGAATTCGGTGTCATGCTTCTTACCGTGTTTTATAAAAACACAGCCTTGTTTTTTGAGCATACCGAGCAGTTCGCCTTCCTTCATACAACGGCGACCTGTAAATGCCCTGTTTTTTTCTTAATATTTTTTTCTTGTTCTTCTTCAAGATAAATATCGTAGAGGTCCAGGAGCATTTCT
>JAISGE010000160.1 GCA_031263265.1 Treponema sp.
GACTCGCCGGTGCAATCCACGCCCCCGCGCGGGGTGCGACTCTTGCTATTTCTTTTGAAACATACGGACTACAGGTTTCAATCCACGCACCCGCGCGGGGTGCGACAAGGATTATCGAATATGCAAAACGGAATGAATTTAGGTTTCAAGCCACTCACCCGCGCGGGGTGCGACCCGGTACGGTAGAGAAATGGGAATGAGGATAATTGTTTCAATCCACGCACCCGCGCGGGGTGCGACGTACCCTATAATATCTCATTATCCTATAATAATTCAAGTCCCCAATGTGCGTACCTCTCGGCAATATTCATCCCAGGGACACATTACTCCTTCCCTAGTTTGCCAAAAATCATATCCTATAAGGATTTAGATGTCATGCGAACCTCCAGGGATTTTCTGTACCTTTGAGGTTCGCAGATTGAAACATGCTTACTTTGAAACTATTAGCTGATCCAGTTTCAAAACTCGATTACTTTTAAAGTAATGCCCTCCAAAGTATGATAGTGGGGGCTTGACCATGTTCCATGCTTCATCGGTTATTTTAAGGCGCGGACGCTGATTCCTTCTGGCTTCAAGGTGTCTGGCTTTGGTACGTATCGGGTTGTACGTCCCCTTGTCCATGCCCTTTTCTACTTCACAGGTGATGCTGGACGGCCTTCGGTTCAGTGCAGATGCTATAGTCGAAGGTTTACGTCTTTCAACATATAACAGCCTGAAAATGTCCATCTGTTCTATCAAGGTCATTCTTTGATAACTCATCTTTCCTCCTAATATTATACTTTTTGCGTTAGGAATTGCCGAGGACGCTACAATACTATACAAACAAAAAATATTAAAAAATATAAGTATTAGACTATTTATAAAGAATAGTATTAATTCAGAAAGTGTTAAAGTATTTATATTTTTTATAACCAATAGTACCGATGGTAATACGGAGATACTTATTATTGAGTATCCAATAACGAGGCCTATAAAAAACTAGTTCGGACATTTAAGATATAGTTTATATTCTTCCATAAATTACTCCTATTTCATACTATCCCTTTCAAATAATATTGTAAAATAACATGGGCCCGTATTGCGCCTAGCTTCCGTAACGTTTGGGTGGACCCCGGAGGGCTTTGCGAAGCAAAGATCAGGGCTGCAAAAATGTGGGTTGAGCAGGGCGTAGGAATGAGCGTAGCGAATGACCAAGCCCTACCATAATTATTCCTCAATTCCATTTTCAATCATTTTTGCTATATCAGGGCTTAATTCCTTGCGTATTGACATAATAAAATTTTCAGTGGTTTTATCAGCCAACGCATCAAATAATTGAAGCATTTTTGATATTGTTTCATATCCATACTGCCGATATATACCGTTCGGGCGGCTTCCGTCATTTGTTTTAATAGACGGTAAATCATTATATTTCTGCAATTTGTCTTCAATAACAGAGTTAAATACCTCCATATTCCCATTGTTCAATTGAAACAATAACGCCGTCCATTCAGCCGTTGTTTCATTTAACCAGTCCTCCCATATAAATGCGTCAGCGCCTCTACACCAAGTATGCGCTATTTCTATCATTGGTAAAGCCTCCCAATACAATAAGAGATTCACGGGAATATCCATTATACGCATTCCCATCAGGCAAAACGGCTAACGTGCCTTTTGAAAGACGATTTGTTTCAAATAAATTATTGCAAAAATCAGCGGCTTTAATGTATGCTTCAAAATAATTATTTGCCAATCCGTTATCATCGCTGTCATATACAAGATCCACAAAATCATTCTGAAGTAATTTTGGATCTTTATAAGCAAGAATATTACAATCTAAATCTCTGGGACGATACTCCCATGCTTGTTCAGTTTTATTATAATTTGCGTTAACTACATATGTGTAATAGGTGTCATGAAATTTGACTTTTATATCCGCCTTTCCAAGGCTTATTTCATCTGGATACCATTAAAACTAAAAGCCAAAAAATAACCATATAAAAACACTGTTTATTTTTCTCATACATAACTTCCTATCCATTTATACCACCTTTGCCATTTTAGCTGTTTTTTATATTATAGGGGAGAAGCCGTCTAAAAATCTCATTCCAGACGGTTTCTTGGGAATAGTTTCCACACAATCCAGTGTGTTCAGTTTGATTCCTGCGGTTTATCGTTATCAATTGCCGTCGTAATAGCAAAATGAATGAAAAGATCCGGATAGCCGTCTACCGGCAGCCAGTAAGTAATGATTTCTCTTCCATAAAAATTAAGTTTCTTAAACATCGACTGTTGTGTACTCATTACCTGATTTGCCAAACAGCCTTGATGATCTTCGGGCTTCCCGCGGGTGGAACACTTGGTTCCTTTCGAACGCCCCAATTTTAGACTTGCCTTATTTAAGGCAATGACTTCCCGATTTTTGTAAGTCAGTTGAACCGCTTCCGGGAAATTGCCCCACATAAGCTGGAAGGCTTTTTCCAATGCATCCAATTCACTTTGTGGAATAGCTACACCCATATCAATGACCACCTTCGTTATTTATTTTTGGTAAAAGACCCCTTTTTAATAAACTATTTTTATAAAATTGTCAATGTCATTTGTCCGTTTGATCTACGTTTTTTTCAAAAAGTGTGATAGACTATAAAAATGCATCTTAATACACTACGGATTAGCGTCATCGTTGGTGATAAAGCCCGCGAAATAACTATATCAGAAGAAGAAGCGGGTAACAAAAGCCTCTTGCAGCACTTACAAGATAACGGCATATACCTTCCAGCCTTATGCGGCGGACACGGAAGCTGCGGAAAATGTGCGGTAAAAGTGGTCTCTGGATTGCTGAAAGCCTCTGATGCAGATGAATCCTATTTTGCCCCCGCTGCTATGAGTGCAGGGTTCCGCCTTGCCTGCACTGCCTATCCTACGGAACCTATCCGTATTGTCCTTCCGGATACCCATGAAGAGCAGTTTTCGGTGGTCAGCCATTTTGAGGCCCTTGATCGTATCGTCATCAAGAACCTGGATAGGGAACGTATACCCATTGAAAAAAGCCCGGTAAGTTTCGCCCGGCAAGTGAACCCTGCGCAAAGCGGTATGGTTTCTCTTCATGAGTTGGAAAAGATCGCTAGACTTGCAGAACAAACCCAGTACAACACCGGTAAAAACAAGGTGTATGTATATCGGGACAAGGAAACTATCCTACATATCAGCGATAAGCCTAAGGACCTCTACGCCATTGGCATTGATATAGGCACGACCACCCTGGCCTTGGCATTGGTCAACCTTCAAACGGGAACCATCCAGGGGCGGCTTTCCCTGGTGAATAAGCAGCGGGAATATGGCGCGGACCTTATATCCCGGATACAGCGCGCCAATGACGGGGATCTACCCCGGCTGAGTCAACGGATCCGGGAACAAATCGGGGAGGCAGTAATTACGCTTTGCCACACCAGTGCTATCGAGGCTTTGGATGTGGTGAAGATGGCTATTGCGGGAAACACCACCATGCTCCATTTCCTTTTGAACCTCCGCTGCGATACCCTGGGGTATTATCCTTTTACGCCGATTACCTTGGATAGGGTTTCTTTTTATTACGATGAAGTTTTTACCGGCCCCCTATCGTGCAAGGTGGATGTGCTGCCCGGTATTTCTACCTACGTGGGCGCGGATATTACCGCAGGGATCCTCTGCTCTAACCTGTACCGCAGTTCTGAGCCGGTCCTGCTGCTGGACATCGGTACCAATGGTGAAATGGCCCTCTTCATACCAGCTCACGGTCCCGGGGGTGCTGGTAAGATCCTGGCGGCTGCGACTGCTGCAGGACCGGCCTTTGAAGGGGGTAATATACTCTGGGGAACCGGCAGTGTACCTGGGGCCATTGCATCGGTGTCGTATCAATCAGGGGGCTTTGCAGTACAAACCATTGATAACCAGGATCCTATCGGTATCTGTGGTTCCGGGGTCGTGGATACGGTGTATGCAGGCCTCACCCATAAGCTCATCCTTCCCAACGGCAGATTGCGTGACCAGACTACCGGGCTTTTCCTTGCCAAGACCGCAGATGGGCAGGATATCCTCTTTTGTCAAAAGGACGTCCGGGAACTGCAACTCGGTAAAAGCGCGATCCGATCTGGTATGGATGCCCTTCTTCACCAGAGTGGGCTGAGGTATGAGGATATACAACAGGTGTTTGTGGCAGGCGGTTTTGGGTTTAAGCTCCCTGTTGCCAGCGGGGTAGGTATAGGGCTTATCCCCCAAGCCTTGGAGTCAAAGATACGGCTCATAGGAAACAGCGCGCTGGGGGGAACCATCAGGTATTTGCTCGACCGGGATACGTCTGAAATCTTACCGCAGATCCTGAGTATATCGGAAGAATTCAGTTTGAGTGGAGATCCCTATTTTAACCAGCTCTTTATCCAAAACCTCCAGCTGACTTCGGACTGATAGACCAAGTCTTCATCCCGGATGATGAGTGTGGACTTTTACTTTATACCAGTTCTACAGGTTACGGGGTTTGTATAAGCAATTCAATCTGGGCGCCTACTATCTTAGGGTCTGCCCGTCCGCCGGTCTGTTCCAAGACCCGGCCCACCAAATACGCGCTCAGGCTTCGTTGCCGTTTCTGGTTCCCCTCAGCCCGGGCTGCCTGGGCCTGGACAAACACTGCGGCTTCAGCCCTATACACCGCCTCCACCACCTTTCCAATCTGCACAGGATCGGAAAGCTGCTCCCAACCAGCTTCCCGAATAAGCGCTTCAGGTTCCCGATCCTCCGCAATGACCCGATCCATAGCTTGTTTCCCGTTCTTCATAGACACCTGTCCTCGGGCAACCATCACCACGAGCGTCGCAAGCCACTGGGGCTTGAGCCTAAAAGACCCGATGCTTGAAAGCCCTTCACGGCCCAGGATGTGCTTAATATCCGTAAGCACCCAGTTGGCAATCCTGCCTGCTCCGTCCCGGGTATCCAAACCCTGGGCTTTTGCCGCGGCTACCGCCTCCTCAAAATAATCCGCCAGGGCCTTTTCATCGCAGATGAGTTCCGCCTGTTCCCTGTTTAGGCCATAGTCCTGTTCAAAGCGCTTCATCCGGGGAGCGGGAAGCTCCACCAGGGCAGCCTCCACTGAAGTGAGAAAAGCCTTGTCCGGGGTAAACACCGGTAAATCAGGCTCCGGGAAGTACCGGTAATCCTGGGCATTCTCCTTGGTCCGCATAGGCTCGGTCTGATCTCGGTTTTCATTCCAGAGCCGGGTTTCCTGGGTAACGGTCTTGGCTTGATCGAGCAGATCCCCTTGACGTTTTATCTCATAGTTAAGTCCCAGTCGTACAAACCGGGAGGAGTTAAGGTTCTTGATCTCCACTTTTTTGCCAAGTCCCTTGCCGGGCAGGTTTATCGACACATTGGCGTCTGCCCGGAGGGAACCTTCCTCCATATTGCCGTCGCAGACCCCCAGGTACCGAACCGTACGGCGGAGTTGCTGGATGAAAAGCTCTGCTTCCTCCCCGGTCTCCATATCCGGCTCAGTAACAATCTCCAAGAGGGACACCCCCGCCCGATTATAGTCCAAAAGGGATACCGTACCGGTGTGGATCATCTTGCCTGCATCCTCCTCCAGATGGCACTCCTTGATCCGCACCTGTTTCTTGATGTTCCTGCCCTCAAGCATCACATACCCTTCCTGACCCAGGGGCGAACCGAACTGGGAAATCTGATAGTTCTTGGGCATATCAGGGTAGAAATACTGCTTCCGCTCGAACCATGTTTTTTCCGGGATACGGCAGTTCAAGGCCCGGGCTACGGTGCAACCCATACGCATAGCCTCAAGATTAAGGGAAGGGAGCACCCCTGGATAACCCATACAAACCGGGCATACGTTAGTATTAGGCTCGTCTCCAAAGGCAGAACGGCACGCACAAAAGACTTTGGTTTTGGTTAAAAGGTGGATATGGACTTCAAGTCCGATGAATGACTGGTACATGGATGCTCCTTGTGTTTCCTCTTTTTTTCAAGGCCAAAATGCCTGATAGCCTGCAGGATGGGGGAAGGGATGGGCCTGTTCGTAGGCTTCAACCATATCCAGAAGCGCGGCTTCGGAAAAGGCCCGGCCTAAAAGCTGAACCCCCACGGGAAGGCCCCCGGCAAGATCCACGGGAAAGGCCAATGCTGGAAGCCCTGCCAGGTTAGCGCAGCAGGTGTAGAGATCCGCAGCTTTTTGGGCAAAGGGAGAGAGGGCCGCTCCCGTATCCCCCCGGCCAAAGGCCCTGGTGGGAAAGACCGGCATGAGGATTGCGTCGCAGCGAGGGGCGTCGCGGTCCTGGTATTCCGCGCCGCCGAGTAGTTCCTCAAAGCTGCGACGGATTCCCGCCCGAATCCGCTGGGCCTGCAAGTAGTAACGATCCTGAAAGCCTGAGCGCAGGACAAAGGTTCCCAGAAGGATACGGAGTTTAACCTCCGGGCCAAAACCAGCTTCCCGGGTCTTGTCAATAAGATCATCGGGGTTTTCCGCCCAAGGGGGCCTCCTGCCGTAACGAACCCCGTCAAACCGCGCGAGGTTAGCGCTGGCTTCTGCGGTGGCAATGGTATAATACGCAGGAACCCCGTATTTGAGGCTGGGGATGTTTACCTCCACCAGGCGGTGGCCCAATGCGGCAAGCCGTGTTTTAGCAAGCTCAAAACCCTGCCGGACTTCCTTTTCTAGTAAGGCTGCCTGGGCTGCGGTTTCCCTGGTTCCTGGACTCCCCTCTATGCTCGCGGCAGTTGCGGCAAGGGCTTGAGCAATGGCCTCTGCGGAAAGTACCCCGATCACCTTGGGACTTCCTGCCCGGTCATTGCCATAGAGCGGCGCTGCACCGGCAGGGGCATCCTGGGAGGTCTGATCAAGAGGGTCTTTCCCCCGGATCGCGGCAAAAACCGCCCGGCACCGGGCCGAGGTATCCGCGAGGATACCGATGCTTTCCAGGCTTGAGGCATAGGCCACGAGGCCGTACCGGGAAACCGCGCCGTAACTTGGCTTCAAGCCGAGCACCCCGCAGAAAGACGCAGGCTGCCGAACCGATCCACCCGTATCCGAACCCAGGGCAAAGGGCACGATCCCGGCGGCAACCGCGGCAGCAGAGCCGCCGGAAGAACCGCCAGGCACCCGGCTGGTATCCCAAGGATTGTTGGTCTGTTTGATCGCGGAATTATCCGTGGAAGATCCCATACCGAATTCGTCCAGGTTGGTTTTTCCCAAGACCCAGGCCCCTGCAGCTTCAAGTTTCTGCACTGCAGTAGCCGTATAGGGGGCACGGAGTTCTTCCAGGAGTTTAGAGCCGCAGCTTAAAGAAAAGCCCTTTACTGCAATGTTGTCCTTTACCGCAAAGGGAAGCCCTGCAAGTCCTTTTGCCTGGGGTTCGGGCATGGGACACAGGGCGCTCATTTCGATGAATGCATTGATCCGTTCTTCCCATTGGGTACAATATGCCCGGTATGTTTCGGGCGCCGTAGATGCCATAGTTCCTCCCTATAAGACGTTGGGGACCAGTACAAACCGGCCGTCCCGTTCTCCCGCATTATCCAGCAGTTTAGCGGCTATGGAAAGCGTATCAGGATCTTGCGGTGAGGTGCCGGGATTATCCTGCCGGAAATGGTCTTGCGAAACGATCCGGGAAGGCCCGGAAAGCTGGGAAAGGGGAGCAGGAAACGCCTCCTGATCTTTATCTGCGGCCTGCATGGTCGCGAAAAACCCGAGCATCTGCTCAAACGCAGGAAACGCAGCGGCTAAGTCTTGGTCATGCATGGTGAGATGGGCAAGCCTGGCAGTTTCCTGAAGATCTTCCATGTTCATGGCCTGATTTTCCCATAGACCCCTTGAACCTGTCAAGTATACGGCTGGTTTCTTGCCAATGCCGGTATTCCTAGCTATAGTTCCGGTTAAGAGGAGAACGCAGCCATCGCAGCAGCACAAGACCAACCAGAACCAGAATCCTGTGTAAAAGTCTTATCCCTTCGTGTACAGGTTCCGCAGTTGACTATAACGATTGTCAGGTAGAGGGTTGGCCAAAATCAACGGCTTTTTGACCGCGCGGACGGGCCTACGAGGACACCAATTCCACGAAAAACCGCCTGGTGAAGGACGAATCGTTTGGGGACAGCGGCTGTATTTCTGGCTGCGCTGGGAATCGACCACAAACCTGAAGGGGCCTTTAGAGGAGATTTATTCCGCGGTCATTCCGTATAGCCTGTGCCGGACATAGCGTTTTAAGGGAGTTATGCGAAATTGCCGCTAAAATATTTTTAAAAATTGTATAAAAAATAGTTGACAAGACAATTAGGATATGATATACAAAATAACTAAAAGGAGTTTGACAATGGTTAATGCTGTAATAAGAGTTGCGCGGGAGATTGTTATTGCCTGGTTAATACGGGTATTTACATCAAATGATGTAATCCGGTATCAAGCGCTTGAATTGGCATCCAGGGAGATTAAAGATAAAAAAATAAAAGGCAGCATAGCGGAACTGGGTGTTTATAAAGGGGATTTCGCGAAAAGAATTAATGTCCATTTCCCTGATAAAACATTGTATCTTTTTGATACATTTAATGGTTTTGATAAACGTGATGTGGAAATAGAAAAAAAGTTTAATAAGAATGCAAAAGAAAATGATTTTATGAATAATAATATTGAATTGGTATTGAAGAAAATGAAATACCCTGAAAATTGTATCATAAAGAAAGGATGGTTTCCGGAAACAGCTAAAAATATAGAAGAAAGGTTTGCGTTTGTAAGCATAGACGCGGATTTATTTGAACCGGTATATCAAGGACTATTATATTTTTATGAACGGCTTGAAGAAGGCGGATATATATTTGTACATGATTATAATGGTAAATTATACGGGGCAAAGGAAGCGGTTCAAAAATTTTCAAAAGAATATAATATACCCTATGTACCATTAAGTGATATATGCGGCACTGTTGTTTTTTCCAAATAACAAAGAGGGGAAAAGCGGCAACTTCGCATAACGAGGCTGTCGAATTAATCTGTTTTAAGGTCTTTGGACACTATGTATAGCGTATAGTCAACTAAAAATACACTCTATATAATTTTTGAGGAAAATGTTATGAATATCAATCTGAAGGAAGATATAAAGCCGATTTCTTACATTAAAACAAATGCCGCAGATATATTGATTATATTAATGATCATAAAAACCCAATAATTGTTACTCAGTACGAGGAGGCACATGGTGCCTAAATTGGAAAGATATGGATATGTATTATATCGGAAAATAATAGTTGATTATTGGAGAATCATGTACAAAATAGAAAATGATATTGTATATATAATGGTAGTAATAGATAGTAGAAGAAATGTTGAAGATATAATATTGAAAAAGATAATAGTACGAGAAAATGAAATATAGACGCCAATTTATCAGCGACCATGAAATAACCTACCGGGGATGCCTTCTCGGGATAGTCAGCCTGGTCAAAATCATGCTTGTCCGGGGAATTAGCATACGAGACATCAGCGCCATACTGAGGTTGGACGTATGTAGGGGAAAAGAAGAACAACGTATGGCTTATATACGCCTATCATCGGGAGAGTGGGGAACAACTACTGGATAAGGTATTCAATCACTGGAAAACGTTTGAGAAGGCGTTTTTTTACCTCAATTACGGCTTCGTTTAAGGCTCCTTATACTTTGTGGATCACCTCCATACCACTAACTGCAAGAACCATCAGCGCGGCCATGAGCTTTGCGTTGTGCCAGCTCTAAATCTGCTTGATAATTGATATTGAAAAACATATCCCCCTGATTAAACCGTTGCGCGTTTGCGGCATCAATGACCTGCAGGTTCAGCCGATCAAGCAGGGGGCTGATCTTATATTCATGCCGGACAAGGGCTTCGTATATCGGTGCACTACAGGACTTGTTAAAAAAGGAATTGAACGGTTCATACAAGCCGTCTCCCCGCCGGGCCACACACGCATCCACCAACTTAGACTGGATGAGGTCTTGCATATACCGGATATAGGCAAGGGAAATAAAGGGCATATCACAGGCAAGCACATAGAGGTACTCGCTGCGGCACACCTTAAGCCCCTGGTATATCCCCGCCAACGGGCCTTTGCCTACCTGATCCTTGAGGACCACGATCCCTGCATGGTCAACCGGTTCATTACTCGATACCAGTATTTCACTAAAAAGCGCTCCCAGTTTTGTGATAAGACCTGCTAATACGGGTTCTCCCTCCAGTTCTAGCTTCTTTTTGTCATATCCTAGTCTGCTACCCCGGCCCCCGGCCAAGATCAAGGCGCTTCCAGTTACCATTTTTCGTTACCCCCAAGGTTCCTCAAAGACAAGCCCCTGTTTCTTTCCCTGGTTCAACTGTTCTTGCCGAACAAGGCTCAAGAAAAGGGGCTTCCGCAATCATCCGAGCAGGACCGTTCAGCCTCCCTTATACTTGGTATGCAGAAGTTTGTGAGAGAGTTTCCCGTTGGGTTTCTCCAAAAACTCTTGATAGATCTTGGTAATCGACGGGTTGGTATGGGACTTGCGCAGGGGCAGCCCCTTATCATGGTCAAAGGTGGCATTCCGGCGGTTTTCATAAGCCTGAGGTTTATCCGTGTCCACTAAGAGCTTAGGCTGGCCGCCGCCGCTCACACACCCTTCAGGACAGGTCATCACTTCCACAAAGTGCAGATCCAACGTACCGGCCTGTAATTGCTCAATGATGGGATCGATGTTCTTTAAATTGGTCAGCACTCCCACCTTTAAGGTCAAGTCCCCGGCCTTAATCGCCGCGGTACGGAATCCTTCGGTACTGCGGACCGGAAGAATATCCACCTCGGTATCGCTTAGTTCATTACCGGTTATCAAGGTGTAGCCCGTGCGTATCGCGGCTTCCATGACCCCGCCGGTAACGCCGAAGATGGTCCCTGCACCGGTATATTCCCCCAGGGGAAGGTCAAAGGATTCCTCAGGAAGCGCGGCAAAATCAATCCCCATTTTTTTGATTAAATACGCCAGTTCCCGGGTGGTAATAACCACATCCACGTCTTTATACCCGCTGTCATGCATTTCAGGACGATCACACTCAAAGGCTTTACAGGTACAGGGCATGACCGATACGGTAAATACCGTGCTGGGATCTACCCCGTTGAGTTTCGCGCCGTAGGTTTTAAACACCGCTCCTGCCATTTGCTGGGGGCTTTTACAGGAAGACAGGTGTTTTGTCAGTGTAGGATGATTAGTTTCCAGATATTTAACCCACCCTGGACAGCAGGAGGTAAACATGGGAAGCACCCCTTTTTCCGTAACCCGTTTCACTAATTCAGTGCCTTCTTCCATAATGGTTAGATCTGCGGTGAAATTGGTATCATACACCTGGTTAAACCCAAGCCGCCGTAAGGCCGCAGCCATTTTTCCCGCAGCCAAGGTACCCAAGGGCAAGCCAAAGTCTTCGGCAATACCGACCCGCACCGCAGGCGCAGCCTGAACCATGGTAACTTTAGCAGGATCCTGTAACGCCTTGATGACCTCATTGATACGGCTCACGTTATACGCGGCAAACAAAGGCTCAGTTACCGTATCAGGCAGGTTCCGTTCTTCCCGTTTCTTGGTATAAACCGCTGCCCCGTGGTCAATCAGGGAAATATAAGACTTGCACTTCTGCACACATTGTCCGCACATGACGCAGCGATCCGTAACAATGGTCTGGGGTTCATGCGGATTACCTTCAATCGCATACACCGGACATACCTTGCTACATTCCTGGCATCCGGTACAAATATCTTGGTCAATGAGAATAACCGCCATGATCTACAGCCTCCCTTGTTTTGCCACATCCGGTACTACTTCCAGCGCCGCAGTTGCTTTGAGTCGTTTTTCGCTTACTTCGGTAACCGTATCAACCACCCGCAATGCCTGATTAGGACAGGTTGCTACACAAGCAGGCCCATCCTCCCGCGCAATACAGAAATCGCACTTGTGGATAAACCGGGGGACCCCCTGATCTTGGGGTACACCGGCCTTTCCAAAGACCTCCTGTATTTCTTCCATGTCTGCAGCCCCCAGAATCGCAATAGCCCCAAAAGGACAGGCCATAACACAGTTCTTACAGCCGATGCACTTTTTCCGGTTTACTACCACGGTTCCATTTTTGCGCTCAATAGCCCCGGTTGCACAGGAACGTAAACAGGGCGCGTTTTCGCAATGATGACATTGTACCGGCATACAGCCCAGTTCCGACGTGGTGAGGTACAGATTGGGAATAACCGGCGTCGTAACCGCGCCTACGGTTTTCAACTTCCCCGGCTGGTGACTTGCGAAACAGGCGACTTCACAAGCCCTGCAGCCAGTACATTTTGCCAAATCTGCCATCACAAAATAAGATTGCTCTCTCTTCATAAAACACCTCTCATCTAAACGCCTTTTCTCAAAGGCTTATCCAGAATCTTATACGGTTCTGGAACGATACCCGTTTCATAAGACAGCACCTCACAGGTTTAAAAGCGGCAAAAATTCCGCGCTGTTTGTCCGTTTTTGCGCTGCACTGAGGGCTTCAAGCACGACCTTGTTGGTTGCATGGTAACATCGGGTAATACAGGGAGGTATAGGGCCTGCCGCGGCTTGATACTGTTCACAGGCCCCACACTTATGAGCCTCAAGTAAGAGATCTCCCCGGATATAAATTACCGCATTACGCTTGCAAGATACGGTACAACAATGCTGCATACACCCGGTACACCGTATCACAATAGGTTCAAAACTTGCGCTGTTATCCATATATTTCACTGTTCCACCATCCCGCCAGAAATCCAGGGGCATACAAGCAATGGGTACGTTCATGCTCCAAGGTCGTGCTTCTTGCCTGTTTGCCCATGGATTGTCTATCTACCTCCTCCTCAGATCTGATACTGCAAGGCGTTGCGGCGTTTTTCCGCTAAACTCCGTTCTATCGCCTCTTCAGTTACCAACGACAGCGCCTCGGTAGGACAGACCCGGATACAAGACGGGGAATCTGCCACCCCTTTACAGAGATCGCATTTATTCGCCACTTTTCTGATCGAACCATCGGCTTGAACTTCACCGGTTTCCACAATCTCCACCGC
>JAISGE010000045.1 GCA_031263265.1 Treponema sp.
GGGCGTATGCCCAGGATGTACCGGGTGGCGGCAAAATAACTCCACCCTGCGGAACCGGTCATAAAGGGGTGGCGCGCACGCCCAAACGCGGTGTGATCCGGCCCCATGATGAATTGGCAGTAGGAATAGGGTTCGGATTCCCGAATTTCGATTACGTCGTTCTGGTAAAAAGGGCACAGGGCGTTGTAGAACTTCATAGCCCGGTCACCCCTGCCCAGCATGGCTTCCGCGCACCAGGCCCAGGGATTGGGATGGCTGAAAATGGCGGCGTTTTCTTTGACGCCCGGGTATACCCTGGTAACAAAGCCGATTTCGTCATCCGCCGCAGTATACGCGGGTGCGCAGAGTTTGAGGCCGTAGGGGGTGTACAGGTACTCGTCTACCGCGTCCATAGCCTGGGCGCCCCGTTCCGGGGAGGCCGCGCCGGACACTACCGCCCAGGTATTGGATTCCATGAACACCTTGCCTTCGGCATTTTCCGGCGCGCCTATGGCCCTTCCTGATTGGGTAAAGCCCCGGGTGTACCAGGACCCGTTCCAAAGCACGGTTTCGCAGGCGTTCCGTACCTGTTCCGCTAAGCCTGCGTATTTGTCCCCGTCGGCGGTGCGGCCAAGTTTCCGGGCAAGCTCCACAAAGTGGCGGAGCGCCCAGTGGTGGAGGAAAGAGACCATAGCGCTTTCCCCGCCTCCCAGGTTGAGGCAGTCGTTCCAGTCCGCGCGCAGGCCCTTGCAGATCCCGTGCTGCCCCACCTGTTCCGCGGAAAAATCGAGAATCCTGGTGAGATGCTCGTACACCGTTCCTTCTCCGCCGTCCGCATAGGAATATACTTCATCAGCGAACCCCAGGTATCCGGTTTCTTTGATGTATTCGGTAACCGCGGGGACCAGCCAGAGCGCGTCGTCGGCGCATACGTCCTTGATACCGTGGATAATCTGGCTTTTATCCGGGGCCGGAACCACCGTTGGGGAGGTAAAAGCCGGTTTTGTTTGCGGTTCAAACCACTCCGGCTGGAACAGATGCAGCCCGTACCCCGTTCCCGTCAGCCCCTTGAGCAATTCAACGATGCGGCTACGGCATTTTTCCGGGTTGGAATGGGGAATACACATGGCATCCTGGGCCGTGTCCCGGTAGCCCAGGCCCGTCCGTCCGCCCACTTCGATAAACGAGGCGAATCGGGAAAACATCACGTTGATCTCCGACTGGTACAGGTTCCAGGTATTGAGCAGGGTATTCATCCCTTCATTTGGGGTAGCAACCTGGAGCGTATCCAGTTTCGCGCTCCAGAAGTCCCGCAACGCGGTAAACGCCGTGTCCACTGCCGCGGCCTGCTGGTACTTTTCCCGCAGCTCCGCACCCCGGCGCCTATCCCCTTCGCCCAGCATAAATACCAGCCGGTACTCCTCTCCGGCTTGCAGGGTGATCTGCCGGTGTAAGGCCCCGCAATGGTTCCCCCCAAGTTCGCTGGAACCGGAACAACGGCCCTGTTCCACTGCCAGGGGATTCGTCTCGGTCCGGTACGGTCCGATAAAGGTATCCCGCAGACAATCGTAAGAATCCGCGGTCTCGCTTGCGGTAAAAAACTGGAACCCCCCGTCCTCATAAAACGGGTCCATCTCGATGATGCCGTCAGCGTAGGAAGACCCCGCCGAGTACAGGCTCATCTGAAAATTCCGGTTGTCCATGTCGATACGGTGGAAGGAGAATTCCATATACCCAAACAGACTGAGCCGCCGCGCCTTCCCTGAATGGTTTACGAGCTTCACATCCCAAAGCTCCACAGGATCATCCATAGGGATAAACAAGGTCTGTTCACCGGCAATACCGTTATAGGTGCATTGATACGTACAATAGGAAAGCCCCTGCCGGCAGGTATACTCCGCCCTATCTAGGGGTTTCCCCACCGGCTGCCAGGACAGACTCCAGTATTCCCCGGTATCGTCATCCCGGACATACACATAATGTCCTGGCCGATCCATAGGCACCCCGTTGGGCCTGAACCGGGAAATCCGGTGATATTCCGGGGATTTATAAAACAGATAGCCTCCGGCGGTATGGTTAAACACCCCGCAAAGGTCCCTGACCCCGATGTAGTTTGTCCAAGACACAGGCACGTTAATTCGGTCTATCACATACTCCCGGCGTTCCGTATCAAAATAGCCATAGCGCATATACAATTCCTCCATCTACAAGATACCCCAGGAACACGCGGAAATCCAGCATTTCAATGCCATTGGCGTTCTTCTGGTCCTCTATTCCCTGCAGCGTGTGCAGAACTTCAACATCATCTGGTGGGAAACTCACTGCGGAGGGGTGTCGGACTCACCACGTAGGGTGCGGGGACTCACCGGGAAGATGGCCGAGCGCAGCGGCACAGCAGACGTTCCCGGCGCTCCACCACTATTTTTGTATTTTTTTAAGCCTTTAGTTGACAAAATACAGTTATCCTTCATAATTAACTCATTATCAAGTAAGCACGGTTCTTTACCGTATTACATTAAGGAGAACTTATGAAATTAACGCGCAAAACATGGTGCCTTTTGGGCTTGATACCCTTCATTGCCTTAGCATCTTGTTCCAAGACAGGGAGCGGGTCTCAAGCCCGGACTGCAGGAGGCGCTCTTGAACTGCGGGTCCTGAATTATTTGGATTTGACCTCTGCCAATAGTTCAGACGAAATTTCCCAAGTGTGGGATGCCTTTAGTAAGGCCAATCCGGATATCAGGATTATCCGGGAGGATCTGTTCAATGAACCGTTTCATAACAAGGTCGAAGCCTATGCTGCAGCAGGGCAGCTTCCCGATGTCATCTATGCCTGGCCGTCAGGAAGGTCCACCACCCTCCATACCCAACGGCTTTTGAAAGATCTGTCCCCCCTCGTGAGGAATGATAGGTTGGAAAACGAGTTCTTGCCCAAAGCCCTGGATCCTACGGCTCAAGGCGCCGGGTATATAGCTATCCTGCCTCGGGCCATCACCTCAAGTCATGCCTTTTATATTAATACCGAGGTTCTGAGGGATGCAGGCTTGACTCCGGCAAAGACGTACGCTGAACTGAAAGCCCAAGTGCCGATCCTCAAGGCCAAAGGCTACGATACGGTGCTTATGGCTAATCAAGAATCCTGGGTCATGAATTCTTGTCTTTTCTCCTTGATTGCCGGGCGTTTCGGCGGGGAAAACTGGGAACAGTCTATCCTTTCAGGAGAAGCCCGCTTTACGGATCCTGATTTTGTGAACGCCCTTGCCTTTATCAAAACCATGTATACTGACGGCGTTCTTTCCCAAGCTACTCTGTCAACCGATTACGGCAGCGTCATCGGTCAGTTCGGTACGAATAAAGGAGCCTACCTTATTGACGGGGACTGGCGGGTCGGGGCCTTTATCACCGATAAGTCTACTAATCAAGCGATCATACCCCCCGCGCGGCAGGAAAATATACAGATCACCGTGTTTCCTGATATTCCGGGGGCAAAACTTAACCAGTCAACCTCTGGTATTCTGGGAACTGGCTGGGGCATGAACGCTAATATAGAAAGCGGGTCAGACAAGGAAAAAGCCGCATGGCGGCTCATCAAATGGCTTTCGGGCAAGGAGATCCAGACCTGGCTTCTGGAAAGCGGAGGTATTGCCACTCCCACCGTGGCAACTATCGATATAGGGAGCCTTAAGCTTGAGCCGATGCAAAAGGCGATTAGTATGCTGGGATCTGAATATACCTCGACTACCTCGGTTATTGACGGGGTTTTCCATAGTGATGTTTTTAATCCCTTGAACGACGGCTTACAGGAACTCGGTCTTGGAACCAAAACTCCGGAGCAAGTTGCCCGGGATGTACAGCAGGCCTATGATAACTGGAAAAGATCCAACCGATAACCCATAATCAGGTATTATGGGAATACGGGAAGAGGTTGTCCGTGCTACGAACAGCCTCTTTTTATTACATGTATTAAGGAGCTTATTAATGAATGAATTGACTGCAAAAAATGAGCAGCGGGTAGCCTATATTATTTTGGTGGCCCCCGCGGTGCTTATTTATTTTTGTGTTATGGCCTTTCCTACCATCTTTTCGGTAGTGTTGAGTTTAACCAACTATAACGGTGGGAAGATTTTTGGTAATTCCCGGATAAGTTTTGCGGGGCTTGCCAGTTATATCACGATATTTAAGGATTCATACTTTTATCTGGCCCTTAAAAACAACATGCTTATCGTGCTGGTATCGGTATTGGGACAAATTCCCCTGGGCTTTATATTGGCCTATATTTTGTCCCGAAAATTGGTACGGGGAACCGATTTCTTCCAAACCATGATATACCTGCCCAATGTTATTTCCGCGGTTATCATCGGTATTCTGTTCAAAAATTTTTACCAGAACCAGGATAGTGTCTACATGGAAATTCTCCGGTTCTTTAACCCTAAAGCGGAGTTTACGATTAATCAGTATCCCATGATTCCGGTCCTCGTGGTCATGCTCTGGATGTATACTGGGATGTATGTGATCATATTCTTGGCCAATCTCCAGCGTATTGATACCTCTATCATTGAGGCTTCAAAGATCGACGGCGCTACCGAAGCCCAAGCCCTCTGGTACATCATCTTTCCGGCTCTTTCGGGGGTAATCGTGACGAGCGCAATCTTGGCGATTTCCGGGTCTCTTAAGTCATTTGACCTTCTGTTCGTGATGACCCAGGGAGGACCGGCCCAAAGGACCAGTGTGCTTTCCCTGTACATGTACAATAAAGCGTTCCGGGGAGCCCCTAACTACCCCCTGGCAAACGCCATTTCCACGGTCATGGTGATTATCAGTTTTATCCTTATTGGTATAACCCGAAGCGTGGAAAAAAAGTTCGGCGGAAAGGAGTAGGGTATGGCGGATGTACGCACCGGGAATATTCCCGCAAAGATTATCATTTATATCGTGATGGGTATTTTTACGATCCTGGCTATTTATCCCATCATCTGGCTGCTTATCCAGTCTTTTAAGACGACTCAGGAATACCTGACCACCAGTAAACTGGCCTTACCCACGCTTTGGTTCCCTGGTAACTATCCTTATGCCTGGCAGATAGGTAATTTTGGTATTTTACTGCTGAACAGTATATTTTATACCCTGGTTACGGTAATCTCGGTGGTGGTTTTAGGCTTTATGGCAAGTTTTGCCTTTGCGAAAATAAAATGCAAGGCAACTCCCATCCTGCATGGGATTTTTATCATCGGTATCTTGCTTACCTTGCAATCCATTATGGTGCCCCTTTTCCTCATGGTGAATGCGGTGGGGCTTTACAATACCCGGCTGGGGGTGCTTATTCCCTACATCGGCTTGGGGCTTCCTATGGGGGTGTATTTGGGTACTGAATTTGTCAGGGGTATCCCCGAAGCCCTCATTGAATCGGCCCGTATTGAGGGCGCCAAGTACCTTAAGATTTTCAGCAGCATCATATTCCCCATGACCGCTCCGGTGGCTATGACCGTGGGGATATTGACCTTTACCGGCACGTGGAACGAGTTCATGCTCATCAACATCCTCAGTTCCAGCGACCTTATCAAATCCATTCCTGTGGGGGTGAACCGCTTTTCAGGGGCCTTGGCTTCGGATTATGGGAAACAGTTCTCGGCCCTGGTTATTGGTATGATCCCCATGTTGATATTCTACCTGATTTTCCGGAAGCAGATCACCAAAGGGGTTGCTGCGGGAGCGGTCAAAGGGTAAGGCTGGAGCAAGGGATGGCAGTTTTCATCCGGCCCGCCTGTGGGTCGGATATTCCTTACCTGTATGAAATATGCCTTAAGACCGGAGACTCAGGTAAAGACGCCTCCGGTCTTTTTCATGATCCTCTGTTGTTAGGTCAGTACTACGGGGCGCCCTATTTCTTTTATGATCCCAGTCTCTGCTTTGTTGCGGAGGACCAGGGTATTCCACAAGGATATATCCTGGCCGCGGCAGAGACCAGGGATTTTAACCGATGGATGGAACAGGTATGGCTGCCGCCTCTTCGCCGCCGCTATCCAGAGCCTTACCCCAGGGAACGTATAAAATCCCCCTTTGAGCAGCACCTGGTTTTATTACTGCACCAGTCCCTGGAATCCTCTGAACCTGGGTACTGGTCTTCCTATCCTGCTCATCTCCACATTGATTTGCTTCCTGCCATACAGGGCCAGGGAGTGGGGAAAATGCTGATGCATACCCTCTTGGATGCATTGGACCGCCGAAACTGTCCGGGGGTGCATCTGGGGCTCAGCAAATCCAATACCAGGGCACTTGCGTTTTATCAGAAGGAAGGCTTTTCGGAGTTACAAGCTCATGAACTATGGCTTGTGCTGGGGAAGAGCAGGGTTCCTATTGCTCCGTAATCGGTTACCGTACCCCTTAAAGCCCAGAGAAGACCCTCTTGCTAAGATACGTCAAAAAGAATATAGTATCTCCTATCTTTAAGGAGGATGGTATGTTACCGTATCCAGCAGATGAGATTTTATCCACAACCGTATAACTAAGTATTATACACCTTATACTTTACCAGTACTGAAAGGAAGCTCAATAGGGGAAGCTGTCGGAGCATATAGAGGAGGAAGCCCATGGTAAGCGGAGATGCGGTAGCCTGGTCTGCGGATGACCAAGCAGAGGAACTGGTACCCTATATGGCGATGATTCCGGTCTCAGGAGGAACCGTCCTGGGACAGGGAACCGAAGGGGTTTTTGTGAAAGACCGGCAGGTACGGCTGAGTCCTTTTTCTATCGCGCAATACGAGACGACTTATGCGCTGTGGTATTGGGTACGGATATGGGCGCAGCATAATGGCTATAGCTTTGCGAATAAGGGGAAAGAGGGAAGCGGAGAGCATCAAGGGGAACCCAGTGGATTTCGCCGGTATGAACCGGTAAGTTGCATTAACTGGCGGGATGCCCTTGTGTGGTGCAATGCATACAGTGAGTTGATGGGGAAACTGCCGGTCTATACGTATCGGGGGCAGGTGGTTCGGGTATCACAAGATATACGTATCTGCAATGATGCGGAGATGGGTGATGGGGATGGGTATCGACTGCCTACCGAGGCGGAGTGGGAGTTTGCGGCTCGCGGGGGGAATCCCGATGATGCAGGATGGGAGTATCGGTATGCAGGGGTGAAGGAAGGGGATGGTCTGGGACTTGGGGCGTGGTACCGGGAAAACGGGGAGGGGAGTACGCATCAGGTGGGAATGAAGGCACCTAACCGGTTGGGACTCTATGATATAGGGGGTAATGTATGGGAATGGTGTTGGGACTGGTATCACGGGTTGACATGGTATGGCGAGAAGGGACGTGGTCAGATGGAACAGGATGTACGATATGAGGTGAACTGGCTTACGGGAGAACGGGAGTGGGGGCAGGAATGGTATGAGGATTTGATTCCACGAGGGGGAGATAATCCTCGCGGGGCGGTTTCTGGGGTGGCACGGGTGAGACGGGGAGGAGGATGGGACAGTTTTGAGCATCAAGTAGCGGTTACCTATCGGGGGAGCAGTATACCGGCCCGCACGAGTCGCACGATTGGATTTCGGGTGGTATGTAGTAAGGTGGTTTGGGGAAACGAGGAGCAGGTAAAAGACCGCGGCTGCTAAAGTGCCTGAGTGAAGAATGGAATCAAACTGACCGAGGTCTCCTACACGGTTGGTAGTAACGCCTATGGTACATATAGCTATTACCTGGCTTACACTCACTAACCTGAAGTCCAGGTAACCACATCCTGCCGGATGTTTCCGCTTCCACCCGCGGGAATATCCGGTTTTTTATGTACCAGATGGCGGGCTGAGGGTTCCCGATACATCTAAATTACTTGATTTATTCCAAGAGATAGACTATGCTATTTTTCATGCGTAACGTATATCTGTGCTTAGTAATACCCCCCCCCCCCCCCCTGTTTTATTTCTTTATCTTACAAACATTTACGTTCCCCTGGGTACATTTTTCTGCCATAATGGGCCTCTACCCGCTTATGTTGCTTGAAGCAGGCCGTTTTGGGCGGCCTAAAGGAGAACGCGATGATCCCTAAAATGAAGAGCCTTAAAACGCTTTTTTTTGTGACTTTTATTGGATTGAGCACCTTTGTTGCGTTGAGTGTAGGATTGATCATGTTTATCCAATACCATAGGTATATCAAAGATACCTACCAAGATATCCTCACCCGTGTGGGGGCGCTGATCGAAACACAATACCCAATCCTAGGAGAGCCTTCCTATCTTGTAAGCGAAGGAAGCCTAGCCCGGGAACACTACATCCAGTGGAAAAATACCAACCCAGGCCGCGGGGTATCAGCCTATTTGGAAAACGAATCAGGGGCATCCACCGGGGTGTTTTGGAAAACACTCAAGGAATTCCAAGATATAGCGAACGTCTTTGGCCTGCAATATATCTATGTGGCAGAACGTATTGGGCCAAGTAAATACCGCTTCCTCTTACCGGCCCAGAGCACGTTGACCGCCCTTACCGCTAACGACGACAATCTCCAGGTATTACTCAACGAGTATACTACCCAAGACTTTGGGAGCGAATTAGACCTTGCTTACCAAACCCAAGTCATACAGATAACTGCATCCCCGGTTCTTACTGAGTGGGGAACCCTCGTCTCAGGGTTCCTCCCCATTGTTAAAAACGGGGTAGTCGTAACTATTCTGGGCTTGGATTACGACGTGTCCTTTGTAAAGCTCCTGGAATACCGGGCCCAAACCGCTTTACTGCTGGCTTTGGGTCTCGTGATTGCCTGTGCAGGGGTCTTGGCGTTTTTTATGGGTTCTTACCTCGTCACCCCCATAAAAGAAACTGAACGTATTGCCAGTTCCTTGGCAGCCCTCAACTTTGATGTGGTCATTTCCCATGTGAGAACCGATGAACTGGGGGCCATGCAACGCGCGCTCCTGCTCATCCGGGACAATCTCCACAAAGCTATGGACGACACTCACCAGGGCCATCTTGCCAAGATGGAGGCGACGAGCAAAGGACTTACCAGTATCGTAAACCAATCCTCTTCGGATCTCCACATCATTACCAGTTCTATGGATTCGGTACAAACCCAAGCAGACTCCCAACTCAACTCGGTCCAGCAAACCGCGGGTTCCATTACGGATATTATTTCCCATATTAATTCCCTCGACCAAGCCGTAAAAACCCAAGGCTCCCAGATTAGTGAATCTTCCTCTGCCATATCCCTTATGGTGGAAAACATCGCCTCCATTCGCTCGGTGGCTGACCAAGCGGGAAAGACCATTGCTATCCTCAGTGCGTCCTCAGAAGCAGGGCATACGTTTTTACAGCGGCTTACCGATGAAGTGGAACGGATACAGAGCCGGTCTGTCGCGCTGCAAGACGCAAACCGAACCATTGCCAATATAGCAGCCCAAACCAATATTCTGGCTATGAATGCGGCCATAGAAGCAGCTCATGCAGGGGAATTAGGCAGGGGTTTTGCGGTGGTTGCCGGGGAGATCCGCAAGCTGGCAGAACTTGCCACCAAGGAATCAACCGCTATTGCTACGGAAATCAAGGCGATGGAAGGGGTCATTGGCCAGATAAGCCAGGTATCCGGGGAAACCATGAAGGCCATGGACCGTATTTTCAAAGAAATAAGTGCGATGAACCGTTCTTTTGGGGTTCTCCACCAGGCTGTTGAGGAACAGTCTACCGGTGGGAACCGCATCCTTGAAGGCTTGCATGTCATCCATGAGATGACCGAACAGGTACGGGGGAGAAGCGGGGCGATACATCAAGACAGCGATATGATCCATCAAGCGGTACAATCCCTGGAAGCAATTTCCCATAAAGTGAGGGAACAAATACAAGAAATGCGTCTTGCCAGCCGTCATATTAAAGAATCCCTAGACAAAGCCACGGAAATCGCCCGCCAGCGGGCTTAAGGTGATAGCGTCGTTGTTATGAGATACCGGCGTACGTCCCTTCGTTCCTGCCGCTAGCTGCACCGGGTTTGCAATACCCGCAGGATATATGCCCCAGTATTTCATAGCACGCGCTACTCGAAACAGGAACGGAGGGACGT
>JAISGE010000078.1 GCA_031263265.1 Treponema sp.
AGGATGATTTCTTCTGGGCATTACGCTACGAGACCGCCCGTTACTTCCATGAAAACTGGCATGACCTGTTCCTGACGGTCTCCGGTATTGCCCCAGACGGTTGAATTCGGAATTGCTGTCACCGAAAGTTGAGGGCTTGCTAAAAACGTCAAAGAGGGATATATTTTAACTATGAACGACAAAATACTGAAAAACGGTAGATTACGGGCCTTTTTGGATGGGTTTTCCTCCGCCTTTGATTTGAGCGGTCAAACTTTTATCGTGCTCCCCGATCTTGATTCCGGTTTTCAGAAAGATCGTGAGGCTATAAAAGGCGATTGGGAAACGGTTGGGAACGATATGTGCCGTGCCATGAATTTAGTAGCTCATGGGCAATAGAACCCAACTGCAAAAACAACAAGTAGAAGTATCATATCAAGGCCCCTTGCCGTCGTCCCATGATTTTGCGGGATATGAGCAGACGCTTCCCGGCGCCGCCGATCGGATATTGACAATAACTGAAAAAGAAGCAGAACACCGGAGAGAAAACCAAGACAAATTAGTGAATGCCTCCATAAAATATAGCGGCAGAGGGCAAATTTTCGCACTCATTATAGCGGAACCATCGCAGCTCTAGAAACAGGAACGAAGGGACGTGAACCGTATTTGATAACAATGCCGCACTCACTTCGCCCTCCGCAGGAGTTATTGGGGGAGGATGATGGCGTTTATTTGGATTTGCTTTTCCGCGGCGGTTTTGAAGACCATGTCTTTGGTAATCTTGCCTTTGGGGCGGGGATGAGGCGGGGCATCACCGATGAGGATGATGCACTTGGCTTCTGCTTCCCAGGGAAACCGTAAGAGTCCCTCGTAGAGTGCCTCGTATACGGCTTCGGGGATATCGCCTCCGTTGCCCACTTGGACTCCATTGAGGATCCGTTGAAAATCGTTGAGATTATCGGTGAAAGGGATAATCCTGGTGAGGTAGGTAGACTGGGTGTAATCCTGGTATAGAACCATACCCACCCGGAATGAGGAAAATTCCGAAACCATTTCTTTCAGTAGCGGTGGAACAGTACGTTTAATTGCGGTAATATCTTCTTGCATACTTCTGGTAGTATCCAGACAGATCACTAAATCCAGACTTTTTCGCCGTTCTTTGTCCAGGATCCCTTTAATCTTGTCCACTAAATCAGCGGGGTCTCGGGACCACAGTAAATCCCCATGGGTGGTAGTCGTTATTTCTGCAAACGTGTTAATCGTATCTCGCATGTAGTTTCTATCAGGCGGGCCTTCCAGGGGTTTTTGGATGACTTCCAGGATAAAGGGGTTATCCTTGAAATCTCCACGATAATCCCCATAAAGCAGGGAAAAACTTCGGATGTTAAAATAGGTTCCGTCTTGCACATAGGTTTCCCCATGCCGGGTGTTATCGTAGCCGTAATAGAGAATATAGGGAATATAGATATGAAAGACTTCTCCGAATTCAGGGTGAATCTCCGGGGTGGAATCAATGAGGGACCAGACCCGGCTGGTTCGGGTAATCGGGACTTCGTTGATGAGCCTAATTTCATCACCGTTTACGGGATTCCATTCAGGAGTACGGTAGGCATAATTAGGTTCTTGCAGGGAGGGATCCCGGGTTGTCTCGGTAAGCAGTACCGAGGCAATAGCGGCTTTCTTGCGTATAAACAAGTGAAATCCCCCGTCAGCCCCTTGTTCGATCCGCAGGTCCTCTTGGCTTATGGATAAATCCGGGATTCCGGGAAGGATTTCAAGGAGGAGTTGTTCCTGAGCATAGACGAGCGTTTCCACCAGAAACAAGAAGATAAGCACCAAGGCTCCAAGGTTACGCATACTATATGTATCGGATACCACGCAAGGCATTATGGGCTTATTTGCCCTGTTTTTCCTTGCTTTTAAGGATTTTTATGACTTTTCTTAAACTCACGTGAAAAACGAGGCTTTAAACCGCTTTTTCACTTGATTAGGAAGGGGAATATGGGGTATAAAACAAGAAATGTTCCTTACTTCCGCTTCATGTGTTTAACGTTATATCACCCCCCCATCCCTGATCCCTATCTGGATAACTTTACCTGGATCAAGTATACTAAGCACTACATTTGAAGATTAAGGCAAACCGGAGGCATTAAAAAAAAGCATTCATGATCTGTTAAGCATCAATAAGGAGAAGCAATATGGAATGGGATAAAGCAAGCGATCAGACGGATATACATGCAGTTTTTGCACCGATTATTCGAGGCTTGTGCATTAATACCGCAGGCTATCCCTGGGTTGTCATGTATGACTCGGGATTGGAGAAAATACCGCCAGCAGCTCTTACGGTAGATATTAGATCGGCATTGACCGAAGCAGGTACCTTGAATGAAGAATCTGCTGCAAAAGTATTTCGGGAGGCTTATATTGCCTGGGAATTTGACATAGCCCCTGCAGGGGTGGATGCGCTTGTACAGCCAAAACCGTTTAAACAGGAACCATCCTGTGTGGTGCTCAAAAGCGGTGATACGGTAAAAGCCGGTTATTGGATAGATCGGAACCTGGATTCCGCCAAGCATCGGATGGCTAAGAAAGATGATTCCTTGCTCAAAGAGGCCTTACCCAAGGATCTGTCCATGAATAGTTCCTGGATTTCCGAGTTTGATACCGCGCAGCGGGTAGCTGTGGTTCGGAATAAGGCGGTCCTGGTAACCGGCGGGATTAAAAAAGAAGAAAAAAATATTGGTACAGAATTGGTACAAAGCCTTGCCCGCTCAGGGGCTTTGGTTTTTATTGCGGATTCTGATCTTAAGAAGATGCAGCAATTGGCAGAGCAGATCAACAAGGTAGAGAATCGAACCGCCGTGATTGCCCTGCCGGTGAATGGAGCCGATGAAGCGTCGGTAAAGGACTTGTTCAAGACCATAGCGGAGACCGCCGGAGGACTTGATATCTGTATCAGCAACGGAGAGTTCCTCAATGCCACGTCTGTTTTGGAACAGTCCCTAGATGATTTTCATGCGGTTACGGATGTCAACTATATCGGGTTCTTTCTCATGCTCAAATACGGAGGCTTACTGTTCAGGCGGCAGCATCGTACTGCTCCTCACTGGAAGACCGACATCATCCAGATCAACTCGAAGTTTGGTCTTATAGGCTCTCAAAACTTCGGTGCTAATGTAGGGAGTAAATTCGGCGGGCTTGGCCTTATAAGCAGTGCAGCCATGGAACTGGTGGAATACAACATCAAGGTCAATGCGATCTGTCCCGGGAATTTCTTTGACCATACTTTGGGGACTGACCCTAAACAGGACCTTTTTGTACGATACTTTAAGAGCGGTACGGTTCCGATGAAACGGGCTTGTACCGGGGATGATGTGGCCCGGGCCATGTATTACCTTATTGAGCAGGAGTATGAAACCGGTCAAGCGATTCCGGTGACCGGTGGAGAAGTGATGCTCCATTAGACAGAAAGGAATCAGGAGAGGAGAAGGATAGATGCGATCTCAAAAAGAAATAGTTCTGAATACTAAAATTATGGATACCCTTAAGGGCTTGAACCTTTCAGGCAAGGCTGTGGCTGCGGGAAAAGGTATTATCGAAGATGAGGAAATCCAGGCCATACAAGAATATGCCAATACGGTTTCCCTTAAGCGCTTGGGCTATAATGATCATGGACCAGTACACATGCGTATGGTAGCGCTCAATGGGCTTATCATGCTGGGCTTGATCCGGTCGGCAAACATTCAGACCAGTTTAGAACGGGAAGAATGTGGCAGTTTCGAGGATAGCCTCATCGCGGTACTCATGGCGGGGTTCCTCCACGATATTGGTATGTCCTTAGGCCGACAGGACCATGAAATCCACAGTGCGTATCTGGCATACCCGATTTTGGATAGACTCTTACGCCAGGTGTACGACGGAAATATCCAGAAACAGGTTACGGTCCGCTCCTTAGCCTTGGAAGGCATTAGTGGACACATGGGTAATCGAGTCATCCATTCCCTGGAAGCGGGGATACTCCTTGTGGCCGACGGCTGTGACATGACCAAAGGCCGGGCGCGAATTCCTATGGCTATCTCAGGAGCCCCCAAGGTGGGGGATATCCATAAATATTCCGCTAATTCTATTGAAGAGGTTCGTATTTCTCAGGGACATGAGCAGCCTATCCGCATTGAGATAGCCATGTCCAGTGAAGTGGGTCTTTTTCAGGTTGAAGAGGTACTGCTGGGGAAGATTGCGGCTAGTACGGTCAAACAGTACATTGAATTATACGCCCTGGTAGAACAGGGAGAGCCTAAACGGTATTTATAACGTAAACGGAGGATGGTCTTAGTATGGCTTTTGAAGAGTGTAGCTTTGAACCAGGGAAAGCCCTGCCCATAGGCGCTTCATTGACTGGTCAGGGGGTGAATTTTTCCGTGTTTTCTCGGCATGCCCATTCAGTTACCTTGGTGCTTTTTGCGTCGTCAGAGCCGGACAGTGCCTACAAGCAATGGAAACTGGATAGGCAGATAAACCGGACCGGTGATATGTGGCATTGCCACCTTAGGGGGCTTAAGCCTGGGGCGCTCTACCTCTATCAAGTGGATGGGCCTTATGTCCCGGAAAAGGGGTTTCGGTTTAATCCCCATAAAGCGTTGCTTGATCCCTATGCCAAGGCCCTGACTGATTTAAGCCGTTGGGATCAACGTTCAAGTACGGGGTACGATCCTGATGACTGCCTGGAGGATATTTCCTTTTCTCAATTCGATGATCTGCACCGTAAACCACGGTGCATCGTGATCGACGATACCTTTGATTGGCAGGGAGATAGGCCCCTCAACTATCCCCTCAGGTTCAGTGTGCTCTATGAAACCCATGTGAGGGGTCTTACCAAACATCCTCAGTCCGGGGTAGAACATCCCGGCACCTACCGGGGCGTGATCGAAAAGATCCCGTTTTTCAAGGAACTGGGTATCACCAGCCTGGAATTCCTGCCCATTCAAGAGTTCAATGAACGGGAACATACTCGGATAAACCCCCGGACCGGGGAGTCCTTGGTCAATTATTGGGGGTATTCCACAGTTGCCTTTTTTGCCCCTAAGGGTTCTTATGCTGCGGATTCCAGTTTGGGAGGACAGGTGCGGGAATTCAAAGAGATGGTACGAGAACTGCATAAGGCAGGACTGGAAGTGATCCTAGACATCGTGTTTAACCATACGGCTGAGGGAAATGAGCGGGGGCCGACGTTCTCGTTCCGGGGTCTGGATAACCGGATCTATTATATATTAGACGAAAATAAGCGGTACTATAAGAACTATGCAGGCTGTGGCAATACGGTAAACTGTAACAATCCGGTGGTGCGGGGTTTCATCATGGACTGTCTGCGGTACTGGGTCATGGAGATGCACGTAGACGGCTTCCGCTTTGACTTAGGTTCTATCTTGGGCCGGGATCAGCAGGGGCGGCTCATGGAAAATCCCCCCACCCTGGAACGGATCGCCGAAGATCCCGTACTGCGGCATACCAAGATCATCGCCGAAGCCTGGGATGCCGGGGGGGCCTACCAAGTGGGCTGGTTCCCCGGAGGCCGCTGGGCGGAATGGAACGACCGTTACCGGGATGATGTACGGAAATATTGGCGGGGGGATGCCCGCCAGACCCGGCATTTGGCCACCCGGCTTGCGGGGAGTTCAGACCTGTACCTCAGAGATGGGAGGAAGCCCTTTCATTCGATCAACTTCATCACGAGCCATGATGGGTTCACCCTTAAAGACCTGGTATCCTATGGGGTTAAGCATAACGAAGAAAACGGCGAGCAGAACTGGGACGGCAATGATACGAATTACAGTGCCAACTATGGGTTTGAAGGCTCTTCACTGAACCCGGTGATTGAATTGGTGCGGGAACGGCTTATGAAAAATTATATCGCTACCTTGATGGTTTCCCTGGGAACCCCGATGATCCTTGGAGGAGATGAAATGGGGCGGACGCAAGGGGGAAATAACAACGCCTATTGTCAAGACAATGAAATCTCCTGGTACGACTGGTCATTACTGGAAAAGAACCAGGGCCTTTTCCGATTTGTAAGGGAGATGATCGCGTTCCGGCTTCGGCATCCTGGGTTTATGCGCCCGGAATTCTACACCGGCAAGGACGGGAACTACAATGCGATTCCTGATATAAGCTGGTTCGATGAAACCGGGGAAGCACCTGACTGGGAAGAGATCCATACCTGTCTTGCCCTGCGGATGGACGGCAGCAAAGCGGATATTCTCGC
>JAISGE010000085.1 GCA_031263265.1 Treponema sp.
TATAAAGTCAAAAGGATTGGCTTTGACGAGCTCCTGTATCCCTAGTGCAGCGACTAGGTCAAAGATGCTGAGTTTTTGCGTGGCTTTGCCTGTGGCAGTCCTCCCTAAGCCAGGATGGGCTTGATTACCGGTCATGGCAGTAGTACCGTTATCCAGGATCGCCACTACCAGGTCCGCCTGGTTATACACCCCGTTGATAAGTCCTGGTAATCCGGTATGAAAAAAGGTCGAGTCTCCGATGAAGGCGATATTCAAGGTTCCTGGCTCAACCCGGTTAATCCCTTGAGCCATAGTTATACCTGCCCCCATGCAGAGACAAGTATCCACCATATCCAAGGGAAGGGTGTTCCCCAAGGTATAGCAGCCTATATCCCCGGAGTATACCACTTTTCTACCCCGGGCATGTTCCCGAACCGCTTCTTTTACCGCAAAGAAAGAGCCTCGATGGGGACAGCCTGCGCATAAAACCGGAGGTCGGGGCGGCAGCGCCGGAGCATCTGCGGGAGGATCCGGCGTGGTGAGTACCGGTTCTGCAAACCCCAGGAAGATCCGAAGCTGTTCGGTAATGTGGGAAAGCGTATATTCCCCGGCCTGAGGCATATCCCCGGACAGTTTACCTTTTATCTGGACCGGTAGCTGCTCCCTGCCGCATAGATAGATAAGCTCCCGTTCGATCACCGGATCCAGTTCTTCGAGTACTAATACTTCCTTAAGCCCGCTGAGGAAACTACGTCCCAAGGCGAGGGGAAACGGAACCGTTCCCACCTTGAGGAGTTTATAATCCCCTGGTATATCCATAAGGGCTTCTTGGGCATAGGCAAAACTCACCCCCCCTGCAGCAATACCCTTTAAACCGGATTTTTCTATCTTCTCTATTTTTTCTCTCTTTTCTATAAGCCCATTTCCTTGGTACGTGGAAAAATCCTCTGCGAGTTTTACTAAGTCTGCCTCAATCGCGATATGATTCCGGTAGGCAAGGCTGGGGAAAATGACCCATTTGCCCCCAGCTTTATCAAAGCCTCCAGGGTTTGGCCGCGGCAAATCCGGTAAAAGGGATACCGTGGCGTAGCTGTGACATATCCGGGTAGTAGGCCGGAATATGACCGGGCGCCGGTATTTTTCGGAATAGGCAAACGCATCGGCTATCATGGTATAGGCCTCTTCCGGGGAAGCAGGATCAAAGACCATAAACTTACCATACTGACCAAAATGGCGAGTATCCTGCTCGGTCTGGGAAGAAATCGGCCCTGGATCGTCTGCCACCGCCACTACCAAGCCCCCCTGCACCCCGATGTAGTTGAGACTCATCAGGGGGTCTGAAGCAACATTAAGGCCCACCTGCTTCATGGTTACCAGTGCCCGGGCGCCAGCACAAGCCGCTCCTGCGGCCAGTTCTAACGCGGCTTTTTCATTCACCGACCATTCCACATAAACGGGTCTATCCTGGAGATTTTTCCCTGGGTTTTGGATTTCCCGGACTATGGTTTCGAGGATTTCCGTGGAAGGGGTTCCTGGATACCCGCTCACTACAGCCACCCCTGCCCGTATGGCTCCCAAAGCAATGGCTTCGTTACCCATCAACAATACACTGTTCATAACCCTATGGTACCCAATACCATCACCTTCCTTCAACATACCTGCGGTGGGCGAACCTGCGGTGGGCAACGTGATTTCCGTGAGATAAGAAGGCGGGGCGTACGTCCCTTCGTTCCTGCTTCAAGCGCATCCTCTGTGGATAACAGTTCCCGCTCAACTCGCCTACACACCTCCTTTACTGTTTTGTTAATTCGCCCTCGCCGGTGAGGTTCCATACATTGTTGATAAAGAACGTTTCGCGGTAATTATTGACATGACGAAGCCAGACAATACTCATGGTCTTGTTGGTAAGTATTGAAAGACTGTACACCTGGGTCTCAGACCACACGCCGCCTTTATTAACCCAGCTATAGACAATATTGTTCCGGTCATACGCATACGTATCTTTGTCCGCGCTTACCGCGTACCAGTTGCCGTTATTGTCCTGAAAATACTGCGTAACCCCGCTGCTTGAAATTGTAACCCTGAGCGGTATCTTGCCCGCCTCATCGCCATCCTCATCTTTTACGGTGATTTCCCCGATCCATGTGCCTTGAAACTGCGCGTCTATGATTTGCGTATTACGCGAGGAACTTACCTGCTTGGCAGCGAACGCGCCGGAGTTCTTCCAGCGGAATAAGGTCTGCTTTTCCTTAACATTCCACGCTTCATTTTGCTGGTTATCAGCGATGTTATTAACGTGCCGCTGCCACACAAGACTCAGCGCGTCCGCGTTAATCACTGAAAGACTGAACACCTGAGTCTCAGACCACACACCGCCTTTGTTTAACCAGACATAGACTAAGTTATTGCGGTCATATAAGAAATATTCCTTTTCAGGTGAAACAGCATACCATTCCCCTGCTTCGTCCATAAAATATTGGACTATCCTATCCCCGTTGATTTGTATTCTGGTGTCCTCGCCAATCCAGTCGCCATTAAATTGTTCCCGCATAGCAGGGGAATCCAGCGTAACGACGGTAGTTTGCGGCGGGTGGGCAACAAGGGTCTGCCCGGGTGCGATAGGAGCAGGCCGCTTAAAAAAGATGAACGTAGCCCCGTCCTGATGACTGGCCTGATTCAGGTTACCCAGAAGCGGGGTGCTTGCTTGTATGGAAAGCCGTATATCGCTGTAAATGGCGTAAGGATCAAGGAGGGGCGCGGTATTTTTCCGCAGACACATCTTTATCGCCTGCGAAAACTCCGACTCATCCGGCACTTTTTCACTCGAACCAGCCGTGAGTACCTGGCGGCTTATCAAAGAATACGCCCGGCGGTAATACGCATTGTCAATGACCGCAGGCCGTGAACGGCTTGTATTCAGTATATCCCCTGAAAAACAAGTGTCGTTCATCATAAAGACATGAATTGATTTCAACCGTGAAATGTAACCGCGAATCTGACTGTTGGAAAGCCAATTCTCCTGGGCGTATACATCGGTTCCCGCGTCCGCAGGTATCCAGAAGCCCGCGTTGGAAGCCTCATCAAAATGTCCATGTCCCGCGTAATAAATAAAGAGCGAATCATGCGTACCCAGTTTTCCCTGCAGCTCGGTAAAGATACGGGCGATATTAGTTCTGCTGGCGTCGGCGTTGTATAGCTCAATAAGCTCATCGATATAATACTGCTCGCGCAAAATATCGCGGATTTCCTGCGCGTCGGCCACCGGTCTTTTGAGGGCGGGCCATGCGCGATAACGGTCAATAGCGATAAACAAGGCGTACTGTTTACCCACCCGCGCCTGTTCGCCGAGGTGTTGGGCAGCCACAACTTCGATACCCTTGTCTTGCGCCGCAAGGATCTGCGCTGCGAAACACGCGAACAGGATATAGGTCAGCGAGGACAAAGCTCTTAGTTTCTTTTTCATGGTTAGTTCTCCTTAGAACATTATGTTCAACGTTGATAAGCTCTTGCCCGATATTCCGTGGCGTGAACCGTGTTTGTTTGCTCCTGCACTCCCTAAAACACACCGTCTCCCCACGCTCTAAGTCAATGGGAGTTCGGTGGAATATGAGGGATCCGCGAATGAACGCGAATTTCCGCGAATTACGCTGGTCCATTCGCGTCCATTTGCGTAATTCGCGGACTTTTTTCTTCTTGTCGAATTCACGTTAAAACACACCGCTTCCAAAGCGCCGCCGTATGGCCTCGCGGCTCTCAGCAGAAAGCCCGCTGCAATCGCGAAATGCCCCATTCCCGATAGAGGTAACGCTGCTGGGAATGGTGATGGATCTCAGCCCGTTGCAACCCCGAAATGCCTCACGCCCGATGGAGGTAACGCTGCTGGGAATGGTGATGGATCTCAGCCCGCTGCAATTGTGAAATGCGTCATACCCGATAGAGGTAACGCTGTTGGGAATGGTGATAGAACTCAGCCCGCTGCAACCGTAAAATGCATAAGCCCCGATAGAGGTAACGCTGCTGGGAATGGTATATGAGGTATACACCTTGCCTTTCGGATAACACACCAGGGTTTTGTTGTCTTTACTAAAAAGAACCCCATCCGTGGCGCTATAGCGCGTATTCAGCGTGTCAACCGTGATGGAACTCAGCCCGCTGCAACCGTGAAATGCCGAACCCCCGATAGAGGTAACGCTGCTGGGTATGCTGATGGAACTCAGCCCGCTGCAACCGTAAAATGCCCAAGCCCCGATAGAGGTAACGCTACTGGGAATGGCGATAGAACTCAGGTTACTGCAACCGTAAAATGCCCTCTCCCCGATAGAGGTAACGCTGCTGGGAATGGTGATGGATCTCAGCCCGCTGCAACCGGAAAATGCCCTCTCCCCGATAGAGGTAACGCTGCTAGGTATGGTGATGGATCTCAGGTTCCAGCAATTGTCAAATGCCCCATCCCCGATAGAGGTAACGCTACTGGGTATGGTATATGAGGTATACACCTTGCCTTTCGGATAACACACCAGGGTTTTGTTGTCTTTATTAAAAAGAACCCCATTTGCGGCGCTATAGCGCGTATTCAGCGCGTCAACCATGATGGAACTCAGGTTCCAGCAACCGTAAAATGCCCCATCCCCGATAGAGGTAACGCTGCTGGGTATGGCGATGGATCTCAGCCCGCTGCAACCGGAAAATGCAGAACCCCCGATAGAGGTAACGCTGCTGGGAACGGTGATGGAATTCAGCCCGCTGCAACCGCGAAATGCCCTCTCCCCGATAGAGGTAACGCTGCTGGGAATGGTGATGGATCTCAAGTCCCTGCAATCGTAAAATGCCTTCTCCCCGATTTCAACAACCGGACTACCGTCTATCACCGCGGGAATATTCACCATCGCCGCCTTCCCCTTATACCCTGTAATCGTAACGCCCCGCTCCCCAAGCCCTAAGTCAAAGTCCTTGGCGGGTGTCCAGTCAGCTGGTGGGGGCGCAGTCTGGGGCGCTGAAGCGGCTTGCAGCAATGTCGCGGCTTGCGACGGCGTTGAGGAGGTTTGAAGCGGCCGCCGGAATAAGATAAAGGTCGCCCCATCCTGATGACTCGCCCGCTCAAGCGAACCCAGCAGCGGCGTGGTCTTACGCACCGCTAGCCGCACATCGTTGTGTATCCCGTAGGGGTCAAGCAATGGCGCGGTGTTCTTGAGAAGGCACATCTTCAAGGCTTGGGAAAACTCCGATTCGTCCGGCACGGTCTCGTTGGAACCAGAAGTGAGCACCAGACGGCTCACCAGCGAATAGGCATGGCGAAAATAGGCGTTGTCTATGGTCGCAGGTCGGGCGCGATCCGCGTTGAGGATGTCCCCGGAAAAACAGGCGTCCGAAACCATAAACACATGAATCGTCTTCAAACCGGCTATGTAGCCCCGTATCGCGCTGTTTGGCAGCCAGTTATCCTGCTCATACTCATCCAGTCCCGCGTTCACCGGTATCCAAAAGCCCTGCTGAGAACCCGGGTCTACATACCCGTGTCCCGCGTAGTAGATAAAGAGGGAATCATAGATGGTCAGCCGCCCCTGCAAGTCGATAAAGGTACGGGCGATATTCGCTCTGGTAGCATCGGCGTTGTATAGCTCGATGAACTCATCGATGTAGTAGTGCTCGTGCAGGATCGTGCGGATTTCCTGCGCGTCGGTTACGGGCTTTTTGAGGGCGGGCCATGCGTGATAACCGTCAATGGCGATAAACAAGGCGTACTGTTTGCCGATCTGGGCTTCTCCGAGGTGTTCGGCAGCCACGACTTTGATGCCGCGGTCTTGAGCGGTAAGGCGCTGCGCTACGAAACACAGGATCAGGATATAGGCCAGCGAACGCAAAGCAGTTAGTTTCTTTTTCATGGTTAGTTCTCCTTAGAATATTAAGTTCAATTTTGACAAGCAACTTGCCCGATATTCTGTGGCGCGAACCGTGTTTATTTGCTCCTGGATACCTCCTTGGGGCTCCCTAAAACACCCCGTCTCCCCTGTAATCCTAACACCCCGCTCCCCACGCTCTAAGTCAAACTCGTGGTTCTCCACGCTGAACCCATCCGCGAGCTGGTAGAACGCCTCGTCAAAGTAGGTATTTACCGCGTCCACCATCGTGTCGTTGTTCTTCAAGTCCTGCCATAAGTCCTCCTGTAACGATGAGCAATTGCTCAATTCATTCCGCACTGTAACAGATATATAACCGCGTGTCAACTATTCTAGGAGAGAAGTCAAAATGGATTTTGTCAGGGTAGGGACGGAAGAACAAATCTCAAGCCGTCAGGAAAAAATCAGCAACGCTAGGGAATTATTACACGCGTTATCAAAACAATGTTAATTGTCCTGTATTCTTTCTTTTTTCAAATAGGTGCATATACTTAAATAATTCATTTACATCATGTACGATATGATGATCATCGCAGGTTTTATTGAATAGTTCCATGAGGTATTCATTGTTATCGCAGGTTAGTATATAGTTATTCCCATATCTTTTCTGATATTTTTGCTTTAATCCGGGAAAATAGTTATCCAGGTTTTTATAATAATATTCCCGATCCCCCTCCCGGAGCGTTAATCCCATCCCAAAACAGAGTATTCCATACACCTTCGCTTCTATACAATACGTTAATATTCCAATCAAATTTTCTTTTGTGTCATTTATAAACGGAAGTATCGGGCTTAACCATACTATAGTCTGAATGTTATTATCCCCCATTGTTTTTAATACATCAAACCGTTCTTTTGTTGTGGATACATTGGGTTCAATTATTTTACATAATTGTTCGTCAAATGTGGTGAGCGTTGTTTCCATAATACATTTTGCGTTATGGTTAATTTTTATCAATAAATCAAGATCATGTAATATTAAATTTGATTTTGTCTGGATTGCCAACCCAAACCCATACTTTTCTATAATTTCCAAACAAGTTCTTATATTATGTAAATTTTGGGTTATAGGAATATACGGATCGCTCATTGCACCGGTAACAATCATAGCTTTTTTACGTTTTGTTTTTAATGTTTGTTCCAATAATTCAGGAGCATTACTTTTAATTTCTACATCTTCAAACGCATGGTCCATGTTATAACATGTGCTTCTTGCATCGCAATAAATACATCCGTGAATACACCCACGGCTGATATTCATTCCATTTTTTGATGACAATATGCCTTTCACTTCTTTAAAGTGCATAGTAGTTTATACCATATATTTCCTCTAGGGACGTTCATATCTTTTATACAAAAAACGCCTGATTTTTTGTTGGGCGTTCTTTTCAAAGGCTTCGTGTCGAAGGGTAAAGTCGGCTATTTTTTTATACGCTGCTAAACCGCGATTCACCCGTTCAATTTCTTTTTTTATTACTTCTTTGAGGAATGCCTCATGCAGTACTTGCCCTGGATAGTCTAGCTCCAGGGTTTCCTTGTTGGGAACTACCACCGCAAAGATCTGTTCTCCCCCGAATTCCTGTTCCTTTCTTCCCACAATGAGAATCTCCCCAATAACCCGGGAACCATCAAAATGGCCCTCGATCTCTTCGGGATAAATGTTCTTGCCACCCGAACTGACGATGAGGTTTTTCTTCCTGCCGTTGATATAGATGAATCCCTGCTCATCCCGGTACCCCAGATCCCCGGTTTTAAGATACCCCTCTTTCGTGAATATCTCTGCAGTGGCCTCGGGGTCTTTATAGTATCCCAACATGATTGAGGGGGATTTTACCGCAATTTCACCGATCCCTTCTTCGTTTTTATCAATGATCTTCACATCCGTGTATTTAACCGGTAGTCCCACAGATACGTTGTTTTTATGCCAGGGGGTATTAACACTGATCAGGGGACTGTTTTCACTCATCCCATACCCATGAACCATGTTAAAACCCAGAGAATCAAAAAAATCCGCGGTTCTCGGGCTTAAAGGCCCGCCTCCGGCAACCATGATCCTGATTGAAGCGAGACCTGCTTTCTTGCGGATAAACCGAAAGACCCTTTGACCAAACGGGTAATTGCCCTTCTTCGCCTGGTTCAAGGCGATTTTCCGTAAGCCATTCAGGGGAACCCTAAGGATGCCGGGGAGTTTTTGGTAACCCTGATCAATGGCGGCCATTACCTTGTCATAAAGCAGGGGTACCGCGATGAGGAAGGTTCCACCGCCGTCCCGGATATCATCCACCACCACCTTACCCACCAGTTTTTCCACGATGATGATGGCGGCTCCTACCGAAAGGGGGGAGATAAAAGAGCAGGTAGTAGGATAAGTATGATGCAGGGGTAATACATTGATGAACACGTCCGTATGATAAGCCCGGAGGGACTGAATCGCCGCACTGGCATTGGCGATGATCCCCTTGTGGGGTAGGGTTACCCCTTTGGCAAAACCCGTGGTCCCTGAGGTAAAAACAATGGATACCGGATCCTGTTCCGCGATATCCTCCACCGGGGGAAGGGTCTGATTGGCTGCATTGGCTCCGAAGTGCTCGTAGGAATTGGGTACTTCACTACTAAAACACACCATAACCGTGAAGGAAATCCCCTGGGAACCCAGGGAATTCACAAATCCCTGTCTTTTCAAGGAATAAAAAAATGCCTTGGCCTTGGTTATAGTCAGTATATTAAGGCATTCTGGTTCGGATATGAGGAAATCAATCGGGACTACGGTAAGTCCGGCAATCGCAGCGCCTAGCCAGACCGCCATCCATTCGGGCCGATTTTCCGTCCATAGGGCCACCCGGTCTCCTTTGTGTAGACCTGCTGCTAGGAGGCCCCGGCCTATTTTTCGGCACTCCGCCCCCAATTGCTTGAAAGACCATCTGGTAAATTCCTGCTGTTTCCCCGAACGGTATAAAATAGCGGTCTTATCCTGCCAGCGGGTTTCTATAGCAGTGAGCCACCCAATAAAATTCGAATAGGGCATATCCGGCCAATCCGCGATATATTCACTGTAATCCAGCATACTAGCTATAGTATAAACACATTTTGGTTTTTTGTCGAGCATTTTCTCCTTGAGCCCTATAGTTCTAGAGTTTATTACAAAGTAAATGCGATTACCCTGCATCGGTACTAAAATTTTATAGACATACACCCTGAAATATACTAAATATAGTATAGAACCAGTTTCAAAACTCGGTTGGTTTTGACTAGTTCTTACAATTTCTGGGATTAAAAACCCCCGGACTATTATTCGGCGGAACTGCGGTCTTTAAAAGCAGCGATTGCAATATTTCAGTTTGGAAATAGCTGCCCTAGATTGTGCTATAGCGTTATAGAAAATCAAGATGGAGGGTTTTATGTCAATACCTATAAAGCGTATCGAAAAAGAATTTATGATCAATATGCTGTATAACGAACAGATTCCTATCATTTACCTTCATAATCGGAAAGAATATACCTTAAAAATCGAACGGTATACTAAAAACAAACTCTATTTTAAATCGGATCGTCCGATAGGGGACTTGGTAATCGGCAAAACCGTTGATCTTATCTTTAAATATAATGCCCTCTCTATCTCCTTTACCGTGGAAATGAATGCCATAGAACATGGCATCACGGTTCAGGAAAAGCATTTTGTGGGGAATATGCCGGAATTCCTGTATAAAGACCTGGATAGGTCCTATAGCCGGGTAAGCTTTCCCCAAGATATCCAAATCAAGTTTGCCTTAACAGAGGATCAGTACATCCTTCCCGGCCCCCTGTTAAGTACGGTTGCGTCCTTTGATGCAACGGAGCCTGCATTGGACAGAGAGCTCGAACTGGATACCCATGACTTTAATGGGATTTTGGCTGCTTTGGATCGCTGGATCAAGGGGTATGCCGACGGCTGTAAGGTGGTACTTTTTAAGGATGGAGTTCCTGTAAGTTTTGAGGAGCAGCTTATCGCTAAAAAAGGCAAGGCCTTATTTCTCCCGTCTATGCAAGAGCAGTTCACGCATCCCCCTGGCTATCCCGAAAAATATCTGATAACCGAAGCTTTGTTTAAGGAGTATCTCAAAAGTACCGGGGTAAATCCTGCCTATTTTGATAAGGCCATCGCTCATTTTTTTGATTCTAAAACGAGAGGGGGCATTTATGCGGATCTGTGGGTTCCGCTCTTTTTTCAGAACTATGTGATTGGCTCTATTCGGGTTTGGATACAAAAAGCAGAAAAAGCCCCCTTGGACCATAAAGTCCTCGTGCCCCTTTACCGCTATGCCCAAGCCTTGGTTGTTGCTCTTAAAGAGGAAGGTTATTTTGAAGCCTACCGCATCAAAGACGCCTTCATTACCGCCACGGGTATTGATATTAGCGCAACAGGGCTTCGTTTTGCCTATCCCCAATCGCCCATTGCAGCATCTTTGATGCTCCAGAGTAAGATTGACCTCAGATTGCTTATGCCCAAACGTACTATTAGCGTAACCGCTCAAATAGTACGCTCCTACAAAAAAAGGAATATGGTTTTCTTTGGATGCAGTTTCCTGGATATAACCCCTGAAGACATGCGGTTTCTCTTTGAATGTATCTACGGCATCCCGTTTACCGAGCCTGGCGCTTCACTTCTATCCGGTCATGTATAGGCAAAGTAGCGCTGGGCGTTTCTAAAGGAAATATCCCGAACCATACCGCTTAGCAAGGGGAAATGCGCGGGGATTTCTCCCTCTTCCGCCCAGGTACCCAGGATATTGCAGAGGATCCTGCGGAAGTATTCATGCCGGGGATAGGAAAGGAAGCTCCTTGAGTCGGTAAGCATCCCCACAAAACGGGAAAGCAGTCCAAGGTTCCCCAGTACTTTCATCTGGTTCTCCATACCATCCCGGTGGTCCAGAAACCACCAAGCAGAACCGAGTTGCATCTTACCTGGGATTCCGTCCCCTTGGAAAGAACCCATGATGGAACCGAGGGGATACAAATCTTTGGGGTTGAGGCTGTAAAGGATGGTCTTAGGCAACTGCTGCCTGGATTGGAGGAGGTCTAAAAAGCAAGCCAGATGCGCTGCGATCCGATGATCGTGGATTACATCATACCCGGTATCAGGACCAAGGGCCTTAAACGCCTGGGAATTGATGCTTCGAAGTGCCGCAAGATGCAACTGCATGACCCAGCCCCGATCATGGTACTCTGACCCGAGAAAACACAGCATAAAGGTCTTGTAAGATTCAAGGGAACGGGCATCCACCGGTGCTCCGGCAAGCACCTTGACCAAGGTTTCATGCACCTCTTTTTCCCATTGGGGAAAAATATGCTCCCCGGTTAAACCTTTGCTTCTGTCTTGGACGAGTTCAAAGGGGATGTATTCAAGGCCGTGATCCGATGCCCGGCACCCTTGGGCATCGAATATATCCATCCGGCCCTTAAGTACTCCCAGGAGATCCTCCAAGGACCTGATAGTCGTACCCGCCACCGTGGCCAACCGGGCTATATAGGCGGCAAAACCCTCTTTATCAATAGCAATGACCTTATCAGGCCGGAATGAAGGAACCACCTTGGTTTCCGTTGCCTGAGCAGCAGCGACCTTTTCATGCCATTCCAGGGTGTCCGCAGGATCGTCAGTGGTACCTACCGCGTACACTTTAAACCGTTTGAATATGCCGTATACGGAGAACTGGGGATCCTTTTGCAGGATTTCATACGTCGCCTTCCATATCTCCGGGGCGCTGTCCCTATCCAGTGGTTCAGCAATATCAAAATACCGCTGGAGTTCCAGGTGCGTCCAATGATACAGCGGATTCCCAATAAGATGAGGAACCGTTTCCGCCCAGGCAAGAAACTTCTCGTAAGGCTCTGCATCGCCGGTAATAAACCGCTCATCAACACCATTGGCCCGCATGGCTCGCCATTTATAATGGTCTCCCCCAAGCCACATCGCTGCCAAGTCGGGGAACCGGCGATCATCCGCAATCTCCTGGGGGATCAGGTGGCAATGATAATCACATATCGGTTCCTCTGCCGCGGCTTCATGGTAGAGCCTTTGAGCAGTCTTCGTCGTAAGCAAAAAATCCCTATCGAGAAATTTTCTATCGGGATACGATTTCATACAACAACCTCCATTGCTACTGGGATACATTTATGGATCAAACCGGGTCTCCACGGGGATCCGAACAAGATTGACAAAATGGCCGGGATACCGGTTCTTAAAATTATTGAGCGAGGTTTCCTCGGCACTTTCAAAGACCGCAACCTGAAAATTACCGTATTCATTAAAATACGGAACCAACACCGCTACATGGAAATGTTGGCGCATCCGGGGCTTAGGGTCTTGTTCGTTATTTATTGATGCCAGATATATGGTTCCCGGCTCATCAATAGCCAGGGTATACAAGAGGGGCTGGATTCCTTCAAAACTAAAACCCGCGTTCAAGAGAAAACTTGGATAGGATCTGACAGAAGTTCCATTCCGGGTCCTCTGGATTATCGAAGCAAACGGCCGGTCTTGTACTTCGATTTCCTCAAGTTTTCCAAATGCAGGGGATCGCAGGATGGTTCCTGCCTGAGAAGCCAGATTACGGGTCCAATCAAGCCCAAAAAAGGGATCTCGTATTTTTTCATAGATTTCGGTCAAGGAAGAACCCCGTTCGCCAAAGGGTTCTTTTAAGGGAGGAATCGGGAGCCGGTCTCCCGTCAGGGGCCGCAAGATGCCGTCTACTACCCATTTAGCAAACCCTGAGCAGTTAAGTCCTGGAGTTTCCTCCTGGAGTTTCAAGGTATTGATATACACATAGCGACCTTCAGCATCCACGGCACCGTCATCTTGGAAACCCAGTTCTGGGAGTCGATCCCGTAGGTGTCCCATAAAGACCCGCAAATCCCCGTACCGTGCAGGCTGAGGCTCAAAATAACGCCGGGGAAATTTATTTCCCGCGGTACTCAAGACTTGTTCTACTGAAACCACCATAAGCCGCTCAAGGCTATAGGGAAGGGGTACAGAACGGGCTACATAGGCATCGTACAATACCACATCCATGAGACACCGGTCTTCTGCAAAAGGACGAAACTGGACATAGGTATAAGGATCGCTGCGGAGGAAGACCCTGATCCTGCTGGGACTGCCGTCCTCTTTTCGGCGGGTCAGAATCCAGGATCCTTGAGCCCAACCAGGGTATGAACCGTTCCATTCCCGGGCAAGAACGATCATAAATTCATCTTTACCAGCCTCAGCCCGAACCTGAATCCTGCTTCCCCCTGGTAAGGTATGCATAAACGCTTTTTGGTTCAAAACCCTGTCAGAAGCCTCGGTAAACCAAAAATCTTTAAGGGATATCCTTAAAGAAACATCATCTTCTATTTTTTGGGTAGGAAGGTCTAATCCCTGCAAGGATATTACAGATCCCAGGAACAACAAACCTCCTATTACTGCACGTAGGTAACCTGTTTTGAAACACATCACTTTACAAATATCGGTTATTAACATAAAGAAATATAAGCAAAGATATACCTAAGTAGCACTTCTCAGTTTACCCTTCCCTGGGTGAAACAAAGGATCGCTTCAAGGACTCCCCCAGCAACTGATAGGGCCTTATCCGACACCGTAAAACAATGGGATTCCTCGCACCGGGGATCCACATCTCCCACTTTCATACCGCTCGTAACAGGAATCCCATGAGGCAGGATCCCCCGCACTATACCCTCTACCTTGGCATATATTGGGTGGCCCGAAACCATAGCCGCCAGTTCTCCCTTTTGTATCCTGTCTCCAATATTCCTCTGTGGTTCAAATATACCCCCTATAGGAGCACGGAGCAGCCGCTCAAGGGTGTATCCCCCAATATCTCCAGGAATCCCCGTATTGGGCAGCGCTGATCCTTGGGTAATGACCCGGCCAAGCCTATGACCGCGCATGGTCTCAATCACCGCATGACAATCAATCCCTGCGGTAAACCCTGGACCAACCCCGATTACCACCTTCGCATCATCTATATGGGTACCAAGATTTCTTTTTGCCATAATCCCATCAACCACCACCTCTGGAACAAACCGTTTTACCACCCTCCCTGCAGGATCCACAAAAACCGGGATATATCCTGCGGCAAGAGCATCCTGCATGGCCGGTTCATCTTGTACCAAGAGGGCATGAACATCTTCTACGACTGCCCTTCCCTGTATAACCGCCTCGGAAAAAGAAACGGTTCTACGAACCGCGGTTGGAACGGCAATTTCGGTCATCATGACCGTAAAATGGGCATGAAAAAGCCGTAAAGCGATACCTGAGGCAATATCCCCGGCTCCTTTGATGACCACCAACATGAGGGCCCTCCTTTTTATTTTGGTGATAATACGACATACTCTTATATAATACTATGCTTTGGTCTACAAAACGTTTTGGTTCTTTTAGTTTTTACCGTGAAGTCCTGAGTATTGCCCTGCCCGTTATGCTGCAACAACTCATCATGAGTATGGTCTCCCTCATCGACAACTTTATGGTTGCCGGATTAGGAGATATCAGCATGGCTGCAGTGAATGTCGCCAATCAGCTCAACTTCATCTCCATCGTCATTATCAATGCAGTCTGCGGAGCCGGAGGAATTTATCTCGCCCAGTTTAAAGGGGCAGATAATGCCGACGGGATGCAACATGCCTATCGATTCAAAGTGATTTTCTCCTGCTCAGTATCATTCCTGTATGGCATCCTTTGCTGGACTATTCCAGAACAGATGTTAAGGATGATGACCATGGGTAATGAGGCTCAAGAAGCTATTGTTACCATTGGTGCAAGATACCTGCGACTCACGGCTTTTACCCTCTTTCCCGTCGCCATTTCCATGTCCATCGGAACCTCTTTCCGGGAAATAGGGCTCCCCAAGATACCCTTGGTAATTTCTGTACTTGCTACCGTGGTTAATACTATAGGGAACTGGTTTCTCATCTATGGAAACCTGGGAGCTCCCCGGCTTGAGGTACCAGGAGCGGCTATAGCCACCATCATCGCCCGCTTTTTTGAAACCGGGCTCTTCCTCATCTACATGCATACCCAAAAAACCTCTTTTTTTGTGGGTTTCAGTAAGATCAGCGCGATCAATCCAGGGCTCATCCGGGAAATCCTTACAAAATCCGCCATGATGTTCCTAGCTGAAGCATCTTGGATCAGCTCCGAAACCATTATGACCGCTCTCTATAACGGCAGAGGTGGAGCTGAGGTAGTAGCAGGTATGGCCGCAGGCTGGACCATTGCAAACATCTTCTTCTTGCTCTTCGGGGGAATTTGGATTACTACCGCAGTAGTGATCGGTGGAACCCTTGGGGCCGGTAAATTAGAGGAAGCCCAGATCAAGGCTGAATGGATCAAATCAGGCTCTGTAGCAGCGGGGTGTATTATCGCCCTTTTAGGGGCTGTAGCAGCCACCTTGCTCATACCCCTGGTATTCAGCAATCTGACCCTGGCAGCTCGAAGTATCAGTCTAGGACTCGTATATGTTATACTGATATACCTTCCTCTATGGAGCTTACTTAATGCATTGTTTGCCATCTGCCGGGCCGGAGGTGATACCGCCACCGGTATGTACGCGGATGTTTCGGTAAATACTCTCTTGTTTGTACCTGGAGCTTTTATCTTGGCCTTGGCCACTACTCTCGATCCAGTGCTGATGTTCGCGCTCTTAAAAACCTCTGATCTGGCTAAATACGCGATAGCCCGGTATTTCTTTAAAAAGAAGCGATGGGTTCGGAATCTCACCAAATAGACGACAGCATAAAAGTATAAAAAAAAGCCCCTGTAACGGGGGCTTCTTTAAACAAAAAAAGCCTGGCGACGACCTACTTTCCCGCTCCTTTTAGGGGCAGTATCATTGGCGTAAGAGGGCTTGACTTCCGTGTTCGGAATGGGAACGGGTATATCACCTCCACCATAATCACC
>JAISGE010000089.1 GCA_031263265.1 Treponema sp.
GCTTCTTACCAAAGGTTCTATCCTGGAATTATGCACGTACAAACCTCCGCCGTCTAAAATCGTTTCACCACAGCTCTTTCTGGAGGGTTTGTTATGATTAAACCGGACAGCAGTGATTCATTTTTAGAAGTAATAGTCCGTTTGTTACTAATTCAATCCGGGATTGTGGAAAATATTTTCGTGTAATGAAAATTATTTCTGCTAACTTGTCATGTAAAAGTGGTTCGCCTCCAAGTAATCGTATGGTTTCTACGTTATTCATAGAAATTTCAGAAAGCCTCCTACAATCTTTTTCATAATCAATGATATCAAGATATGTTTTTTGAGCAAGCGGAGAAAAATTTGCGCAATATTTACAATTTAAATTACAATGATCTACAACACTAATTTCAAGATAATGTATATATTTTTGAAGTTTATGTTGTTTTCGTAAAACAAACTGAAGACATGAAGTTTGTATTTTCATAATCTTATCCGCCGGGATGATTTTATAGAGTAATCCCATTAAAATCATATTCAAGTTACTATTCATGCGCGCGTCCCCTTTGAAACTAAATTTTTTCTGTTCATTGTTGGTAAAACCATACGCCTGATAAACAAGGGAGAAGAAAAATGATATAAATAAAAAATGACTGTAAAACTATCGGTACTATTTACGATTGATAGGGGGGGGGGGGGGGGGGGTTATAAATGTTATTTACCGTTGCCTTTAACCATGCTTTATGCTCCTCACCTACTATAATTATGATAAACTGGCTAAAGCCAATAACCACGAACCGAAGGCTCGATGGAGTATTGAAAGCCGTATACAAGCTAAAGAAAGAATATCACGGGTTTTCTGTACTGTCAAGGGCAAACACAGCTTGCTTCGCCATAAAGATACGATTACCCTACCGTCAGAAAGACTCAAAGAGGGAAGGGCCTTGCTCTACCAGCAGCGTCCTGCGTACCCTATGGGGACTGCGAGGAACCAGGATTCCGTTAACCCATTGTTTCCAGGTATGAATCAGACCCAAGGCTTCAAGAGGACTTATCCTGTCCGGATCAAGCTCTGCAAGCTGTTCAAGTAATCGCCCTACGTTGACCTGCTCAAACTTTGCCTGAAAAGGTTCTTCCTTGGTTTGACCAGGGACAAGCGGGGGTTTCTCAGGACCGTCTCCCCGGGGCAAGACATCCTGAAGGGCTTTGCCGCTTTCTTCTAAACGCTCAAGGATTTGGCTTGCCCGATTCAACACCCGTTCACTCAAGCCCGCAAGCCGGGCCACATGCAGTCCATAGGATTCCGCAGCAGGTCCTTCCTTAAGTTTTCGTAAAAAGATAATCTCTCCCTTTTGATCCAGCACTTCCATAGAACGATTGGCCAGCCGTTTGTGGGATATGAGAGACAGTTCATGGAAATGAGTGGCAAAAAGGGTTCTACATTTGATATGATCCAACAGTTCTGCGCTCACCGCCCAGGCAATAGCAAGGCCATCATTGGTTCCGGTTCCTCTGCCCACCTCGTCCATGATCACCAAACTCCGCTCCGTGGCTGTATGCAGGATATAGGCAGTTTCGTTCATCTCCACGAGGAACGTTGATTCCCCCCGGGCAAGATTATCTGAAGCCCCTACCCGACAATAAATCCGATCCACCATACCGATAGTGGCCTCTTGGGCAGGTACAAAACTACCCATCTGAGCCATAAGGGTAAGCAGCGCGGCTTGCCGGAGATAGGTTGACTTACCCGCCATATTGGGGCCGGTAATCAAAGCAAAGGAAACCCCCTCCCCATCCAAAAGTACATCATTGGGGATGAATTCCCCATTGGGTACATGGGCTTCTACCACAGGATGCCGGCCTTCAAGGATCTTAAGCCGGTTCTCCTCATTCACCAGCGGCCGTATCCAGCCCCGAATGGTTGCCGCGCGTGCAAGAGATTGGGCAAGATCCAATTCAGCGATACGCCGTCCTGCTGCGGCTAGTACCCCTAAGCATACTTTGGCCTTATCCCGTAATTCCAGGAAGAGCTTTTTCTCAAGCTCAATAACCCGCTCAGATGCACCGTTAATATCTGATTCTAACTCGGCAAGTCGGTCAGTGGTAAACCGTTCTCCGGTTGCTATGCCCTGGCGCCGGATAAAATGGGGGGGGACCTTGGCAAGATGAACCTTGGTAACCTCAAAGAAATATCCAATAAGACGGTTATACCGAATCTTGAGGCTCCCAATCCCTGTGGTTTCCTGTTCTTCCTCCAGGTATTCCTCCAAAAGCTGGCGCCCATCATCTTTGAGCCGGAGAAGGGTATCCAATTTTGGACTATACCCTGGACGGATGAGGTTACCCTCAGTGAGTAGTATGGACGGATCTTCGGCAAGTCCATCGTCCAGCAGATCCCGTAGTTCCATGAGTTGGGCAAACCCTGCGGCATCCAGGGAAGAAGCCTCTTCAGATTCAAAGGTGAAGGGAATATCATGCAAGGTAAGTTCTTCCTCCACTTCTTTAATAGCCTGAAACAGTACCAGCGCGTTCTTAATGGCCAGCATATCCTTGCCGTGAGCCCGGTCCATAGCAAGCCGGGAACTGAGCCGTTCCAGGTCTGGGGTTCTCCCCAAAAGTTCCCGGAAAGCTCCCAAGCGCCGCTGATCTCGATATATGGTTTCCACCATGTCCAGCCGTTTATTGATCAAGCCCACGTTCCGCAGCGGGTGGAGGAGTCGGCGTTTGAGGAGCCGGCGTCCCATAGGAGTGCGGGTCTCATCCAGCACTTCCAAGAGGGAAAACCGGACATCCCCATCCCGTACATTTCTGAGGAGTTCCAGATTACGCTGGGTTGATTCGTCAATCCCCACATATTCGGTATCCCGGTATACACGCATGGCCCGTACATGGGGGATCAGGGTTTTGGCAGTATCGTCCAGGTAGTACAATAAGGCCCCGGCAGCGATGATTTCAGGCATCCCTTCAGCCAAGCCAAAACCTTTCAGGTTGGAGGTGCCGAATTGCTTTTCCAGCCGTTTCCGGCTCCGCTCCCGATCAAAGAGCCAATCTGCCCAGCGGTTCACCACTAAGTCGCTTCTATCGCTTACTGCCCCTTCAATAGCACCATGCTCTTCCAAGAGGGACTCCTGGAGGATTATCTCTTTTACCTGGAGCCGTTCCAATTCCTGCCGGAGCTGCTCGGCTCCCTCATACAGGGGAAATGAAGTAACATGAAAGTCTCCTGTAGATAGGTCTATATAGGCAAAGGAAAGTTCATCTTTTTCGGTTAATGCCAGGCTCGCCAAATAGTTAGGACTCCCCTTATCCAGGTAATCCTCTTCCACCGTAGTACCTGGGGTAATAACTTCCACCACCTGCCGGTCAATTAAGGCCTTTCCTTTAGTAGCTTCCGCGACTTGTTCACAAATCGCTATTTTTTTCCCCAGTTTTAAGAGCCGGGCAATATAGGAGCGGGCCGCATGATAGGGAATACCGCACATAGGAAGCCCATTACGGCTGGTGAGGGTGAGATTAAGTAATGCAGAAACTTCTAGGGCATCATCGGCAAACATTTCATAAAAGTCTCCCAAACGAAAAAAAAGCACATCCCCTTGATGTTCCCGTTTGATCCTCCGGTATTGTTCCAGCATTGGGCTGGTTTGGACAGAACTGATAGCTCCCCCTTGTGAGGACTTAGGATTATCCCTACCGGCCCTCTGCGGTGTACCTTCCAGGGTTTTACCTGCCCACTTTGGAACGCAGACTTTGAATAAGTTTATCCGTAATATCCACCGTTGGGCTATACCAGAGTATGCCGGTGCTCTCTTTTAACGAGAGCACCATGCTGTACCCTTCACTTTCGGCAATAAGACGAACCTCATCGTGTACCTGATTTAAGAAAGCCCCGGATTGCATAAGCTTACTTTTTTGTTCTTCTAATTCAGCGGTTTTTAGTTTGTAATACTCTTGCAAGTATTCTGACTTTCGGTATATATCATGTTCAAATCGAAGGGCTTGGTCCTTGTCTCCCCGGCTTTCGGCGCTTAACTGCGAGTTTTTCAAGTCCTGAATTTCCCGGCTCATCCGGTCAAGCTCAACTTGGACTCGGGCACTACGCTCCTCAAACTCCCGAACCGCCCGGGAATCCCGGAAAAATGCGATATAGACCTTGGAAAGATCCACCACCGCAAAACGGGTAAGCTGTTGTGCCTCAAGCTGCCAGGCTAAACCAAATAGACATAAGCCCAAGCCCCATTTTTGTATATGTTTCATTCTTTTTCACCCTCTTTGTATAAAATAAGCACCTTACCTTAATAGGTGGATAACACAAAAGAAATTACAAAATCAAGGCCCCCAATACCGCCCTCTTGCCATTGGGGTTTTCCGTCAACCATCTTGAAACGTTTGGCAAAACTAAGTCTAAAGGGAAACTGAGGTATGGTAAACCTAAGTCCTGAACCAAGACTAAAACGCATATCCTCTATAGTCAGGCGGTTAAACAATGCCCAGGGGGTTTCTTTAGCCACTGCGGCATCGAAAAACAAGAAGTCCCAGGCGAGGATCCCCGGAACCAGGGGAATCCGCAGTTCCGCCCAATTTTCCCAGAGGGCCAGCCCTTTATTGTAATATTCACTGCTCCATCCTCTGCCGGTGAACATCCCATCCACCGAGAGCATATTGACGCTTTCAATAGGCAGGTCGTCCCGGAAGGGTTGGGGAAATATGAATGACAGTCCTGAATGAATACCAAATATCACTTTGAACGCCCAGCTCTCCCCTACCGGCAGGTTTAACAAGGTATGAAAAAATTCCGCCTTGGTATCGGTTTTAATATAATGTTCCAGTTCAACCGGGAAAATCCCATAGTAGCCTACCCGCTGAACCCCATAATACCCCTTGGAAGGATCATAATAAATATCCCGCTGATCCAAGGACACGCTGAGCCAGAAAGAATTAGCAGGAGTCCAGAGGTTATTCCGGTTCCTGATGGCCGGATCAAAGGGCCGATACACCTGGGGATCGTAGGAGTTAAAGATAAACCCGGTACGGACCCCGCCCCCGACTCCGAGGTTACCCAAAAAAGTGCTAAAGCGGTATCCTGAGGAGAAACCCAAAGAAATGCGCCACTGATCATAGTCCATAAGGAATTCATTGGGGGGAATCTTACCGGCATTGGAATACTCCCCATAGGAGGTAAACCCATCAGGATACGCATAGGTCTCATCCCCATTGAAATACGGAGCCATCATGTCCATAGCTGCCCGGCGCCGGCTATGCTGGGTCGTAAGATCAAAGCTACCGGACAAGGGAAGCCCGAAAAGCCATCGATGGGTGTATCCCAGCCCAAGACTTTGGGTATCTGGAGACGCGTTGAGTTCAGCGCTGACCATGTTTCCATAACCCAAAAAGTTACGGTCGTTCCATTTGAACAGTAATGACACAGGGAACTGGTCGGGATCCGAGGTTCCAGAAAAGGTCAAGCCCAATTGAATATCCGTGGTGGGTTGTTCTTCCACATTAAAAACCAGGTCCATGAGATTATCCTCGCTTCCTGGGGATGGATCGGGGGCCACCACGGAAAAGTATTGGAGGTTGTACAGATTGCGTACGCCATCCATGACCTTGGCCTTGGAAAACACGTCCCCACTTTCAAGAGGAATCTCCCTGAGTATTACCTGGGATTTGGTTTTTTTGTTGCCTTTGATAAGGATATTTTCAATATGCGCCCGGCCCCGTTCAACAATCGTGATCTGATAGGTAACGCTCCCCTTTTCAGTATCCCGCTGTTCGTCCCGGCTTATGGTGTTAAAGATATAGCCGTTTTCATAATACAGATCCGCCACCCGCTGCAGATCCGCCTCAACCCGCCGGGCATTGACCACCGCGCCAGGCTTGGAAGAGACCTGGGCAGCTAATTGTTCTGTGGATAGAATCTGGTTTCCTACAAAGCTCACCCCGCCAAAGGTATAGATCTTTCCTTCATAGATCCTAAAGATGATGGTCATCATCGTATTACCTTTTTCATCTTTCTGGGTAGTCTGAACCACATCGGTAACTTCCGCATCAATATAGCCCCGGTCATGGTAGTATTGGGTAAGGGCATTCCGGTCTGCGATGAGTTTTGCTTCCTGAAACGCCCCGTCATTCAAAAGTCCCTTGACCTTTAGAGAAAGCTGACCCCGGAGGGTCCTGGTGGAAAAAATCGAATTTCCCTCAAAGAACAAGGATTCAATGGCTACTTTCTCCCCTTCCTCAACAAAAAACCGCACAATTAAGGAAGCATTCTTATCCGGCTGGGTTTCAGAACGGACTTTGATATCCGGGAACCCTTTTTCCAGGTATTTATTGATCAGGGCAGTTTCATCTATCCGCAGTTTGACCTGAGTAACCACATCATGCACCTTTAAAGCAATGGTCTCCCGTAATTCGCTCCGTCGCAAGTGATTGTTCCCCACAAACTCGATCCTGGATACGATAGGCCGTTCGGTAACGGTAAATCGAATGAGCACCTCGGTTCCGGCACTATCAGAGGGTACTGCGCTGGGGGTGATTATTTCAAAATATTCCAGGGCATAGAGCCGCCCTTGGAGTTCCCAGAACAGATCGTCGGTAAAGATCTGGCCCTTGTAGGACTCAACGACTCCTTCTAGTTCAGCAAGGCTGACATGACTAAGGCCATTAAACACAATATCTCTGATGGGTTTTCCCTGATACCATTCCACAGACTCTTGGGAAAACCCAGAAAAAACAAGCATCCCCCACAAAACAACTACGGCCCCTACGCGCATGTATACTCCTTTCTTAATTATATCCGAAAACCACCCGGCGATTAAACCCACCTTACGGCCCGGGTACCTCACCTAAACAAATCACCTATACTAAACAACGAACGCCGCCATGTTAAGGTACAGGAGATATCATTGATGAACATGGTTTCCAGATGCCGGGGAACTACATTCACCCGTATATCAAACAGAGGTCCCCGCAGTTCCATACCAATATCCGGTTCTATGGTATACCCGCCAATGCTTAAGCCGTTGGGGGTAAAACCTTCCAGATCCCTTCGATATTCATCATAGCGGAGGGAAGTGATAACCTGTAGGAACACATCTGGTCCGATATATTTACCTAAGAAAACAGCGGTATTATCAAAAGAGTTACCAATTCCGCGGTTATTGTTGGTATCAGTACCATCTTGCGGTCTTATGGTCTGGGAGACTATGTTCTGGAGAAGCTGAGTACGGAATGAGAACATATCCAAAGACAGGAAATCCCGAATTCGTCGTTGAAAATGCCTGAGCACCTGGGTCTGAGCGAGAATATCCGCAGTAGAGGCAAGAAAAGCGTATTGTACCTTATCGGTTCCTTCTTCCGTTGGTGCACCCGCCATGGCCTGGCCTAACATGGAAAAAATTTCTACCTGAGAAAGGGGCGGGGTAGATTCAAACCGGGCGGTGAAGGACTGGAGCGGGGCGTTATCGATTATCATGGAAATAGTTACTGGTCCTCCGTCAGTTTGATCCCGGACTTCTGCTCGAGCGGAGATGGTGGGGTCAAATTGTAGTTCATTTTCATTAAACGAGAGGAGTCCTTCCCTCAGATAAAAACTCCGTTCAAAATAGAATATTTCTCCGCTGCGCAGGTTCACGTCCCCGGTAAAAGAATAGTGACTCGTGGCAGAATCGCTCTCGATGTGAAGACTCGATCCCTGGTCTGCATAAGCCTGGAGAATGGGAAATTCCTTGGTTGGCCATATAAATTCCACCTTGCGGCCAGCCCGTAGGGTGATATCCGTAACAATCGAACTGATGAGTGGGGTAGATACTTCCCCTCCGCCTGGCCCTGCAGTAAGTTTTTCCGTATTCAGGGTTATATCCGTATTCAGGGCTGCCAGATCCCCCTGAATCGAAAACACAAAATCCTGCATGGATAGATTGAGGGTTCCATAGGTACGACCCTGAGCAACAATGCCCATGCTGTCATAAGCAAAGGGGATGGGATTTTCCGCAGAAACATTGATGTTCAGGGTAAAGGTATTGGGAATCCACCGGTCAAACTGAAACCAGCCAGCCACCGTACCCTGGCCAGAACCCACTGCCGCGGAGATAGGACCAAAGGACAGTTCATTCCCATTCAAAACCACGGTAACAGGAACCGGCCGGATCTCTTGGGGCACATACTGGGGAATTTTAAGCTGGACACTATAGCCCTGGGCAGTCCCGAAAAAATCCGGATCCACCAGAGAACCGGATACTTTTATCGAAGCGGTTACAAAGCCTCCGGTAAGGGAGATGATATCCTGGATATCTGCGGGGATGAGCGCACCCAAGGCCGCGAGATCTACATACATATCCGGGGCCTGGACATCAATGGTTTTGGTGCCAATCGTACCTACCACCGTTCCCCGAATTGGAGAGGGATTGGAAAGTCCTGCGTAAAAATCTCCGGCATCGGAGATCTGCACCCGGATCATATCATGGGGGCCTCCTGAAAGGGACATAAGGGAATTGGTCCGGGAAAAAGCCAGGTCAAAAGGCACTTCAGCGTTGAGGGTATTAAACCGGGCCTGCTCCACATGCAGCACCCCTTTGAAGGCATTAGCGGCCTCTGGCAGGTGGAACCATGAATTAATGGGCTTAAAATCCATCCCCACCGTGAAAGCAATTTCCAAATCACTCCCCGGGACCAGCATCTGAATCTGCGCTGCTCCTTCCACTCGGTGTTCCGGGAGGTTTACCTGTAAAAGAGGCATCTTAAGTTCTATGTTGCCATACTGGACATGCATGGTTTGGAAACGCAAGGTCTCGTTGGTAATCGTTCCAGAACCCTGCATCTCAAGGACCGTATCCGCGATCGCTGCAGAGAGGGAGCTCAGCTGTACCTCTCCGGAAAAAGAATCCATCGAATCCCAGGTAACCTGCAGTTCCCCTGAAGCCACCGCATCATAAGGATTATCAACAAAGCGGGAGATTTGCATATTTAAACCAGAGAGATGCAGTTGCAGTTGCTTATCCTTGAAATGAGCTTCTAGATCGTACCGCTCTTCCCCGGTATCAGTACCCATGCGTACAGCCCCGGAGATCTCAGAAAAATGCTTATTCCACGCGAGGGAGAGATTACCCTTCAGTGCGCCATCATCAAAAAGCAGTTCTGGTAACCACGCACCTGTTTGATCCACCCTGCCGCTGATTCGTAAGGCGATTTGGGGAGTATGGGGAATGCTCACCTCCGCCAGTTCCAGTTGTTCCAGATCAAAATACCAAAAGTCCAGCGTATCGTAATGGAGGGTGCTCTTCAAACTAAGCCGGGCAAATTGTTCTTTGTAGGGGATGGGAATGTTTTCCGCTTCAATATACCCTGAATATCCCCCAAAATCGGTCATCGTAATGTATGCTCTAAGCCCGTATGAACCATGGATACTGATGGAATGTCGATCCAGGATCACGCCTTCCAGGTGATAGGGCCTATCCTGATAAGCAGCGTTCAGGGAGAAAGAAATATCCTGAAGATGCTTCACGTTCACCTGCCCGGATACGCTAATCGGCTCCTTAGTGAGGTTTAACTGCCCTTCAGTGCATGCAATATACTGGTCGGTACCGGATATGATCCCGGTAAAAATCGTTTCCTGTTCTTGATAGGTAACCGTAAAACGGGGCGCATGATAGGAGAAACGGGTAAAATCAGTAGCCATAAACACTTCGGTGCTTACCCTAATAGGATCAATGAGCTGCGAGGGACTTACCGATACCATCGTGGGGATAATACTGGGGAACCCTGGTAGGGTCTGAAAGGGTTGAATCATATCCAGGATATCGGGGAGAGCAAAGGAATCTACCACCAGGTGTAGCTCTCCATAGTGGGGTTCATAATCCAAGAAACCCTCCATGGCTACTTGTCCAGAGGCGCGGGTATTGGTCTCAGGAGCAAGGATACCTACCGCCTGGGTATCCCCATCCTCGAAACAACTCAAGGATGCGGAAAACACCAGTCCTTCCTCTTGCAACAGGACCGAACCTTGCAAGGCAGCGAGGGGGACAGCCCCAAAGGTAAGCCCGGTTCCCTGAAACCTGAGTTCCCGATCGTGGGTAACGACCCGGATATCCCCAGAGATGGGATCCGTCCCGGTAAGACTGAGATTGGCAATAGAGATCAGCCCCTGAAGGGCAAAGGGGGTAAACCCGAAGGTTCCCTGGTATCGCAGGTCCCCTTGGGGAAACCGTAACGCTAAGGTCTTAAGGGTAATACCATTTTCAGTACCGCTGCCCTGTATGACAAATGAAGACTTCCCCATAGGCAACAGGTCTTGAGGAATCTGACCGGTCAGGGCAAGGTCGTAGCGGATTTCCTTTGTTTCTGTATCCAGCACCACCGAGGCGTTTCCTGAGGTGCTAAGGTTAAGCCACTGCTTATAGTCCTTCCAAGGCCCTTCCAGGCGTAGGAGTTCTTGAGGGGTAAACTGGTCACACCGTAAGGACCCGGAGAGCTTGCCTGAACGGAAATCATAATCCGCGGAAAAATCAAAGGGGGCCTTGTCCGCTACCTTTTTAAGGGCCAGCCACTGATCTTCCAGGGTAAGGGTAACGGTTATGGGCCGGATCTGGAAGCGCTGATCCTTTGAACCGAGGGAGCCTGAAACAGAATTCAGGTACAGATTAGCGCTGCCTTCCTGTAAATCCTCGATATAGGATCCGCTGATCCTGCAAGCGGTAGAAGCGGTGAGAGGTTCAGGCAGCAGACTGGCCGTGGTAGCCGCCATGTTCCATTGACCCTGAAACCTGAGCATCCCCTGTTCTAAGGAAGCATCAAGCCGCAGTTCATCAAGGGTGTACTGTTCAGACGCTGAAGTAATCCCGCAAAACCCGTTTCTTATCCTGAGCTTGGTATGTTCGTTCAGCACTTCAGCAAGACTAAAGGAAGCTGCGCCTCCGGTGGAAGCTCCTGAAAAAAGCCTGAGTAAATCCGCATCCCGCTGCATATCCACCGCGATAAGGGGCCTATCCAGTTGTACCAACCGAATGGATTGGGGAACACCCGTTCTGATAAGGGCCATAAGAGAATAGGAAATCCTGACCCGGGCAATAGTCATTACTGGTTGTGACTCATCATCATAGATGCGGATGTTTCGCATATCCAAGGTTCCAAAGAGAGAAGGCCCCAAGGTGTCGTATCGTATCTGCCGGCCTAGGACCACTTCAAGCTGGCTTATCAGGCCCTCCTGGAGTTCGGTCATGCGGGTTTTCATGATTTCTTGCAGGGGTTGTAAGAGCAAGGTGGTGATGATCACTAAGATGATAAAGATGAGAATTTCAATACTCGTATGTATTATCCGGTACCACGGTATGGTTTTTTTATCGTTACCGGTTTCTTGGTCTAGGGCTGCGATCACGCACTATCCTCTCTCATAGCTCTTCATACTACTCGCTTTAGCTGGTATCTCTCTTTAAAGTATACGTAAAACGATTCATACAAAGCTATTAATAAAACGATATATCATTAAATCTACGGTAGTATATAGCTCATTCTTGACACGCCATGCACCCAGGGATAAGAATGCGTTATGATCCTCAAGAATTTTGCGGTTTTTGAAGGTGGAGACGGCAGCGGAACCACCACCCAGCTTGGTTTATTACAGACCCGCTTCACCTCTTCAGCAACCCTTCCCCCCTTGTACCCTACCAGTGAACCTACCGAGGGACCCATTGGCCTGCTCATCCGATCCGTCCTAAAGGGGGAGCTTCCCCTTCAACCTGAAACCCTGGCAACTCTTTTTGCCGCAGACAGAAACGAGCATGTATACGCTCCAGGGGGGATTAGGGACCGGAGTCAAGAGGGCAACCTGGTGATATCCGACCGTTACGTGCTTTCATCCCTGGTATACCAAGGCATAGACTGCGGTGAAGCCTTGGCCCGGCGTTTGAACGACCGGTTTCCCTTCCCGGAATTGCTCTTGTTTTTCGATATTGCAAGTGAACAGGCAATCACCCGCATGGAAGCGCGGCCTGTTAAAGAAATCTACGAATATCTGGACTTTCAGATCCAGGTTAGAGAACGGTACCATTCCTTACTGCCGTGGTATGCCCAGGAAGGGGTGCGGGTGGTAATCATTGATGCATCCCAAAGCCCCCAGGCAGTAGCTGCAGCAATCTGGAGGGCGCTCACAGAAATGCCGATATTGAGAGAAGTGCATGAAATAGCATAAAAACCAGAGGAAGCGATGATACAAGGTAAAAAGATAGGTTTTCAAGAAGCAAAGTCCCTGCTTTTGGGTATGGTTCTCTGCTTCATCAGTACGATGCCCCTCAAGGCCGATAGGATCCAGTACAAAGAACAGTATTTTAGGCTCTATCATCTGCATTACATCCAATACCCTGATGATACGATGGAGAACCTCTATTGGCTTGAAAAGACCTTGCAGGCAGACTTTGCCAATCCCTTGTATGCCGTGGCCTTGATAGAAGACGAAGTACAGTGGGAGAAGTACCGGTATCTCTTTATGATGCACGTAAACCTCAAGATCATTGAGCAGTACTTGTTTTTAGGCAATAAATGGAACAAACGGCACGCGTATTTTTACAATGCGCCCTGGAAGGCCCAGAACCTGGAAAGCCTAGAAACCGCGGAAACCTGTTTCAAGACCGCCCTCTTTTATTGGCAGGACGCGATGGCCTGGGCAGATAAGGCCCAGGAGCGCCGCTTTCGGTTTATTAATCTGGAACAGGTTCAGTATTGGCAAGACGAGGCCCAGCGAATCGAACGCAAAACCCTGGATTACGAAACGATCATCCGCCGGGAGTTGACGCTCTTGCAAAAGGTGCGTGAACAATTCCAATCTATGGAGCCTGCTCAGTAAGTGCTATCCCGGGGTATAAAAATGAAGAGGAGGCACATGCCCCCTCTTTTAGAAACGAGATTCCCTTAGTGCTTCTAGTGCTTCAAATTGTAAAAGGCCTTTTTCCCCGCGTACTCCCCAACTCCTTCCAGTTGATCTTCGATACGCATAAGCTGGTTATACTTACATATCCGGTCAGTCCTGCTCATGGAGCCGGTCTTGATCTGCCCGGTTTCCAGAGCCACCACCAGGTCTGCAATGAAGCTATCCTCGGTCTCCCCGGAACGATGGGAGATGACCGCGGTATATCCTGCCCGCTTGGCCATTTCAACCGCCTCGTAGGTTTCAGTTACCGTGCCGATCTGGTTTACCTTGATGAGGATGGAGTTACAGGATCCTTCTTTGATGCCCCGCTCAAGCCGCTTGGTATTGGTAACAAAGAAATCATCCCCCACGATCTGTATCTTGGACCCCAGAGCCTTGGTCATCTTGACATACCCTTCCCAGTCGTTCTGATCCAGAGGATCTTCGATAGAGACGATAGGGTACTTAGTTACCCAGTTCGTGTAAAGGGCAATCATATCATCGGCACTTAACAGCTCACCGGGGTTTGATTTCCAGAACTTGTAACCTTTCTTGCCCCCTTCATCAAAAAGCTCGGAGCTGGCACAGTCTAGGGCAATACCGATCTGATCTCCTGGTTTGTAACCGGCTTTCTCAATGGCCCGCATGATATACTCAAGGGCCTCTTCATTGCCGATATCCGGAGCAAAGCCGCCCTCATCCCCTACTGCGGTGTTTTTACCCGCGTCTTTAAGGAGCTTCTTTAAGGTATGGAATATTTCTGCGGTCCAGCGGATCCCTTCTCGAATGGACTCAGCACCGATAGGCATGACCATGAATTCCTGAAAATCGATCTTATTGTCGGCATGCTTACCACCGTTCACGATGTTGGCCATGGGTACCGGAAGAAGATTCGCATGAAAGGCGCCCAAATACCGGTAGAGCGGTACATCCAGATATGCTGCTGCAGCCCGGGCAACTGCCATGGAAACCCCCAATATGGCATTGGCCCCCAGTTTACCCTTGTTCTCAGTACCATCCAGTTCGATCATGGTGCGATCAATATCAACCTGATCTTGAGCATCAGACCCTTCCAGTTCTGGGGCGATAATGGTATTCACATTATCCACCGCCTTGAGCACTCCCTTTCCCAGATACCGGCTCTTGTCATCATCCCGCAGCTCCACCGCCTCGTGCTCACCGGTAGAAGCGCCGGATGGAACCGCTGCCCGTCCGTGGGAACCATTTTCCAGAACCACATCCACTTCAACCGTTGGATTTCCCCGAGAATCAAGGATCTCCCGGGCCTCCACATATTCAATACTGCTCATGTATGCCTCCGATACGAATAAGTTACTACTTGATTTAATTCTCTGGTTTTATCGAGATTAGTCAAGACCTTGTTTCTTACT
>JAISGE010000099.1 GCA_031263265.1 Treponema sp.
CATCATCCTCTTGGTGAAGCCAACAGGAATCCTTGGCACCAAGACCAGAGTAAAGGTATAGGGCTTATGGACCAGTTGAACATCCCCCTGAAAACCCATATTAAGAATCGCATCATCCCTGGTACTTTTGCCCTGGCAGGGGTGTGTCTCCCTTCACTGCTGATAAAATTGGGCATCATTGACGCCTATATAGCCCAGATCATCACCTTAGGGGGCGTGAACGCCATCCTCGCGGTGAGCGTGAACACCATCACCGGGATTACCGGCCAGCTCTCCATTGGTCAGGCCGGGTTCATGGCCCTGGGTGCTTATGGGGCAATCTTCTTTAACCTAGACTTGGCAGTCCCCTTGCCCATAGCAGTGCTCCTTGCCGGGCTTGTAACGGCTTGCGTGGGTTTCATCATCGGCTTTCCCACCTTGAAACTCTCAGGGGACTACTTGGCCATCGTTACCTTGGGATTCGGGGAGATTATTCGGGTGATCCTTATCAACCTCAAGGCAATCTCAGGCGGGGCAAATGGGAGACAGTTTACCACTCTGCTGGCTATTTATCCTGATGTTTCGTTTTTTACCGTAACTGCAGTCCTGGTCGTCATCCTCATCCTCTTGCAAAATGTGCTCCGTTCAAGCTATGGACGGGCGATCTTGGCGGTTCGGGAAGACGAGATTGCTGCGAATGCCAATGGCATCGGGGTGTTCCGATACAAGATGCTCGGCTTCGTGATCGCCTCCTTTATCGCAGGGATTGGAGGCAGCCTCTTTGCTATGGTGGTGGGCTTTGTCAAGCCTGATGTGGCTTCGTTCAACAAAAGTATCGACTACCTGATTTTTGTGGTCTTGGGAGGCATGGGTTCCATGACCGGTTCGGTCTTAGCCGCATACATCTTGACGTATCTGCAGGAATTTCTCAGGTTTTTGCAGGATTACCGGCTCCTCATCTATCCCTTAATCCTCATTTTCGTGATGCTCTTCCGGCCCCAGGGCTTGTTAGGAATGAAAGAACTTTCTTTGGTACGCCTCGTGGAACGGCTGGTGAGCGTGCTCCGACGGAGAGGAAAATCCCATGAGTAGTACCGGGGAATTCCTGCTCCAGGTATCGAATCTTTCCATTGTGTTTGGGGGACTGCGGGCGGTCAGTGATTTTTCCTGTGAACTTTTTCAGGGAGAACTGGTAGGACTCATCGGCCCTAATGGTGCAGGAAAAACCACGGTGTTCAACATGCTTTCCGGGCTATACACCCCCACAAGCGGCGAGATCGTCTTTTGGGATAGGCAGCGGAAGGCCCATGTAGTGGGCAAAGAACAGCATCACCAGGTACGCCGCTTGAGTCCTGCCCAGCTTAACCACATCGGGGTGGCCCGAACCTTCCAGAATATCCGACTGTTCAGTAATCTCACCGTGGAAGATAATGTACGAATCGCGCTCCATGCAGGACGAACCGCAGGGCCTTTGGACGTGTTGTTTCGGCTGCCCCGGTTTTATGCGGATGAAACTCGTATGATTACCCGAACCAGTGAACTCCTCGGGCTGTTCAAGATCGACCATAAGAAACATGAACTTGCCCGGAACCTTCCCTATGGGGAACAGCGCAAGCTGGAGATCGTCCGGGCTTTGGCTGCCCGTCCCAGTCTGCTCCTCTTAGATGAACCGGCTGCGGGGATGAATCCCCAGGAAACAGGAGAACTGATGCAGCTCATCTCCTTTATTCGGGAGGAGTTTCACCTGACCATCCTGTTGATTGAACACGATATGCACTTGGTTATGGGTATCTGTGAACGGATCTTGGTGCTTGATTACGGCCGCATTATCGCTGCGGGGCTTCCCGAAGCTATCCGCCAGGATCCGGCAGTGGTAAAGGCCTATTTAGGTGAAGACGCCGCGGCCCAGGACTATCGGGGGTGAGCATGGGTAGCGTACTACTGGAAGTTTCTGACTTGACCGTGCATTACGGGGCAATCCAGGCACTGAGGGGTATCTCCTTTGAAGTGGCTCAAGGGGAGATCATCACCCTGATAGGTTCAAATGGCGCGGGGAAAACTACGACCCTTCATGCCATTTCCAACATTATCAAGAAGACTCGGGGAACGGTTCGCTTTGAAGGGGTGGATATTTCGACACTACCACCGGATCGTATTGTGGCATCCCGGCTCATCCAGGTACCTGAGGGACGACGGATCTTCGCCAATCTCACGGTAGGGGATAACCTGGAAATGGGGGCGTATACTCGGCGGGATAAAGGGGGGATCAAGCAAGACCTGGCAATGGTCTATGGCTTATTTCCCCGTCTGAAAGAGCGGATTCGACAAGCCGCGGGAACCTTATCAGGGGGGGAACAGCAGATGCTTGCTATGGGGAGGGCCCTCATGGCGTCACCGCGGCTGCTCCTCCTGGACGAACCTTCTATGGGGCTTGCACCGATTCTGGTGGATGAGATCTTTGCGATCATCCGGCGTATCAACGAAGCAGGAACCACCATACTGTTGGTGGAACAGAATGCGTTCAAGGCCCTGGGTCTTGCGGTACGGGCCTATATTCTGGAAACCGGACAGGTGATCAAGAGCGGGCCTGCCCAAGACCTTATGGGAGATCCTACGGTAAAGGCCGCGTATTTGGGCGGATGATGCGTTAGCGCAAAAAAAAGACCCGACAAAGGGGGTCTCATTTCTTCGGGATCTGTCAGAGACGTTCAAGCTGCTTCTCGAAGAAAGACTCGCGGCAAACTTGAGGTATTATACCCCACCGCAAATAAAATAAGGCTTCCTGAACACATTGTCTCAGGAAGCCTTAATAAGTCCCTAATCAGGATTATTCATCAAACCATTCAGCAAAACTGCCGACATAAGCCCTATTATCACCGCTGATATATGCAATGACCGTGTCAGAGTGCCCTTTGCTCGTATCTCCATTAGGGCTGTGGAAGTAGACATAATCCTTGATAGTCGCCTCCCAATTTGTACCATCAGCTGTGACATAGCGGATAATAGAATCTTTGTGCCCCTTATCACGCTGTCCCTGATGCCAATGGAAAAAAGCATTGCCATTGTCAATAACTTCGGCAAACCAGAGGCTAGGATCACCCCAAGTCTTGTAGGCGATGAATTTACTCGCCGTCTTGACGTTTTTGTCTGCCAAGCACTCGTTAACAAAAACCGGTTTGTTGTATTTTGCCATTTTCTTCTCCTATCAAACACTAATTCTAAATCCCTAAAACGGGACTTCTACCCACAACCATTAAACTCAGATAAGTGATCTAGTTTTAAAACTGAAATTTTGAAACAGCCTCAAATATTATATAATAAATACCATGAAATATTGGAATTGTCAAGCCACTTTCGATTGAAATTTAGGGAGGCGCCATTTAAAAACTCAATTCTTTATATAGCAATGAATTGTGTCTCCATGGGATAATTATCCAATAGCATCTATTTCCTTATATTGGAAAGTCCGACTTCTTTCAGATTCCACCTCACCATGGACACCCTTGCCTTGGGCTAATGCTTCTCACTACCAAGCGTATAGTGGACTTTCACCACCAGGTTACCGCCCATGTGGGGTGCACCATAAAAAAGACCCGCCAGAGGCGGGTCTTTTAGTGCCAGGATAACTCGTACAGTTTTGGGTTTGGCTTAAAGTCCGAGAGACAAACAAAAGATAAACCGGTCATGATATCGTTGTAAAAATCGCTGTACTTCCGCCATACCGCATCATAGCCTGCAGGTCGTGGCGGCCTTCCTTGGATACCCCGGTACTCCATCTGGA
>JAISGE010000124.1 GCA_031263265.1 Treponema sp.
CACGGCAGCCATCTGCTTGCTAATCTGCGGGACACCTACATGGTTGACGCCTATTCCGGCGCGGAGACCAAGGTCATAGGGAATTTGAAATACGTTGTCAATACCATTCCTTACGACGCTTCCTTCCCTCACCCCGGCCTATGGGATGAAGCGCAAAAAAGAGACGTAGGAGCGAATTCGGACGATAGATACGCCCCCTTTGCTATAGATTTAGCCAATCAAAAAGACGAAAATACCGCGCGGCAGATGGCAAAGACCTTTTTGCTCAAAGACCCCGACGGCTCCTCGGCAAGCTCCGCCAATCAAAACCGGTACGGTGCGCTCTACTTCACTAACCTACCGCCAGTATCATCGCAGGCAGACGCTGACGCACTCCCCACATACCTGACCTATTTTTCGATGGAACTCTTTGGAAGGAAAGCACTCCTCGCGGAAACCCCCGGCGCGGGAGACTACAAAAAAACATGGTAAACCCTCGGTACAGCCACCACGGGACCTAAAACAAAGAAAAAACCACGGAAAGAAATAGGATTAGTAACAAAAACTCCGTGGTTTTTTTGTTGAATTCACGTTATGAAGATCATCTGTCAAGGGGACGCACCGCCCCTTGGCTGCTATACGAATCCCCCCATAAAAGACTATGTTTATAGTATGGATGCTCATACTACCCATTTGGTGTGGAACGAAGAAGCCCGCCAAAAGGTTTTCACCTGCCCTATCTTTTCGATCTGGGAAAGTACCTGCCGATCCCCTGACCAGCAATTGCGTCTTTTTACGGTCCTGGATGCCCCGGATTGGGCCATCGTGGTCCCGGTCCTCACCACCCCCCGAGGTAAAGAATTTGTCATGGTACGCCAATGGCGGCATGGGGCAAAGGAATTAAGCCTGGAATTCCCCGGCGGGGTTTTTGAAAAAGGAGAGGACCCGCAAACCACCGCAGCCCGGGAATTGCGGGAAGAAACCGCCTATGATGCAGGAACCATCAGAAGCCTTGGGGTATACAGCCCCAATCCTGCAATCATGGCCAACCGGGTCCATTTTTTTATCGCTGAAGACTTGAGACCTTTACCCCAGCAGGATTTGGACGAAGATGAATATGTGGAGGTAAGCTTAGTCCCCATAAAAGAGGTGTTTCAAAACATGGGTAGGCCTCCGTATATCCATGCCCTTATGGGAGCAGCCTTGTCGCTGCTCCATAACGTGGATACCTGGAGGGATCCGTGAAGCCTTGGGTTCCGTAAGCTCAAAGAAAGCATAACAAGGCGGAAAAAGTTGAAATCCAGGGCTTTCCGTGGTATACTATATTGCACAAATATGGATGTAGATATGTTTAACCTAAGATGTAGCTGGATCTCAAAATTCTATTGTCTCCTCAGGTTCTTCTATGGTATGCCTTTCCTCTGGATCTGCTTGCTTGTTGGCTGTAATGGCGGATTGGATATGGTCCTATCGAACGGCCAGACCTACATGGTAAACGCGTATATCAACGACTATTCCCTCAGTGAATGTTCGATCATCAGAAGCAACGATACGATTCGTCCGTATTTTGTTAATTCCCTGGTTAATGATCCGGATATCCGGGGACTGGCGTTTTTTTTACAGAATCCCTCAAGACAAGCCGTAAGCCAGCGGATCTGGTATACCCTCACTCCAGGACTTACCAGTCCCCCAGAAACCTTAGAAACACCACCCCCGCCTGCCCCGGTAGCCCCAAACCCTGAAACAAGCCCCGTCATCCCGTGGATCCCTGAGCCGGAAGTACCGGTGGAAGAGGAAAAACATGAAACCCCCATAGTCGAAGTTCCGGTAATCGAAGCTCCGGAGGTGAAAATCCCGGTGATTGTCCAACCAGAAGTAGTTCAGGAACCAGAGCTTGCCCCCTGGTTAGAGGAAACAGCTGCATCTGAACCAGTCTCAGACCCGCCCAGGGTAATCACACCGGAGCTGCCTGCGGAAACCGGGGAAACCCAAGAGGAAGCTCAGGCGATAATAGAGGAAGTTCCGGCGATAATCGAAGAGGAACTCATATCCCTGGTACAAGATGCACCAGAATTCATGGAATATCCACTTCCGCCTGAACTGGTGTTCAACCCTGATATCCCTGACATCTTCGTACTGGAAAAATCTGAAAGCAGAAACCGCACGCTCACCCCTGGAGTAAGCGACCGCGTGATTTCCGTAGCTCGTTTGGATCGAGATCTTCCTGGATACAAACTTACCGAATCTTTGGAGATTGGGCAATATACCCTGGTGTTCCAGGTTCTTGGGGAAAGATTAGTCCTTGCCACTATTGAACTTCCGGTGTATTTCCTCGGAAATGCCCAGTTCAACTTAGAGGATATTCAGCAGTATCTTCCTGGTTTGTCCAAAGCCGCCCATTTCGTACCCCCTGGGATCAAGGTGCTGTTTGAAGCCCAGGTCAGTGCGGATACCCGGTTTGATCCATACATAATCTGGTATAGCGGGAAAACCCGTATCAGCGAGGGGAAACTCTCTGAAAGCGCCCGGTATCTGTTCTGGCAAGCTCCAGAACGGACTGGATTTTATACCATAAAAGCCGCGCTGTTTCCCTTCAAACCTCCCCAGAATATACCCCTTTACGGACAAGCAAAGGAATTATCCCTGCCTGTATCGGTTAAGAGTGAAATACCCGGGTATTTTTCTGACCAGGCGGATCAGTTCATCCACTGGTATCAATTCCAGAACAACCTGCTGGATGCACAAGGACCCAAGGACCCGGCAAGAAGTCTCCGTTCCAAGAATCAGCAGCCCCACTGGTCGCCCTACGGGAGTATTTATGGACTTTCCATAGGACCCAAGGATATATATCTGCTGCCCGGTTCTTCCTTTCTCCTCGCTGATGCTGAACAAGGCTCAGGGCAGATCCTCTTCCATGCAGTACTCCTTGCCCAAGGAACGATCTTTAAGGCGGTTTTTATAAGCGATACTGCTTCCTCAGAAGCCCTGGATGTGGAGCTCTCCTTTAATGGAAAAACCCTGATCCTCAGGCTCAGGCAAGGAGACCTATCCCATGAAGAAGCGCTGTTTCAGAATGCTGAGGCCTTACCGTCTGAAGGTATACCTCTCCTGCAGACCAGGGATTTTGTTACGTTCAGTATGAACTTTACGATCCAGAAAACCCGGTTTACGGCTCAAGCTTACCTGGAAGATCTGGATATACAATCCAAGCCCTGTACCATCACCCTATCCGCGCCCATAAGCGGGAACGGGACCTTCCAGTTTGGCTCGGAAACAGCACTCCCTGACCTTATACCAGGTGCCAAAACGCCTTCCTCATTCGTGGCGATTTTCAATGAAGTGGGCATAAGCTTTACCAAGAGCACGTCCCTTCAATACGCAGAATGGGCAGCACCAGATAGTGAATCCCTCCCTATCATATCCCTAGAAAACGAAGTCCTGGCTGAGGCGTTCTAGGCAATGGCTCATACCAGAAACCTAGTTTTTACCGCCCTTATCATCCTCGTGCTCCTTGGGGCCTGTGCAGGAGAAGCTCCTGAGGTACGTATCCCCTGGAACGCGCCCAAGCCCGAAGCAGGAACCCCCTTATATAAAATTATAGACCACAAGACTCAAGCCTTAGGGCAGGAGGTCCCCGGATGGGTAAACCAGTATGAGAATGAAGGGGTTCCCGGGGTAGAAAGCCTCCCTGAATATCAGGATACCTATATCTTCATCGGTAAGCATGAGGGAACCAATTTCAATAGCTTACAGCAATGGTCTTCTGGGTTCAGCCTTTCTAAAGACCTCTCCGGCTTGGTTGCTTCCCGGATCCTGTCCCGTCTGATCAAGACCGTAACATCCAGCCCGGATGGTGAATACGGCCGTTTTTTCGAGGCCCTGATCAAGGCTGCGTTCAATACCGTGTATACCGGTGCGACTCAAGAAGCTGATTTCTGGGTCTTGAAACAGTATTTTAAAGAAGACGGTATTGCCCCCGACCGGGAACTATATGATTTTCTTATATTGGTCAGCATCAAGAAAGCCACCCTTAAACTCCAGATTGACCTTATGCTCAATACCCTAAGCACTATACCCCTCACCCACTCTCAGGCCCTATCAGTAAGCCACCTCAAAGAAACCTTCTACGATTCTTTCTAATTTTTTTCCAAATGATGAACCCGGTGGTTTAGACACTGGGGAGGCTATCTTCTAGAACGGGCTAAACCTGCCTGGGCTTCCCGGTACTCAGGATTGAGTCTGAGGGCCTGTTCATAAGCTTGTATTGCCGTGGTAAAGTCACCCAGGGTTTCCCTAACCGTGCCAAGACGGTACCACCAAAGAGGGATATTCCGTTCCAACTGGACCGCCGCGGTATACGCAATATCCGCATGGTAGAATTTCTCCTGGATCCTGAATATCTCCCCAATGAAGAAATAGGCCACCGAAGCCCGGTCTCCTTGGGGAAAGGCATTGACGTACCGCTGCATAGACACCAGGGAGCGGTCATACTGGTCAAGATAAAAATAGGCCTCTCCCATAGTTTCCATGACCCGATAATCATTAGGGTACAACTGAAGGCCCCGTTGCCCCCAGGTGATTACATCAGTATATTTTTTTTGACGCTGCAAGGCCCAGGTAAACACCGCATAGGTATCTCTGGTAGCTAGGTTTCGGGATATCTCGTCTATACAGATCTGTACCGCCCGGTTGTAATACTCCATAGCCTCGTCCATACGGTTTCTTCCTTCCAGATCCCTGCCGGTCCGGTAATTTTGCAGGCCACTCATGCTGGTAATGTCAGGATTCGGGGGATCGGTTTGAGCAAAAACAGATTGAAAAAAGATGAAGGTACTTAAAAAACAAAGACAGTATACTCTCATGGACTCACCTGACTACCTGTATCGAAAATTACGGTTGAGCATAAATCCTACTATACCATAGCAAAACCACTATTGTAAGTACCAAGACAGAATAGGGTATTTTGAGTATACTAATCTCAGCGGTTATCCACCGCATACTATACGAATCAGCGGAGTATCACTATGAACATCAAGGCATTGGAAAAAATCGCCCTTAGCATACGGGGGCTTTCAATGGACGCTATTCAAAAAGCCAATTCAGGGCATCCAGGGCTTCCCCTGGGAGCCGCAGAGTTGGGAGCATTCCTCTATGGCGCAGCACTCCGGCATGCTCCTGAGGACCCTGCGTGGCCGGATCGGGACCGTTTTGTATTATCCGCAGGTCACGGGTCCATGTTCCTCTATTCTCTGTTGTACCTGGCGGGATATACGGACATGACCCTAGAGGATATCAAGCGGTTCCGTCAAATCGGTTCTCATGCTGCAGGGCATCCTGAATATGGGCTTGTCCAAGGGATTGAAACCACCACCGGTCCCCTGGGGCAGGGTATCGCCACCGCAGTGGGCATGGCTGTAGCCGAAACCATGATGGCCGCTTGGTTTAACACCAAGGCCCGAACCATTGTAGACCATTATACCTACGTCTTGGTCGGAGATGGCTGTTTGCAAGAGGGGGTTTCTGCAGAAGCCAGTTCCCTGGCAGGCCATCTTGAGTTGGGTAAACTCATCGTGTTTTACGATGCCAACCAGATCACCATTGACGGCAGTACAAACCTGGCCTTTACCGAATCAGTGGCCCAACGTTACGAGGCTTACGGTTGGCAGGTGCTTCAGGGTTCTATGTATGATTTTGAGGACCTAGCCCGGCTCACCGCAGCAGCCAAAGCAGAAACCCATAAGCCCAGCCTCATCATTCTGCGCTCGATTATTGGTAAAGGGGCCCCTCATAAGCAGAACACCCCGGATGCCCACGGCGCGCCCTTGGGGGCTGAAGAAGTGGCTGCAGCCAAAGCCGTGCTGGGTATTCCTGGAGATTTTTATGTTGCCCCTGAAGCCACGGAGTATTTCACCGCAAAACAAGCTGAATGGAAACAGACCCATCAGTCCTGGCAAGCAGAATTCCAAGCCTGGTCCCAAGAAAACCCGGATAAGCGGGCGCAATGGGATCGTTTCTATGCAGGTACGCTTACCCTTGAGTCGCTCCCCTGTTTTGCCCAAGGCGATACCCTGGCTACCCGGTCCGCGGGGAACAAGGCCCTGATAGCCTTGGCCGCAGCCAACACCAACCTGGTGGGCGGTTCCGCAGATCTCAAAGGCCCCAATGCCGTGGGTATCCCCAATGCAGGGGTGTACAGTCCCACGAATCGAGGCGGCAGGTACATTCATTTTGGGATCCGGGAGTTTGCTATGGCTGCGATCTCCAACGGTATCAGTCTCCACGGCGGACTGCGGGCCTTTTGTGCCACCTTCATGGTCTTTTCTGATTATCTAAGACCTGCGCTCCGGCTTTCAGCCTTGATGAAGCAGCCGGTCATCTATGTGCTTACCCATGATTCGATCTTCGTTGGAGAAGACGGTCCTACCCATCAGCCCATAGAACATTTGGCTTCTTTCCGCATCATTCCGGGGATCCTCACGCTGCGGCCTGCAGATGCTGAAGAAACGGTTGAAGCCTGGGCTATGGCCCTGGAACGGCAAGACGGTCCTACGATCCTGGCGCTCTCCCGGCAAAACCTCCCGGTATTTCCCAAAGAAGACCCGGATTGGAAAAACACCATCCGTACCGGTGCCTACCTGGTGAAAAAGGGCACTGAACAGCCTGATGTAGTGCTTATTGCTACTGGTTCTGAAGTCAGTCTAGCCTTGGAAGCGGCAAACCAGGTTCAGAAGCAGGTACGGGTAGTGTCCATGATAAGCAGGGAACGGTTTGAGGCTCAACCCAAAGCGCTCCAGGAGACCATCATACCTCCCGGGGTACGGGTTATCTGTTGCGAAGCCGGGGTCAAAACCGGTTGGGAACGCTGGGCCAAACCCGAAGATATCTGCTCTATTGATCGTTTCGGTGAATCCGGCCCGGCAAGCCAGGTCGCGGAATCCCTGGGTCTTACCCCCCGCACCCTAGCTCATCTTTTTTAATTTTTTTAAACTGAGTACGGTGTTGTATTGAGTGCGGCGTACGTCCCTTCGTTCCTGAATCTAGCGCGGCAGGGTTTCATATACTGTATGCGATGAAAAAGATGAAAAGTGGGATTAAATTGCTTTTTTGCAAGCCGGTTCTGAAACTCTTCCGGGTTTTAGAACCGGTTTACTTAACGTTATATTCGAGTCTTGTGGTAATAAACGCGGTTTTGTCTTTTGAAGAGACATCAAACGCGCGTTCTTAAGGTACTGATTGCCCCGCCAGATTGTTCTATGATTTTTTCCGCTCGTATCCTGGCATTTTCCGCGGCTTTAGCGATTAGATCGATCTTCATCTCATCTAAGTGGGTATAATAATATTCCGGGGCCATTGAAAATAAGGCCACCCCCCGTCTATTAACTCGGTTATATCCCAGGAGATCGTTTCTATTTTATCCACCTCAGCGGATTGTATCGTTATATTTTGCGTAAGGGTGTACCCGGTAAAGGTTCTCCGTATAAAATTCCTATCCGGTGTATAGGCTTGTTCATAACCTTGCTGATTGATAGGATTGATACCCCTATGATTACCGATAAGCCTAAAATAATCATACTTGAGCCGGTTTCAAAACTCGATTAGTCTTGAAATAACCTCTTGGTAAAAAATGGTAAAAAATAAGGTCTTTCGGTATATGGGCACGATTAAAACAATACCCGGTATATGCATAGCTTGGATCCTCCTTTTAGGAATACTCGGCTGTACGCAGAACCCCCTGATTCAGGAACAGAAGGAATATCCCCTGTATACTGCTTATCAGGACATCCCCGGCGTGAGTGCAGAAGAGATCGCGGCCATTGAGTCCCTGCGATCCCGGCGGACCAGGTTTGTCTATGGTATGACCCTGACTGCTGAAACCTTTTATACTGAAGACCGCGTTATTAAAGGATTTTCTGCTCACTTCTGCAGATGGCTTACGGATCTATTCGGTATACCCTTTGAACCGGTCATATACGACTGGAATGTCCTGCTCGCGGGCCTGGAATCCCAGGACATTGATTTTTCTGGGGCATTGATCAGCACCGCTGAACGCAGCAGCCGCTATTATATGACCGGCGTCATAGCCGAATATCCCCTCAAATATACGACCCTTGCGGATAGCCCTGAGTTATCAAGCATCGCCAAATCCCGGCCCCTGAGGTATGCTTTCTTGCAGCATTCGGTTACCTACGACCGCATTGCCGCCTTGGAAACCTATCCCTTCGAAGCGTTTTTCATTGACCAGTACAAAACCGCGTACCAGATGCTCAAAAACAGTGAAATAGACGCTTTTTTGCATCAAAGCAACGCCGAAGCCGTGTTTGATGCCTACGGTGATACCATTACCCAGGAGTTTTTCCCCCTCATATACGGTTCGGTATCCCTGGCAACCCAAAATCCTGAGCTTAAGTCCCTCATATCCATTGTTGACAAGGCCTTAACCCACGGCGCACGGTACCAACTCACCAAGATGTATAACCAGGGGCAGCAGGATTATCTGCGCTATAAACTAGCGACCCGGCTCACTGAAGAGGAACGGAACTATATCCAGGAACGGATACGTACCAATAGCCCCATTCCCATAGCCGCAGAATACGACAATTATCCGGTCAGTTTCTATAATAACCAGGAAAAAACATGGCAGGGCATGGCCTTTGATGTGCTTGCCAAGATTCAGGATCTTACGGATCTGACCTTTACCACGGGACATAAGGAGCACGTCGAATGGCCGGAATTGATGGCCTTGCTTGAAAAGGGAGATGTGCTTATGATTTCTGAGCTGATCCGTTCTCCCAAACGGGAAGGCCGCTTTCTCTGGCCTACGGTTTTCTATCAGACCGATTACTACGCCTTGGTATCCCGGTCTGAATATCCTGATATCCTTATAAATGAGATCTTATATTCCCGGATTGGGCTTATGCAGGATACTGCCCATGCGGATATCTTTCAGATCTGGTTTCCGAATCATAGGTATACCACAGAATATGCCAATACGAATGCTGCGTTTAAGGCCCTGGAACATGGGGAGGTAGACTTGGTGATGGCCACGCGGAACCTGCTCCTCCATGTAACCAATGTGCAGGAACATCTCGGTTTCAAGCTCAATCTGGTGTTTAAATACCCGGTGGGATCTACCTTTGGTTTCAATACTAACGAGCAGGTCTTATGTTCCATTGTGTCTAAGACCCTAGAGCTTATTGATACGGAACGTATAGCCAACGCGTGGACCCGGCGGGTCTTTGATTACCGGGGAAAAATGGCCCAGGTACAACTCCCTTGGTTTATCGGGGCTTCCGTGCTTATGTTTGGTTTCTTTGCCTTGCTTCTGGCGCTGTTCTTCCGCCGCAGCCAGGAGGGTAAGCGCCTTGAACAAACAGTACATGAACGGACCTCTGAGCTTATCCGCCAGGACAGGCTCCTGCATACGATAAACGATGCGGCTTCTCTGTTGCTGGCTTCAGACCTGTACCAGTTCAATGATGCGATAAACCGGGGCATGGAAATGATGGCGAGGAGTGTTACGATTGATCGCCTCTATATCTGGAAAAACCTGGTGCCCAATGGACCCCACGAGTACACGCAGCTCTTTTGTTGGTTTAACCCGGATATGGCGGCACAACCGGAAATACTCCCGCGCGATCAGCAATCGCTTCAAGGTTCCTATACCACCAGTTTTCCCGAATGGGAAACAAACTTTTCCTTGGGGGAATGTATAAACAGCCCGGTAAAGGATCTAGCACCCCTTGAACAGAAACGGCTGCAGCAATACGGCATCCACTCCATTCTGGTGATCCCGGTGTTTTTGCAGGATGCGTTTTGGGGTTTTCTCAGTTTTGCTGATTGCCATAAGGAGCGTTATTTTTCCAAGGATGAAGAAGCGATTTTGCGTTCCGGGAGCTTGTTGTTGGCGAATGCGGTTCTGCGGAATGAAACGACCCAAGCCTTGACCCGTTCGAGTGAGCAGGCCAAAGCAGCCAGCCGGGCCAAAGGTGATTTCCTCTCCAACATGTCCCACGAAATGCGGACGCCCATGAACGCCATCATCAGCATGACCTCCCTCGCCAAAGCCTCTGCGGATATCGAACGCAAGGATTATTGTTTGAAGAAGATAGAGGACGCTTCGGTACATCTGCTGGGGGTTATTAATGACATCCTGGATATGTCCAAGATTGAGGCCAAGCAGTTTGAACTTTCTCTGGTAGAGTTTGATTTTGAGAAGATGCTTAGGAATGTGGCCAATATCATCACCTTCCGGGTTGATGAAAAGCAGCAGAATTTTACCATACAGATTGGGAAGAAGATCCCCCGGTATGTGCTGGGGGATGATCAGCGGCTGGCCCAGGTACTCACCAATCTTCTGGGCAATGCGGTGAAGTTCACCCCGGAACAAGGTTCCATAGCTTTGGAAACGGATTTGGTAAGCGAAGAAGATGGGCTTTGTACCATCCGGTTCACCGTAAGGGATACGGGGATTGGCATTTCTTCGGAACAGCAGACCCGGTTGTTTGCCTCTTTTCAGCAAGCTGAAAACAGTACCTCCCGCAAGTTTGGCGGTACTGGTCTTGGACTTGCCATATCCAAACGCATTATCTTGCTTATGGACGGTGAAATTGGGGTCGTATCCGAGCTGGGCCAAGGGTCTACCTTTTGGTTCACCATTCAGGTAAAACGCGGTAAGAAGGCGCGGCAAAGTTGGCGGGGCCTCCTTAACCCTGGGGTGGATTGGAAAACCATGCTGATCCTGGTGGTGGATGACGATGTGGAGATACGGCGCTACTTAGGAGACATTATCCGAGGTTTAGGTCTCACCTGTGATCTGGCATCAGGGAGTGAAGAGGCCCTGGACCTCATGCAGCGGCATGGTTCCTATGACCTTTATTTTGTGGATTGGAAGATGCCCGGTATGAACGGGATAAGCCTTTCCCGCAAAATAAAACAAACCTATCAGGATAAATCAGTGGTCATTATGATTTCAGCTACCCAATGGAGCGAAATAGAGGAGGAAGCGAAAAACGCAGGGGTGGATAAATTCCTGTCCAAACCCCTTTTCCCTTCACTCATTGTAGATTGCATCAACGAGTGCCTGGGGCTTGATACCCATCTTATGGTTGAAGCAGAGCCGTCCCGGGTCCTGGATACGTTTGAGGGGTATCGGGTACTGTTAGTCGAAGATGTGGAAATTAATCAAGAGATTGTATTGGCCATGCTGGAACCGGTCTTGCTGACCATTGACTGCGCGAATAACGGGGTTGAGGCCCTCAAGATGTTCAGTGCAGCGCCGGATACGTATGACCTGATCTTCATGGACGTACAGATGCCGGATATGGACGGCTACGAAGCTGCACGGTGTATTCGCGCCTTAGGGACTCCCAAGGCTCAGCAGATCCCCATCGTGGCCATGACCGCCAATGTATTTCGGGAAGACATTGAAAAGTGCCTTGAAGCAGGTATGAACGATCACCTGGGTAAACCTCTGGATATGGAAGAGGTCCTGGTGAAACTCCGCCGGTACTTGCTTCCCCAGGAGAACCCTGGTTTACCCTGATTATGCCGGTGCTTGTTCAGAAGACGTTTTGTGGTATGATACCTTTCATGGAGCCTTTTTTCCCCCCTTCCCCCAGTCCGGGAAGAAGCCGGTGTTACTTTGATTGGGCTGCTACTGCCATTCCTGGGCTGCCCTATCCTCAGGACCCTTCTTGTTTTGGAAATCCCTCGTCCCTGCATTATGAGGGCCGTTACGCCCGAACACTCCTGGAAGATGCCCGGGCCCGCTGTGCCGCGGTATTGAGACTCGATCCCCGGCAGATCTACTTTACCTCTGGAGGGACCGAATCCAATGCATTGGTCTTACATTCCCTGCTCCTGCGAAAACCAAGTCCCGGGATCCTGTACTCTGCGGTAGAACACCCTTCAGTCAGGGAGAATTGCCTGGTTTTGGAGCGCCTGGGAAAGCAACTTGCCCTGATTGGGGTGGAACCAGACGGCAGGGTAAGTCCTGGCCGCTTGAAGCGAGCTTTAGAAAAGATAGAGAAAATAGAGAAAAAAACTGAGCCCCGGTTTGCGGCGATCATGGGGGTCAATAATGAAACCGGTGCAGTGATGGATCTACCCGGCCTGGTACCAGTCCTTAGGTCCCGGGGAGGTGCTCCCATCCATGTACATAGCGATCTGGTTCAGGCCGTGGGTAAGATTCCCCTGGATATAGGGGCCTTAGACCTGGACTCCGCATCCATAAGCGCGCATAAGCTGGGAGGGCCCCGGGGTATCGGCCTCCTCTACCTCCGCAAGCCCCTGGAACCCCTCTATACCGGAGGCGGTCAGGAAGGGGGCATCCGCCCTGGAACCGAGTATACTGCGGGAGCCTTGGCTTTGGCGTCTTGCCTGGAATCCCGGGCAGTTCCTCAGCAGCTTGCGGCGGAATATGAAAAGGCCGTGCAGCGTTTTAGCCTGCTCATCCACGGATTGAAGGCGATAGATGGCTGTTTCCTCATTCCCCAAGACCGGGGACCAGTAGATCCCCGGTTTTCCCCGTATATTCTCCAGGTGGGTTTTAAGGGTATCCCGGGGGAAGTTATGGTTCGGGCTTTGGACGAACGGGGATGTGCGGTTTCCACTGGCTCTGCCTGTTCTGCTGCGCGAAGGGAGCGTCCGGTGCTTACCGCAATGGGGCTGGACAAACAGGCAAGTCTTGAGGGAATCCGCATTTCCCAAGGCTGGTGTACTACCCAGGAAGATATAGCGCACTTACTCGAAACCATCCGGGAAGTACTTGCCCTGTTCCCCAGAAACCTGGGAAAGGCAGGGTAAGATGAGCACCTATTTGTTAAAACTGGGAGAACTCACCCTCAAACGGGAAAACCGGAAGGGCTTTGAATACATTTTGAAGCGGAACTGCTTGGCTATGGTCCAAGGAACCGGGGCTAAACTTGAGATGACCAACGGACGGTTTTTGGTGCATTGCCCTGAGACTGCTGAAAAACAGGTTGAGGATGCCCTGGCCCATCTTTTGGGAATCGCAGGCTGGGCCAAGACCCGAACGGTTGAGAAAACCCAGGAAGCAGTGCTGCGAGCCTGCGTTACCGAAGCCCAGGAACTCTTTGACCAGGGAGTGCGGACGTTTAAAATCGAGGCCCGCAGAACCGACAAGGGTTTTCCCCTGGACTCCTATGGGCTGCGCAGCGAGGGAGGGGCCGCAGTGCTCCGGGAAGTACCTGGTTTACGGGTTGATGTCCATAGTCCTGATGCGGTGATTCAGGTGGAGATTCGGAAAAGGGCCTATATCTACGGAACAGCCCGAAAAGGGCTTAGGGGGCTTCCGGTGGGGACTGCGGGACGGGGACTACTCCTGCTTTCCGGGGGCATTGATTCACCGGTGGCGGGATACCTGATGGCCTCTCGTGGCATGGGGCTGGATGCGGTGTATTTCCATGCGCATCCCTATACCTCCGAGGAAGCCCGCCAAAAGGTGCTCGCTCTTGCGGCTCTTGTGGCTAGGTATTCCCTGGGGATACGGCTCTACACGGTGAGCTTCACCCAGGTCCAGCAGCAGATCCAAGCTGCCGGGGATGAGTCCTGGCGTACGGTACTGCTCCGCATGGCTATGATGGAAGCCGCGGAAACGCTCGCCCGGTACCTGGGAGCTAAGTGCCTCATCACCGGGGAGAGTCTCTCCCAAGTGGCAAGCCAAACCATTGAAAACATCAGTTGTACTGAAAGCCTGGTCAAGCTGCC
>JAISGE010000090.1 GCA_031263265.1 Treponema sp.
ATTGATCTTGATTGAGAAAATAAATACAGATATTTGTATCCAACAAATATTTCATAATATAATATTATCCTTTGATATTCTGCTATTTTGTATATCAGAGATAATAGTTTCAACATCACGGTTATCTTCCCAGGGTCCATATATTTTGAATAAATCCATTAATTTTTGTTCTCTGGGCTCATCATCCAAAAACACTACGAGAACTCGTGAATTATTTATCTTTATTTCAGGCTCTTCAAAAATAATTTTGCCATCTTTGTACATTCCATATGTAGCACTTTGCATAAAAACCTCCATCTTTTTAGAGTATATACTTATTTAATTTATATTGTCAATACTGTTTTCAATAATTTTGCATAACGTTCCGGCTGTTTACGATGTTTTGGCGGCCCGAATAAGGACTTCGTGCAGCAAAGACCAGGGCCGACAAAATATGCGGGAGAAAAACCGCACAAAGGACGGTAGCACCCAACGGGCGACGGAGCATATACAGACCTGTGCAGTGCTGGCGTACCTCCATTATTTTATTTTTTTCCACAAATCTATTTTTTAACTATTTCCTCATTTATTATTTTATCATATTTTTTGTTTTCTTCTTCCAATAATTTTACTTTGCCGTCTTGTTTTTTAATCTCTAGTTCCAATATTTCTTTTTGTAATTCAAGTTCCCTTATTTTATTTTTCTGAGTCTTTTGTCTATATGACAAAGTAATTGCCACAATAGGAATGGATAATGCAACAAAGGGTATTAAAATTCCCATAAATTCCAAGATCATATCATAATCTCCTTGTCTTTGTATGGTATAATTCTTTTTCGATATTGTCAATATGTTTGTTAAAATTTAAGCATTTTAGCAAGCATTGCACATAACGTTTTAGCGGCCCGGATCAGGGCTTTGCGCAACAAAGACCAGGGCTGGCAAAATGTGGGTTGATAGTACCATCTTTTGTCCTCTTTGCCTTTCCCCTGTTCATCGTATTTTGTAGATCACCACCCTATTATTTATTTTTCTGGTTACTTTTACAATTAAATATGAAAATATATTTTCTACCATCATTAATATTAATAGGTAAATTATACTTGAACATTCTGATAGTATATTGGTATTTTCTAAGAAATTTACAATACTGCTTATTAAATTATAGGTTATAATTGTTGCTATTATAAAAACACCATAATTTATTAATGTTATATATAATTTCTTTGAACATATTATTGAAAAAATTAATCCAATAAAATTCATAAACAATATGTAAAACATTATTATGATTCCAATAAATAACGAAGGCCATTTTCCTGTATATATTTTATCAAATATCTTTTCATAAAATATAAATAATATTCCAGATAAATTTATTAGGCAAATATTTATAACTATATTTTTTACATATATACTATTTTCAAAATTTTTATGTTTCCTTTTTATGATTATAAAACTGGTTATTATTAGAGTAGTCCCTAGAAAAACAACAATTAATATAAAACCTAAAGGCAATATAGCCATATTATTCTCCATTTTTAGGAACAATTGTACCAAAACAAAAATGACTTCTGGGAATTTTTACCGAGGCTCGTCCTTTATATATTCCCCTAGAGCATCAAAGCGGGAAAAGGCCTCTCCCTGCTCAGGAAAACCGCAGATCCTGCACCGGATAGCACTACCCGCTGGAGGCGGCTCTTGATCGGGAAAACTGATGAGTAGTTTAAGATAATTATCCGATACCCCCACAGCTACATGGGGATTGGATGATGCCTCAAGAATCGCTTCCACCTCCCGCCCCAGCCAGCGACGGCTGTACTCCTGCCGTCCGGTGCGCCCCAGAGCCGCGAGCCTATCCACCCTAAGAACCGCGTCCTGCTCCCGCACCAAGCCCGGATAGGTATACGCTGCAGTACCAGGCCGGGGGGAATAGGGAAAGGCATGGATCCAGGCAAAATCACTATGCAGGCAAAGCTGATAGGTCTTCTCAAAGGCTGCTTCGGTTTCACCAGGAAACCCAGTAATAATATCGCAGCCCAGAAAGGGGTCGTCCTTGAGCTCCCGTAAGCGGTCTATCCCCCTTTCTATGTCCTGGGGAGTATACCCACGCCCCATCTGCTTGAGAATCAGGGGACTGCCGGATTGTACCGAAAGATGAAAATGGGGTCGAATCCGAGGATGCCCCAGAACAGCCATAAGCTCATCGGTGAGTCCCTCAGGTTCAAGGGAAGAGAGCCGCAGCCTGATATGCCCGGTTTCCGCAAGGAGGTACTTCAAGAGTCCACCCAGGCGGAGCGGCCCTTGCTGGGCGGCAGTCCCCCGATATTGGGTGATATTTACCCCGGTTACTACCACTTCTGCATAGCCTTTAGCTTCCAGAGCCTGTACCGCAGCGCAGATCCGCTCTGGTTCAAGACTCACACTCATCCCCCGGGCAAGGCGTACCCGGCAGTAGGAACAGTGATTATCACAACCATCTTGAATCTTCACCGAGGCCCTGGAATGGAGGGAGAAATCCCCAGGAGTAAACCGGAACCGTTCAATTGAGGGATGCAGTGTTCCTTGATCCTGCAACCATTGGGAAAGTAAGACCTGTGCAAGCTGCTCCGGCATGGTATCAACGAGAAACCCCGGCAGATCCAAAAGACGGCTTTTCCTATCTCCTGATACCACTACCAGCCGGTTTACGGAATCAGCCTCCCGTCCCAGGGCATCCACTGTTTCCCCGGCTACTTGGGCATAACAGCCGGTTACTATAAGAAACGCCTGGGGATGATCCCGTAAGGCTTTTCGGATGACCCGCCGGGCCTTTTGTTCAGCTTTGGAAGTTACCGTACAGGTGTTAAACACCAAGATATCCGCCACCAATGCCCCCGTTGCATCCCAAGGAAGCACCCTAAAACCCCGGGACCTAAAGGCATCCGCGATAGCCTCACTCTCAAGCTGATTGACCTTACAGCCCAGGGTATACAAGGATACGGAAACCATATACCCTAGCGAGTACCTAATGCCTGGCGGGCCCGGGACAAACCCCTGCGGGCATCGGTCAGTTGGGAATTCAGGGATAAAGCCCGTTCATAGGCGGTAATGGCTTCTGATAAATCGTTGGCATTTTCCCGGGCATAGGCCAGCCTGGTCCACCATGCTGCATTACCCGGCTGCCAATGAACCGCGGTAGAGAGGGCAATATCTGCATGGCGGAAGTGGCCAAGGCGGATGTAGATCTCACCGATAAAATAATAAACCGTTTCGATCCGGCTTCCTTCAGGGGCAAAATTGATATATTCCTGAAAATACTGCAATGCCTCCCGATTCCGGCCTTCGTAATAGCTAATTTCTCCGAGAATTTCAATGACCCGCGGATCATAGCGGCTGAGACTCCGGCCTAGCTGGGCATAACTTAAGGCATCTTGGTACCGGTTGAGCCGTATTAAGCTCCAGCAGAGCACGACATGGGCATCCAGATTGTTAGCATTTGCGGCGATTTCATCCATACAAATAGAAACCGCCCGTTCATAGTTACCATTCCGATATTCCACTAACGCATCAGGCCGTACCTGAGCAAAGCTAAATCCCCAAGGAAACAAAAACAGTATAATCCCCAGGCAAAGACCTCTATGAAGTAGGCACATTTCCTAATTTTTTTCATGCATAGTACAATAACCATTAAACTGGCAACCTGACTCAAGCGCAATTTCCGGGGTCACGATATTACCATGAAGCCTTCCTGTGGGGCTTATTTCTATCTTATCTGCTGCAGTAACATTTCCATTGACTAAGCCTCGAATGATCACTTGGGGGGCCTTAATATGGGCATCCACCACCCCCTCCTGATCAATCATAAGAAGCCCAGTAGCAATGATTTCACCTCGCACCTTACCCCGGATAAGAAAGGGTTTTTCAAAACTGAGGGTCCCTGCGAAATCAATATCTGAAGATAAAATAGTATCGAAATCTTCGTCTTCTAAGTTATCACTATGCAAATTGATCATCCTAAGCCTCCATACATAAACGCTAGAGGCCGATTCAAACCTAACCGGCTTTGAATTGGCCTCTATAACAGCACTTTTAGGACACCATGCCCCTTACCAGTGCGGTATGAATACCAACTTAACCACCGTACACGGCAATCATAACCCCGGCAGCTATGGCGGTTCCGATCACCCCCGAAACATTCGGTCCCATGGCATGCATGAGGAGGAAATTCCCTGGATCTTCTTCGAGTCCCACCTTATTAGAAACCCGGGCTGCCATCGGCACTGCGGAAACTCCGGCTGAACCAATGAGCGGATTGATCTTCTCCTTGAGGAACAGATTCATGCACTTGGCAACCAGAATTCCCGTAGCAGTGGCAATGGCAAAAGCCAAAAGCCCCATGACCACGATAATCAGGGACGAAGAATTGAGAAATTTTTCTGGGGTCATCTGACTCCCTACCCCCAGGGACAGGAAAATGGATACGATGTTCATAAGCTCGTTCTGAAGGGTCTTACTGAGCCGCTCTACCACCCCGCACATCCTTATGAAGTTACCGAACATGAGACACCCGATGAGGGGTGCCGCAGGGGGGATAAGGAGAATGGTCAGGACAAAAACCACCATGGGAAAAAATATCTGCTCTACCTTGGAAACCGGCCTAAGCTGTTTCATCCTGATGAGCCGCTCCTCCTTAGTGGTTAAGGCTTTCATAATAGGAGGCTGGATGATAGGTACCAGGGCCATGTAGGAATACGCGGCCACCGCTACAGTAGCCAAAAGGTGAGGGGCAAGCTGAGCTGCAATGTAGATCGTGGTAGGCCCATCTGCTCCGCCGATGATCGCCACGGCACAGGCTTCCTTGAGATTAAAGTTCACGCCAGGGATGAAATTGGCTAGACTGATACCAAACAAAGTACCGAACACCCCGAACTGAGCCGCTGCTCCCAGGAGCGCAGTCTTGGGGTTGGCGATGAGGGGGCCAAAATCGGTCATGGCTCCAATACCCATGAAGATGATCAAAGGGAAAAACTCATTCCCCACCCCGGTCTCATAAATAATATGGAGGAAACCATGAGGAGGGTCTCCCATCCCTGCCAAAGGGATGTTAACGAAGATGGTCCCAAACCCAATGGGGATGAGGAGCAATGGCTCAAAACCCTTCACCGCGCCCAGGTACACAATAAGGAAACCAACCGCGACCATGAGGAGTTCCTGCCAACCGAAGATGGTGATAGGGTCTCCTGAGGGAGTCGCTTTCTCATCCTGATCAGTGATGAATGCAAACACGCCGGTATTTTCCGCAATATTCCGGACAAAACTCCCAAAAGAAATGTTCGGAATATCCGCGCTTCCCGGGATGATCGCGCTGGAGTGCTCATCCCCGGTAGCCTGGGCCAGCACCCGGGGCATAAAGGAAAACACCAAAGCTCCCACCGCTAACACAAGGCAGATCTTTGTAACCCATACCGGGTCCTTTTTATGGTTTAGCATGGCGTATCCTATTGAATCTCGGCTACAGGCTGCTGGGAAGCTACCTGGCTTCCGGCAGGAACCAGGAAGTGGATCTTTCCTGCGGTAGTAGCTTTGATTTCCAGTTCCATCTTCATTGATTCAATAATGATCACCGTAGTCCCAGACACCACTTGGGTCCCTTCCCCCACGGCGTAGCGAATGATGGTCCCTGCCACAGGCGCAGAAATCACCGTACCGGCGCTGGAAGGTGCGGCTTGAACCGGTGCCGGACTGCTTTCTACTGGAGCCGAACTGCTTTTTGCCGGAACCTGAACCACCGGACCTGCAGGGGCCCCTACGCCAGCAGGGGAAACTACCACGGTATAATCCGCACCATTCACGTTAACTACATACTTGGCCGGTTGATTCGAGGGGGCAGGACTTGGCGCAGGAACTGGAGCTTGAGCCGGAGCAGGTACCTCAGGGGTAAACTTCACCGGTCCTTGGGACCGTTTCTTAAAGAAGTCCGGGGCAACCTTGGGGAACATCGCATAGGTAAGCACGTCTTCTACGGTAACCGTGTCGGTTCCCAAAATCTTTTTAGCCTCCTCTTTGAGTTTTTCATACTCATTGGGAATATCGTCCGCAGGCCGATGGGTGATCTCTTTTTCGAGTTTGAGGGCCTCCAAAGCTTTTTTCACTGCTTCGGGATTTTTGGGGGCCGAACACGCGCCGTATTTACCTGCCAGAAGATCGATAGATTCACCGGTGAGCTTGTTGTACCTGCCAAAGAGGACGTTAAAGACCGCCTGGGTTCCCACGATCTGGCTTGAGGGAGTAACCAGGGGCGGATAGCCAAAATCCTTCTGCACTACCGCGATTTCCTTGAGGACCGCGTCGATCTTGTCGGAAGCGCCCTGTTCCTTGAGTTGGCCCTCCAGGTTGGAAAGCATCCCCCCAGGAACCTGAGATACCAGGATCCGGGTATCTGCTCCTAAGAAGCTGGACTCGAATTTCTTGTAATTTTTCCGAACCTCCCGGAAATACGCGGCGATTTCCAGGAGCAGGTTGATGTCCAATCCTGTATCGTATTCGGTACCTTTGAAAATTTCCACCATAGTTTCGGTGGGGCTGTGGCTCGTACCCATAGCCAAGGACGAAATAACCGTATCGAGAATATCCGCCCCTGCCTCGGCGCACTTGACCAGGGTCGCCACGGACATCCCTGTAGTTGCGTGGGAGTGGATTTCTATGGGAATATCCACCGCTTTTTTGAGAGCCTTCACCAGATTATAGCCCTCATAAGGCTTTAAGAGGCCCGACATATCCTTGATACACAGGGAATCCGTGCCTACTGCGGCGTATTCTTTGGCCAGTTCTACATATTTCTCAATCGTATGAAAAGGAGTCGTGGCATAGGAGATGGCGGCCTGAATATGTTTGCCGGTTTTCTTGGCCGCATTGGTAGCAGCTTTGAAATTCCGGGGATCGTTCAAGGCATCGAATATTCTGAACACATCCACCCCATCTTTTGCCGCGGTTTCCACGAACTTGGCCACCACATCGTCTGCATAATGCCGGTATCCAAGGAGGTTCTGCCCCCGCAGCAGCATCATGATCTTGGTGTGGGGCAGCGCTGCCTTAAGTTTTTTGAGCCGTTCCCAGGGATCTTCGTTCAAAAACCGAATCGCCGCATCAAAGGTAGCCCCTCCCCAGGCTTCAAGTGCCCAATAACCGACTTTGTCTAACGTATCGGCAATAGGAAGCATATCACTCGTAACCATACGAGTTGCAAACAGGGATTGATGAGCATCCCGCAATACCAAATCAGTAAGTTTAATCCTAGCCATTTTCTAAGCTCCTTATGTAAAAAAAATTAAGAATGAGTCTTACGATATTCAGTAACCGCCGCAGCGATAACCGCGCTTATCACCCCATCGTCACCGGTCCTGTTTCCAACGGGCACTATAGGCCCGGTAGGGCTTATCCCTACTGACACAACATCCTTGTCCCAGCCCAAAGCATGGATTACCTTCCCCAAGGTACTGATGCAGATAATCATAATAACCAAGAATCCAAATACAATTCCCATACCCAACAGGGTAAGTACCCCGCTTTGTTCCAACATGACCGTTATAGTCATAAACCCTCCTGGTACCCGCCAATCTTCATGTACCGGCGCAAATCTTGTAGGCCAATGTATCCTACATTCATTTTTAAATACTATAAGTACTATGATACTAGAACTATAAGAAAAAATGCAAGGGACCGTCAGTACTCCGAGTTATGGGGATTATAGTCCGGTGAATTTTTCACCCCAAATCCCTTCCTCAGTCGTGAAATCCTTGGGCTTCCCCGCTTGACGAAGCATTATCTTTATTTATAGTATTAAAAACCTCTTTATCCATCTTTGAGATGGATCATTTTTTAGTCCGTAAGGAGGACCCATGCGTCGGTATGAGCTTACCGTCATTTTTCCTTTAGAAGAAGACCAACACAAGGCTGGTAGAGAACAAGTCTTGGCTGACCTGGCTGCCCAGGGAGGGGAGATCGAAAAAACCGATGAAGTCGGCGATAAGGATCTAGCCTATGAAATTAAGAAAAGAAGGCGGGGGAGGTACGTCCTCTTCACCCTCAAGGTTGATCCGGTAAAAGTTGCGGTACTTGATCGGATATTTAAACTGAATGCCCATATCCTCAAGTACCTCTTTGTAAAGATCGAGGCATAAGGAGGAATCCATGGTTGATCTAAACCACGTTGTTTTAATCGGGAGACTGACCCGGGATGCAGAACTCAAGTATACCACCAGTGGCCAGGCAGTAAGTAAATTTTCTATTGCAGTGAATCGCCGCCGTAAAAACGGTGACCAATGGGTTGATGAGGCGAATTTTTTTGATATCGTTGTCTGGGGTAGGCAAGGCGAGGCCCTCAACCAGTATCTCATCAAAGGTAAATTAGTGGGGGTTGATGGAGAACTTCGCCAGGATCGCTGGGAACAGGATGGCCAAAACCGCTCAAAGGTGGAAATTGTTGCCAATAATTTACAGCTCCTGGGCGGTAGTGGTCCGGGGAGTGCGCCGGGACCAGGGAATGGTTTTGGCGGCAGTGGTTCTTATGGACAGGGTACTTACCCGGATCACCGGGGAGAGGGTTTTTCTGAGCGGAGACCTCCGGTACGGGATCCCCAAGGCGGGGCATCCCATGATGGGTTTACCGATGACATTCCATTCTAAGCCATTACACCCTAACCCATCACGGGATTTTCCAAATAATCCAAGGAGATAATTATGTCTGATGAAAAATACAATGAAGCAGAACGTCCTCCCCGGTCGGATCGGGGGGATGTACCTATGGAAGGCCGGGAAGGGGATGAGCGAGTCATCCGGGGCGGCAAGGGCAAGGTTTTTTTTAAAAAAAAGGTCTGTAAATTCTGCCTCCAAAAGCTCAAAATAGAGTACAAAGATGCGGATGTACTACGCCGGTTTATTACCGAACGAGGGAAGATCCTGCCCCGGCGTATTACGGGTACTTGTGCAAAACACCAGCGGGCCTTGGCGGTGGCTATTAAACGGGCCCGGGTTATTGCATTGCTTCCCTTTGTAGCTGACTAGATAGCATCCTGGGTTCATGGCTGATCAGCGTATCCCTGAAACATCGGCGCCCATAGATATACCGCAGCCCAAGAAAAAACGGGTAAATCCGGTTTTTCTTGGGGTAGCGGTCTTACCTGCCTTGTTGAGTGCGGCTATTTCCGTAGCCATCATCCGAAGTGGGTTTCCGGTGTTTTTCTTTTTGGTTCCTTTGGGGTTTATGGCTTATGGGTATAACCATCGGTCTGCCTGGGCGAGTACGCTCCTTGCGGCAGGGGGAAACGGGGTGATTTCCCTAGGCTGGACCTTAGTGTCCCCAGGTACTGGGGCATATCTATGGCTGAATCTGCTCTATTTTACCATGATGTTGCTGGTCTTTACGTGGATAGTAGGTCCACCTTTCCATAGTGCTTATGGTTTCTTGTCAACTGCATACCGGCTCATAATCGGTTCTGTGATCGGGGCCTTGACCTGTTGGTATATTATAGAGGTAACCCGGGATACCCAGGGATTTAAGGCCCTCCTTAAATCCCAAGCGGAATTGTTTAGCTCCCTTTCTATCACTTCTACGGGAACCGATGTGGTACAGCGCTCTCTTTTGGAACAGCAGCTTGATCCTGAAGCCCTTATTGCCCAGTTTGGTTCGATAGCCCTGCGAGGCGGCGGTTTGGCTGCTTGCGGAGTGGTCTTTTTCATCAATCGGCAGTTAAGCCTGGTATGTGTTGGGCTTATCCGACGTATACGGGTGGGGAGCGGGCTTATCCATTTTCATGCGGCTCCGGGGCTTATTTGGGTGTTGTCCCTATCCCTCTTGGGGGTTTTAGGTGGGACCATCACCGGTATAGCCCCGCTTGAAATAGTTGCTTGGAATATGGTAACGATATGCGCCATGTTGTACCTGGCCCAGGGAGGGGGTATTGTGCTGTATATCCTATCCCAGAGAAGTTTACCGCCCCTGATACGGGTGGGACTTAATATACTGCTTATCATTCTGATATGCAGTCCAAAAATTAACCTGCTTGCCTTGGGAGCCTTGGGTATCCTCGGCATTGCAGAACATTGGTTGCCCTTTCGGGTACCGAAATCTGACGGATCATCCTCTACTCCGGGGATGTGATCATGGCGTGTTCATGACTGGATCCGTGCTAGTATAACAGGAGCTTGTAATATGAAAGTCATTCTTAACAAAGACCTCCCTACCCTGGGAGAAGAAGGGGATGTAAAAGAGGTAGCCAAGGGCTACGCGCGGAATTTTCTTTTCCCCCGTTCCATTGCGCTTCCCTATACGGAACGGACTATTGCGCTGTTTGAAGCCCGGCGCGGAGAGATTGAGGCTCGCAAGAAAGATAAACGAAAAGATGCCGCGAGTATTAAGGAAAAATTAGAAGGTTTGGACCTGGTGATAACCATGCCTGCCGGGGCTAACGGTAAACTCTACGGCGCAGTTACCAACCAGACCGTAGCGGACGAACTTTCCAAGCTGGGCTTCCAGGTCGAACGAAAACGGATAGAACTCGCGGGAAATAGCTTTAAAAGCGTGGGAAAATATAAGGTTATGGTTAAACTCTATGAAAGCGCTGCAGCAGAAGTAAGCCTTACCGTCCAGGGGCAGGTACTTAAACCCGAAACCAGAGCGACTGCTTCAGGGAAGGGTGGTGCCCGACGCCGCAGGAACGTAGAGTCTGAGCCGGCGCAGAACCCCCAAACAGGAAGCGAGCCAGAGCTAGCCCCGGTTGCGAATAATCCGGTTGAACCGCAAGCAGGGGGATCGGTACCAGTAGAGGGGTAGTCCATCGGTTGTAGGGATTAGGGTATGGGTCCAGGATTGAAAGATAAAATCCCCCCTCATGATGATATGGCAGAACAAGCAACCCTGGGAGCCTTATTATTGGATAAGGAAGCAATAGCCACAGTCATACAGTATCTGCGGCCAGATGATTTTTATTCCCACGCCAATAATAAGGTCTATGATGCTATCCTGCATCTTTTTAACAAGGGACTCACTGCGGATATTCTGACCGTTTCTGAAGAGCTGCGCCAAAACGGTAAACTTGAAGAAGCGGGCGGCCCTGCCTATGTTGCCTCCCTAACCAATGTAGTGCCTTCCAGCGCCAACATTGAATATTATGCGCAAACCGTACAGAATTATGCCCTGAGACGGGCCTTGATCCGGGTTTCCCACGAGATAATCGCCAACGCGTTTGATGAATCTCAGGAATCCCGGAGTATCCTAGAAGAGACCCAGCAGCAGATTTTTGAACTCAACGACAAACGCCAGAGTTTTAGTTTTAGAGACACCAAGGAGATTCTTAAACAGACCATTGAGGTCATTGACCGGCTCTATAAGTTAAAAAAGAACATCACCGGGATTCCTTCGGGGTTTGATGAGCTGGATAAATTAACCGCAGGCTTTCAGGCTTCTGAACTCATCATCATTGGGGCAAGGCCGTCTATGGGAAAGACCGCCCTGGCCTTAACCATGGCTTCCCATATCGCCATCAGAAATAAAATTCCCACCGCGTTTTTTACCTTGGAAATGTCGGATCTGGCCCTCATGCTGCGGCTCATCTCAAGCGAAGCCATGATCCACGCGAATGCCATCAGGACCGGGTTTCTCACTGCCGCGGATTTTACCAATCTCCTGGAAGCGGCGAGTAATATTTACGACGCTCCCCTGTACATCGTGGATATGCCCAACATGAAGCTCCTGGATCTCCGGGCCCAGGCAAGACGATTGCGGGCCCAGCAACAGGTGGAAATCATCTTCATTGATTATCTTACCCTGATAAATTCTGAAAATTCCAGGATCCAGCGGCATGAACAAATAGCCGAAATTTCCCGTTCCCTGAAAAGCCTGGCCCGGGAACTGAAGATTCCCATTGTGGCTCTTTCTCAGCTTACCCGGGAAGCGGAGAAGGACAAGCCGAATCTATCGAGTATTAGGGAATCAGGATCCATTGAGCAAGATGCGGATGTGGTCATGTTTCTGCATCGGGAACGGGATTCAGACCAGAAACCTGATGACACGGATGTGGAACAGGGTAAAAAGACGAATCTCATCCTGGCCAAACAGCGAAATGGTCCTGTGGGTACCATTGAGCTGCTCTTTATGGCAAAATACACAAAATTTGTATCGCCGGTTCAGAATAGTTATAATCAGTAGATATGACTAAGCACCATACGTCTGTAATTCTAATGCGTTAGTAGCCTCTCTATTGAGCATTTTGAAAAATGCTCTTGTGTATACTCTATGGTATAAAAAAAGAAGAACGGTAAGGGAAAAACAAATGGCATTAATTGATCGGTATGATTTTGAACTTTTGGAAAATCAAGCGGAAAAGCTTGTTTTTAATGAACTTGAACAGCAGCTTGCAGCCTTTGAAGGGGAACTGTGTCGTTGTAATGAGTGTGTGGTTGATATGGCTGCGATGGCTTTGAATATGGTAAAGCCCCTCTACCGCTTCTCCCTCTTAGGAACCCTTTATGCAGCCCAAGCCATGACTGATGAAGCCTATGCTGCCAGTGTGCGAGAAGCCGTCTCTACAGCCATTGAAAAAATACGGGTCAATCCTTCCCATGATTAAGGGGGAGGCTATAACGAGCAAACCTCTCGCCTTTTACCCTGCTTTTTTATATACTAGGCATGAGCATTTCTAAAAACCCGATAATTGGCAAACAATCCAGGGATTTTCGTAAATAAGGAGTCAGTATGTCGGAACCATTAACCGAGTATCAAGGAAAAGCAAGCATGGAAAAAATCACCTCCCTTGCCAAACGGCGGGGTTTTGTGTTTCAATCATCAGAAATCTATGGGGGCCAAAGCGGCGCCTGGGATTACGGGCCTTTGGGAATTGAGCTAAAAAATCGCATTGCCCAGAATTGGTGGAAGGAGATGACCCAGCTCCAGGATTCGATTGTGGGCTTGGATGCGGCTATTTTGATGCACCCCCGGGTATGGGAGGCTTCGGGGCATGTGGAAAATTTTACCGATCCCCTGGTGGACTGTAAGCAGTGCAAGACCCGGTTTCGGGCAGACCAGATCCCTGAAGCGAACCTGGCCGCGAAGCACTGTCCCGAATGTGGGGGGGAGCTTACCGATACCCGTAAGTTCAACCTCATGTTCAAAACCCATATCGGCCCGGTGGAAGAGGGGGCTAATACCGTCTACCTGAGGCCTGAAACCGCCCAGGGAATCTACGTCAATTACAAGAACATCATCCAATCCAACCGTATGAAAGTCCCCTTTGGCATTGCCCAGATTGGCAAGGCCTTTAGGAACGAAATCGTTACCAAGAATTTCATCTTCCGTACCTGCGAATTTGAACAGATGGAGATGCAGTATTTTGTCAAACCGGGTACTGACGAGGAATGGTTTAACGAATGGAGAAGACGGCGCTGGGCCTATTACGAGAAAATCGGCATCCAGATGGATCATCTTCGCTGGCACCAGCACGGCCCCCAGGAGCTTGCTCATTACGCCAAGGACGCGTATGATATCGAGTACCTTTTCCCTATGGGCTGGAAGGAACTCGAGGGAATTCACAATCGATCCAACTACGACCTTACCCGGCACATCGAATATTCAGGCAAGGATCTCCAGTACATCGATCAGGACCACCCCAACGAAGGTACTGTTTCCCGGTTTATTCCGTTCATCATTGAAACCTCAGCCGGGCTTACCCGGACCCTCCTCATGGTACTGTGCGATGCGTATGACGAAGAAAAGGTAGCTGAAAAGGGCTCTGGCGGAACCGGTGATGAGTGGCGGACCGTGCTCCGCTTCCACCCAAACTTGGCGCCCATTACCGTGGCGGTATTGCCATTGATGAAGAAAGACGGCCTTGCAGAACTGGCCCTGGATATACGGAACGAACTCAAACAAGACTTTGCCACCGACTACGATCAATCCGGGGCTATAGGACGACGGTATCGGCGCCAGGACGAAGCCGGGACTCCCTTCTGCATTACGGTGGACTATGAGTCTAAGGATACGGGTACCGTTACCCTCCGTTTCCGGGATTCTATGGAACAGGTTAGGGTAAGCCGCGCCGGTTTAGCGGAACGGATCCGGAGTGAAATCAAGAACTATACCCGGATCGGGAGTTCCTCCTAACTGCTTCTGAGCACGACCTATTTGACCAGCAATTGGCTTGTCAAACAGGTCGTGCATTGTTCCTGTTTATTCCCAGTTCTCACTACTGTCGGTAGATAAGCTGGTAGTTTCCCATACGGTAGTATCTTTTTGTCTCGAATCATAAACATATACGGCACTGCCGTAGGTTGCGGTATTTTTGAGGTCATAGCCGTCTTGATCAACGCCGTTCTCGCCTGAACCGTAGATGATACCGCTGGTACTGCCTTCGGTTCTGGGTTCTTTCCTGAAGGTACCGTAGACAAACACCCCGCCGCCGTAGCTAGAAGCCGTATTGCCACTTATCACCGCACTATCGTGCATGGTGAAGGTACTGCTTGAGTCGACAAATACCCCACCGCCGTAGGAGGAAGCCGTGTTGCCCCTTATCACCGCACTATCCTGCATAGTGAAGGTACCGTAGACAAACACCCCACCGCCATAGTTGGAAGACGTATTGTCCTGTATCACTGCACTATCCTGCATGGTGAAGGTACCGCTGTTAACAAACACACCGCCACCGTAGTTGGAAGACGTATTGCCACTTACCACCGTACTACCCTCCATCGTGAAGGTACCGCTTGAAACATACACCCCGCCACCGTTGAAGGAAGCCGTGTTGCCACTTACCACCGCGCTATTCTGCATGGTGAAAGTACCGCTTGAATCGACAAACACCCCACCGCCGCCGTAGGAGGATATGGATGAGGAAACCGTGTTACCACTTACCACCGCACCATCCTGCATGGTGAAAGTACCGCCGGCGACAAACACCCCACCGCCGTAGGAGTAGTAGGATGAGATGGAGGAAGCCGTATTGTCCTTTACTACCGCACTATCCTGCATGGCGAAGGTACCAGTTGAGGAGACATACACTCCACCGCCATAGGAGTGAGAATAGTAGGAGTAGTAGGAAGCCGTGTTGCCACTTACCACTGCACTATCCTGCATAGTGAAAATACCGGCCCCGACAAACACCCCACCGCCGTAGGAGTAGTAAGATGAGGAAGAAGAGAAAACCGTGTTACCGCTTACCTCCGCGTTATCCTGCATGGTAAAGGTACCGCTTGAAACATATACCCCACCACCGTTTGAGGAGGTGTTTGAATTCCCGCTGATACTTGCGCCGGAATTCAACAGAACATTACCCCCATCCACATACACCACCACATTCGAATTAGACGTCCTCCCCTTGAGACTAATACTTTCTACCTCCAAGGTAACATCAGAACCTACCGTGAAAAGCGCCCCATTACTGTTCAGGCTTATCTCATGCGTATCCGTTCCCGTGTTGCGAACCCTTATGGTTTTTCCGCTGTACCCGCTTCCACTCAAACTTACCGGACTCAAAGAAATATTGGCATTCACATAAATATCAATGTTCGTTTCAGTACTGCTCTGTATCTCCGTTAATGCCGTGGCAAACTCCGTACTATCCCCCGCAACCCATGTAGCCATCACGCCATCGTTGATAAACTCATCACCCCCAAACGTAAAGTCAAGCTTGGTTTCCAAGTTATCGTAGATATGCACCACCATCGTCTTTCCCGCACGCTTGTTGGCTGCTGACGTATCCATAGTCCCATACAGATCACATCCTGCACGATAAAAGCCCGAAGGTATCACCTGAGTCCCTTCCCGGCTGCTGGTAAGACCAAAGACCAGAGCATTTCCTCCTGCAAGGGGATCCAGGCGGAGTATGCCGTTTTTCAAGGTCAAGGTCTCCGGTACCCCTATGGTATAGGTTAAGGTTCCGCTTTCCATTTGGGTAGAATTGAGTTGGACCTCTGCTAGGGTTTCCTGGTTTTCACTAACCGTTACCTCGGAGCTTCCCTGGGCTGCCATGGCACCGTCGCTGTTATACCCGGTAACCACAAGGGTATACGTCCCTGCCTCAAGCTCTATGGTCAGTTCGCTTTCTGAAGTGGGTTCGCTGAATACAGTACCATCGGTTCGGGTAAACTGGAGGGTATAGTTTGTTAAGACGCTGATTTGAGGCAGGGCAGTACGTGCTGCGCCTAAGGTCAGGCTTACCTTGACCAAGCCATGACCCTCCTGGGCTATGGGCATTTTGTGTCCTTCAGATTCCTCAGAGGGAAAGCTACAGGCTCCTATGACTACGCTTATGACAAGCGTTCCGATAAGGGCTAAGGCTCCTTTGATTTTCATTTCATGCTCCTTATTAGTTAAGTGAGATCAAAAGCTATACCGGAATTAAGGGATCCGCTTAACTGCTTCTTAATAAGACCTGTTTGACCAGCAATTGGCTTGTCAAACAGGTCTTGTAGTTGCTCATGAAACGGAACTTATTCGGAAATTTCAATTACCGAATAACGCTCCTGTTTATTCCCAGTTCTCACTACTGT
>JAISGE010000037.1 GCA_031263265.1 Treponema sp.
TGGCAGAGCAAAAGAACAAGGCATGGAACGTTGATACCCTGCTACGGGGAATTCGGAATAACATCGTAAAGATAGTTCCCGAAACCAGCCCGCTCTTTAAACACATAAGCCTGGTTGGGTTGAAGATAAACGCAAAAAGGCACCATGCGCCCTTGACTTCGATGGTTATGGGGGTTTACGCGGTTCAGCATTGCAACCTTAATTGTAAGTGCTGCACTGCTTTTAGTCCTATTGCGGAAGAACGTTTTTTGAACATGGAATCATATAAAACCGACATGGCAAGACTGGCGGAACTAAGCGGCGGCCGGCTTTCCAGTTTTTATATTACCGGCGGCGAACCGCTTCTGCATCCGCAGATTACGGACATATTCAGTGTCGCCCGGCGGTATTTTCCTGAAACGGAGATCTATTTTATGACCAACGGCCTGCTCCTGCTCAAAATGCCGGAGACATTCTGGGAGAACTTGCGGCAAAACAACATTACGATAAACGTGTCACGGTATCCTATTCATCTTGACATAGATAAAATTCGTGAGAAAGCGAAAAGCCATACGGTCAGGTTTGATTATGTAGGCGGCAGGGATGTTCCGGTTAAATGAATGTGGAAATATCCACTTGACCTCGAAGGCAAACAGCCGTTGAAACGGAGTTATCATATTTGTACGCAGATTAACCGCTGTGTTACCATGAAGGACGGGATAATTTATCCCTGCAATACCATCGCCGGAATTGGACATTTCAACAAATACTTCAAGAAAAATCTGGAAGTATCACCAGGAGATGTGCTTGAGCTGCACAAGGTCAAGGATATACGTGAGGTTTATGACTTCTTATATACGCCAAAACCGTTCTGTAAGTACTGCAACCGTCAGGGGGTTGAGTTTGGTATCAAATATGGTAATTCAAAAAGGGAGATCGGTGAATGGACGTAAAAAATGCGCCAGGTGTAAAAACCCTGGCGCAAGAAACAGGAACGAAGGGACGTGCCCCGTACTTGGTAACTGCCGTACTCACGTCGCCCACCGCAGGTGTAAACACCTGGCGCAAGAAACAGGAACGAAGGGACGTACGCCCTTATTCCCCACGTACGCGGCCCCCAAGTCGCCCACCGCAGGTGTCAGATGAAATACATATAGGATTCGTCGGGGTCAATAGTGCCTACTACCGATGCCAAGGTCTTTCTGTCGATTACCGAAGCGATCCGTTCATTGAGCCTATCAAAGACCGTAAGCCTGATGCAGCGTTGGATTTTGGTTTCTTTTACTTTGGGAAGCGGGGGATCCACTACCAGCATATCCCCTTCAAGTTCCCGCAGAACTTCGCCGATGAAAATATCTTGGGGAAGCCGAGCCAAGGTATACCCCCCGGAGGCCCCTTTAACTGACCGAATAAACCCAGCCCGGCGCAGGATCACCGCGACCTGTTCTAAATAGCGGATGGAAATACGTTGTCGGTCCGCTACACTCGCCAAGGACACATGGGATTCATTGGTATGTTCTGCCAGATCGATCAGAAGCCGTATACCGTAACGGCCTCGGGTTGAAATTTTCATATTGCGTACTCCAAGGTATCTAGAGCATGGTAGGCTTCAACCAGGTCATGTAAGGTAATGGTATCCACACAGTTGGTTATTTCCTGGTAGAGTTCACTCCAGGTATGCCGGGAAATACAATCTTTCTGGCTAGGACAGGACTTGGAACTTACACAATCGACGAGTTCCAGGGAACCTTCCACTGCTCGGAGTACATCTCCCACGGTGATCTGGTTTATCGGCTTGCCGGTAATGTAACCCCCTTGGGGGCCTCGGATGCCTTGGACAATACCCGCTTTTCGTAGGGGGATGAAGAGCTGTTCTAGGTAACCATCGGAAAGACCGGTGTTTTCCGCAATGGTTCTGGTACTGGCATATTCCCCTTGGGGAAGCAAGACCATATACAACAGCGCTTCCAAGGAATACCGGCCTTTAGTGGAAATTCTCATGTATGTCCTTCTTTGCTGCAGTAGGTAAATGCCGCCTCCAGATCTGCGATAAGCTCATCTGCATCTTCAATACCGATGGATAAGCGCAGAAGCCGGTCGTTGACCCCCGCGGCTGTACGCATGGCTTCAGGGATTGCACTGTGGGTCTGGATCAGGGGATAGGTGATGAGGGACTCAACCCCGCCTAAACTTTCTGCAAAGAGGATCAGAGAAACCTTTTTAAGCAAGACCGGCACATCCGCGGGATCTTTCACATAAAAGGAAATCATCCCCCCAAACCCCCGGGCCTGGGAACAGGACAAGGCATAGTGGGGATGATCCTCAAAGCCGGTGAAGAAAACCTGATCCACCCGGGGGTGCTCCCGCAGCCATCGGGCAATGCGGAAGGCGTTCTGCTCACAGGTTTTCATTCTGAGGGCCAGGGTCTTGATGCCCCGCAGGGTCAGCCATGCGTCAAAGGGCGAAAGACTGGCTCCTTCACTTTTCTGAATCTCCCTGAGGGATTGTTCAAGGGGAGTATCGGAAAGCACAATGAACCCTGACAGGGTATCGTTATGGCCACTTAAGTATTTGGTACCGCTATGGATAACCATATCCGCGCCGAGGTTCAGGGGATTCTGGAAATAAGGAGAAAGAAAGGTATTATCAACAATGAGTTGGCCCCCCTTGCGATGAATTAATTCCGCACAGCGCCGGATGTCCGTAACTTTCATCATGGGATTTGAGGGAGTCTCAATGAAAATGGCCTTAGTTTCAGGCCGCAGTGCCCTTTCCACGCGAGTGAAATCGCTGGTATCCACCCAAGAAAAGGAAAAACCATAACGGCCATAATACTCGGTGAAAAGCCGGTAGGTGCCGCCGTAGAGATCCTCAGAAACGATCAGGTGATCCCCGGGCCGGTAGAGCTTGATGATCCCAGAAATGGCTCCCATGCCGGTCGAAAAGGCAAGACAAAAGCGTCCCTGTTCAAGTAAGGCCAGGGTACGTTCAAGCTCGGTTCTGGTGGGATTGATCGTCCGGGAATAATCAAAGCCTGTGGATTCAAAGAGTCCTGGATGCCTGAAAGTTGAACTCTGATAGATGGGTGTGCTGACCGCTCCGGTATGAGGTTCAAAAAGGCTGGCTCCCCGTACCGCGATGGTGTCTAATGAACGGTCGCTGGCTGAATGTTTTTTTTGCGCACCCTCATGGGGTGGGTGGATACAGTGGGTTTCTTCCATGCATATCTCCTGTCCTGATAAATGTAGTGGATTCCTTGCAGGCTAAAATCTGCCAATACTTGTAGGAACACTGTGCTTTTGTATATTTTTCAAAATATGTTCTATATGTTCTATAACAATAATACATAGTACCTATTCTAGCTACCATTATCACGGTACTTTCAATACAAAGACCATACAAAGGTAAGCGTTTAAGGTCAAAGACCCTTATTTTATGATAAAGCCTGTGCAAAATCAGCGATAAGATCCTCTGGATCTTCCAGTCCCACGGAAATCCGGATCAAGGTGTCTGTAATGCCCAGGTGTTCCCGTTCCACGGGAGGTATGGAGGCATGGCTCATCTTTACCGGGTAGGAAGCAATAGTCTCCACTCCCCCCAGACTCACCGCAGTGGCTGCCAGTTTCACCTGATCCAAGAAGCAAAGCGCCTGTTCCGTGGTTTTAGTCTTGAAAGAGAACACTGCTCCGGGTCCTGCTGCTTGGGCTTGGTTGATTTCCCTGCCTGGATGTCCGTCCAAGCCTGGATAAAACACCGCACTCACCTTCTCATGGGCTTTGAGCCATACCGCTAATTGCCGAGCCGTGGCTTGCTGGGCATCCATGCGTACCTTGAGGGTTTTGATTCCCCGGATCACAAGCCAAACATCCCAAGGCCCGGGTACCGCACCAAAACCGTTTTGCACGGCGTATACCTGCTTCCCCAGGGCTTCGGTTTTGGTTACTGCTAAACCGGATATGACGTCGCTGTGTCCCCCCAGAAACTTCGTTGCTGAATGAACCACTATATCTGCTCCCAGATCAAGGGGCCGCTGGAGGTAAGGGGTCATAAAAGTATTATCCACAATGGAAATAAGCCCTGCTTCCTGGGCAATCCCCAGGCACACCGGGAGATTGGTAATCTTGAGCAGGGGATTTGAGGGGGTTTCCAGAAAAAGCCCTTTGGTATTGGGCTTGATGGCCCGCCGGATCTGATCCGGATCCGTGGCATCCACAAGGCTCATTTCCAAGCCCCAGCGCTTATAAAAAGTCTGCAGGATCCGCCAAGTTCCACCGTAGATATCCTCTGCCGCGATGAGGTGGTCTCCTGTAGAAAAAATCCCCAGCACCGATGAAATAGCCGCAATCCCGCTCCCAAAGGCATAGCCCTTGGCCCCGTTTTCCAGGCTTGCGATGATCTCCTCCAAGGCCTTTCGGGTAGGGTTGCCTGACCGGGCATAATCGTATTCCTGATGGCCGGACAGATCCCTCTGATTAAAGGTTGAAGTCTGTATGATGGGCACTCCCAGGGCGCCGCTTAAAGGCTCTGTTTCGTGACCGTTATGTATGAGTAAGGTTCCTTGATTCATAGGGTAGCTCCGTAGTATTTATCCTACCTAAATTGTAGGATATGATGGCTCCTTCTTCAAGAGGAAAAAATCAGCATTTTATGGACTTTATTGTATGCCCTGCTAGGTCTATACTTACCTTAAGTCAAGCAGTGTACGTAAGGAGATACTATGAAACTAATCTTTCTGGGTCCCCCTGGAGCAGGTAAAGGTACCTTAGCTACCCGTGGGGTGGAAATCTGTAAAGTGCCCCACATCAGTACCGGAGCCATTTTTCGTTCAGCCATAGCTACCCTGAGTCCCCTGGGTTACAAGGTGAAGGCTATTATTGAGGAGGGGAAACTGGTGGATGATGAAACCACCATCCTGCTCGTCAAGGAACGGCTTGACCAGCAGGATACGCAGGCGGGGTATATTCTGGACGGCTTTCCCCGGACTATTTCCCAGGCTGAAGCCTTGGCAGGTTTTTCTGCAGTGGATAAGGTGGTGAACTTTGATATTCCTGATGCCGCAGTGCTGGAACGGCTTTCAGGCCGCCGGGTTTGCCGGAAATGCGGAATGAACTTCCATATCACCTTCAATAAACCGAAACAGGAGCAGGTCTGTGACGCCTGTGGAGGTGAACTTTTTATCCGGGAAGATGACCAGGAAGGAGCCATCCGAAAACGGCTTGAGGTTTACCGGGAACAAACCCTGCCGCTCATCGAGTATTACCGAAACCAGGGGCTTTTAGTGGATATTGACGCCCAGGGTTTGATTGACACGGTAGTGGCCAATTTCAAGAAAGCCCTGGGGATTAGCTAAGAGCCACGGTTCGTTCTTCAGGATGTTCCCGGCAATAAGCAGACAAGACGCGAGCCAGGGCTGAAAGCCCGGTTTCCCGGGCAAGGCGGGTTTTAAGGTAGGTTGCCCAGGTGAAATTATCGCAAAAATAGGTAAAAAACCGATGGGCCCTGCTTTGATGAAATTCCCGGGGCTGATATTGGGCCAAGAGTTCCAGAAAACGAAGCCCAAGTTCTTCCAGATCGATGCGTTTCGGGAGTGGAGGCCTTTCTCCAGGGTTTTCCAGATGCCGGGCCAGGGCGAAAACCCAGGGTGCCCGGACAGCCAGGCGGCCTACCATGACCGCATCACAGCCTTCGGTTGCCCGGCGAACCAGTTCTTGGGCATTGGCGATATCCCCGTTTCCCGCCACCGGGATATGTAATGCCGAGCGAAGGCGGCTCACGTATTCCCAGCGGGGACGACGTTTGAACTTTTCCCGGGCTGTTCGGGGGTGGAGGGTGATACGCTCCACCCCTTCAGCTTCGAGCCTTTTGCAGAAAGCCACCAAGTATTCAAAATCATCTTCCATACCGATCCGTAATTTAACGCTTAAACGCCGTTTGGTCTGTTTCCGTACCCGATTGATCAATGCCCCGGCGCGGTCTAGAGAACTCATCCAGCGGATCCCTGCACCGGTTCTGACTATGGCTGGGGCAGAACATCCCATATTAAGGTCAATACCGGCACATTCTTGGGTATCCAGCAGGCTGACTGCTGCGGCGATTTGTTCAGGATCAGATCCTACCACCTGATATACCAGACGCTGAGGACAAGGCCCTGGATCAGTATACCAGGCTTCAAAGGGGCCGCGGTTGATAAGGGCTTTGGCGCTTATCATTTCGGTGAAATATTCATCACAAGCGCCGAAGGGTTCGATTAATTCCCGAAGCGCTCTATGGCTTAATTCAGCCATAGGAGCTAGTAAAAAAGATACAGCCATGTTATAGTGATAATTAATTTTAGGATAAAAGGAAAAGGGGCTTCCCGTATGGGAGACCTTGACTTGTAATATTTTAAAATGTACAGTATATAGAGTAGAGGAGTGTGCTGTATGATAGCAAAGTCTAATATTCCCACAAATACCAGCGAAAAAGTCCCCGCGGGATTACGATCTGATGGTAGTGCATACCGGGTTCTTGTGGTCGATGATTCCATGTTTATCGCGAAGCAGCTTAGTCAAATCTTTACTTCTGAAGGGTTTGAAGTAATAGGCACTGCTGCAGATGGCGCGCAGGGATTGGAAAGGTACAAGGAAATGTTTCCCAAAGTCGATCTGGTTACCATGGATATTACTATGCCGGTTATGGATGGGGTTACTGCCTTGGAAAAGATAATGGAATTTGATAAAAACGCCGTGGTGATTATGGTCAGCGCCTTGGGTAAAGAGGATGTGGTTAAGAAGTCGCTGATAACCGGGGCCAAGAGTTACATTATCAAACCCTTGGATAGAAATAAAGTTTTAGACCGGGTGGTTACTTTCTTAAAGCGATAACCTGGGTTAGAGAGCCATTCTCGAGGGAATAGTAATTGTTATGTATTTTCTAGTGTCTTGTGTTACAGAGTGCTGGATTTGGTAAGTCTGTAATGAACGTACAAGTTATTTCTGATGCAATATTTTATATCCATACGGATATTCACACCACTGACCTTTTTGAAGGTATCTGGCCTATCCCTGATGGGGTTTCCCTTAATACCTATGTGATAAAAGGTGAAAAGATCGCGCTCATTGATCTCGTAAGGGATTGGATGGATGCTCCCAAACAGCTTGAAGAAGCCTTTGCTTCTTTGGGTCTTGGTTTTGACGCGGTAGATTACCTTATCTTGAATCATCTGGAACCGGATCACACAGGCTGGTTACAAGCGTTCCGGGAACGAAATCCCCGTGTGGAGATCATCTCCACGGCCAAGGGTATTAATCTGGTTAAATCCTTCTTCAAGATCGATACAGGATTGCGGGGAGTCAAGGACGGTGAAACCTTGGATCTGGGGCAGGGAAAGGTGCTTACTTTTTTTGAGACCCCCAATCTCCATTGGCCTGAAACTATGGTTACCTGGGAAGCTGCTTCAGGGACCCTTTTCTCCTGTGACGCGTTTGGTTCTTTCGGTGTCTTGGGTAACAAAGGTTTTGATGATGAGTTTACCAAAGAGGAACATGCCTTCTTTGAAAGAGAAAGCCTTAGGTACTATGCCAATATTATTTCCTCTTTTTCAGGGTTTGTAGAGCGGGGAATCAAAAAAATCGCGGGTCTTGAGATTACCTGCGTCGCACCGAGTCACGGTATGGTCTGGCGTAAGGAGCCGCAAACCATAATCAACCGGTATCTTAGGTACGCTTCTTATGCCAAAGGGCCTGCGGAAAAGGAAATCGCGCTCATCTGGGGATCCATGTATGGTAATACCAAACAGGGGCTTGATGCGGTCATACGGGGCATTGAACAAGAGGGGGTCCCGTATTCCCTACACCGGGTCCCAGATGAACAGGTATCCTATATTCTCCAGGACGCGTATAAAAGCAGCGGCTTAGTGCTGGCCATGCCAACCTATGAGTATGCTATGTTTCCACCTATGGCTTGGGTGATTGATATATTCCGGCGTAAGCATATCACGGGAAAAACCGTACTGCGGATCGGTTCTTGGGGTTGGGCCGGAGGGGCCAAGAAAGACTATGAACAGGCCATTGAAGGGCTTAAGTGGAACAATCTGGAATCCTTGGAATGGACCGGGGTTCCTTCTGCGGAAGACCTGGCTGCCCTTGAAGCGCGCGGTCGAGACCTGGCCCGGATTATCAAAGAACAAGTCTAACGTCAAGGTAATGATCCACTGATACCAAAATTTTTAAAAAAAATTCGCTCTAGTGGGCTGATTAGACTAAAGAACCGGATATAAACTATGGAGTTTTATCCGGGCGTCTTCTGCCAATGTGTCTATCCGCCTATCCAAACACGGGCTGGTCATTGCGCTTACCTCTATCTCCGCTCTGTTAAGCCAACTCCCGCTCCAGTTCCTTAATCGCCTTCCCTGGGCTGTCTTCGGCCTCATTCAACAACTGCAAAATATGCACTCAAGTTACTTGCCGTGCCAGATGTACTCCAACCACTTTTCTTCTTCCTTCGTTAAACGTACCCGATAGGTCTTCCCTCTCATCTGTTTTACCCCTCCCGTGGGTAGGGGTATTTTATATCAACTCGTTTAGTGTAATCAACTTACTAGTGGAGAGGGATTACATCAGTTAAAGCCGCGGTATCGTATTCAGCATCCAATGCCCAAAGCGCGACCCCCCTGACATTTGCAGGAAACTCCACCGATGCGAGGGCTCCTTGCAGGGTTGTAAGCCTTACGGTAGTGATAAAACTCCCTTCTCCGTCATAACAGAGCAAAAAATGCTCTGGGTACCGGGACTCAACGGTATAGTTCCCTTCAAGGAGGTTCAAGTGCGGGAAGGGATATCGGGGATCTTCAGGAGCATCAAAAGTAAAGGCCCGTTCGGCCCGCTCTCCTCCTTTGTTCACCAAAACCGCCCGGTATTGCCCCCGTGGGAGAGGATCTTCTCCTGGCATGGCAATGGCACGGCTTCCTATCCAGGTTGTATCCCCTTCCTCAAAGGTAATCCAATCTTCAGCGGATAAGTCCCAGTGCAGCCCTTCCCGATCATGGTACAGGGATAACTCATCGAGATTTTCAATTCCGTCATCATCTTCGACGATCACAAAAAAGGAAAACCGTTCTTCTGGACGAACCGGTCCCTGATAATAGACCAATTGCATGATGCCATAAGGTATCCTTGGCTCAGTCCGAGAACAGGAACCTAGTACCAACAGGGCCAATATACTAGTAGTCCAGACATAGCGATAAGACCGAGGGGAAAACCAGCTCATCAAAACCCGAAAAAACATGATATACCTCGATCAATAATCCATTTTTACGGTATTTTTATCAAGTAGTGTTCTAGGTTTATACACAATAGACCTAAATTTTGGAGAAAAATAGAACAATACCCTTTACGATTACTACAAAACACGAAGAAAGATTTTTAGAGAACCAAAGTCTGCCAATACCTTATATCCACTTTACCTAAAGATGAAAGAATTGCGCTACAGATTATAACCGCCATGGGTCTGCCAAGAAGAAGCCCAGCATCAGGCCGAACAACAGAGGGCAGAATCCAAAGGGTGCCCCAAGACTGGCAATTCTCGCTTGATATAAGGTAAAGACTGATTTTAAAGAAGACTTCTCGCCAGATCAAAATACCGGACAAGACGGTGGTCACCCTCAACAAAGAGGTGGTATGTTCGTCAAGGAAGACCGTACCGAGGAAGATATAAAGCGTTTCTACATAACGCCCAGTCTTGAGGTAAAGTGGAATAGAGAAGAAATTCTCATGGAACATTATTTACTGATGGCCGGGTGGTTGTGCGGGGGAATGCTGCCGAGCGGTCAAAAGGTAAAAAAGTTGCCTATCTTCTTTGCTGGCAGAAACGGTCCCGTTATTAAAATATGGGTGTCAACCAAGTAATTCATAAATTTACCAACTCTTCGTCAGTCATTGAAAAATTAACTGCAAATCTTACAGACATCTTGCCTTTAAGAGTACCCAGTTGCCTTTTTTGGCTTTTTTTCCATTTTTCATAAGGAATTATTACAGCAATAGTCTTTTTTTTCCTGCCATATACAATAGCCACTTCATTTCCAGCCTCAACATCCT
>JAISGE010000100.1 GCA_031263265.1 Treponema sp.
CGGTAATACCGCACTGAGCGGCGGTGTATGGATTATTCTCATTATCATCATGGGAAACATTATCAATGTAACCATGGAAAATTCTATCTTTAGCGGTGTGATGATCACGGTAGCTGAAAAACGCTATTCCTTTTTTATTGCCAACGGTTTTTATTCGTCTCTCCTTTTCGGCTTATGGCACAGTATTATGCCTTTGCGTAATTTTATTGACGGCGAGCAATCATTGACCGGCGCGGTTTTATCGGCGCTGCTGCTTTTTGGAAGCAGTTTTCTTTTTTCAGTTCAACTAGGAATGCAATTTAAACAGGCAAATTCATCGTTATGGGACGGCATGACCGTACACTTCATCAATAACGCCAGCGTGAATCTTATCCATGTTGTTTTAGCGGATGGGACCGATAGTAACCCAACCATGCGTATCGCCATCGCGCAGACGATAATGTTTATCATTGTCGCGGTAAGATGGTACTTATGGCAGTATGACTGTAATAATCCATCCTGTTCCCATAAAACATGTTACGCGGAATACCGTTATAACGGCTGTAAACCCGACGTAAAGAAGGCCATAATCAAATGGGCGACTGACGGGGCAGGAATACGGGCAACCGCCAATCCGCATAGAAATGGACGAAATGTGGAGCTTTTATCACGATAAGAAGCATCAAATCTGGCTGTGGTGGGCTATTGACCATGAAAGCGGCACGGCCATTGCTTTCTGGTTTGGGACGAGGGAACATGAAAATCTTGACAGGCTGCTGGAACTGCTTGAACCGCTTAACCTAGGGAAGGTCTATACCGATGGTAACTATGCGTATTACGAGCGATTTTCACCTGAGGTTCTGACGATTACGAAGAAAAACATGCAAAGGATAGAAAGGAAACATCTGTCTTTGAGGACGTGGAGTGCGCGGCTCGTGAGGAAAGGGCTACGTTTTTCAAAGACAGAACAGATTTGGGCATGAGGCACACGCCTGTGAGCTATACGGTCTATTGAACCTGTTGAGCTTTCAGTTTCACGGGATACTACAACTTATCGATGAGGGATACCGGAAAGCCCGAGGGTCTTTTGGGAGGAGGGAGGAGTTTTTCAACCGACTGAGGTTTTCGCTCCGGCGGTTTCTGCATAAAAGCTGAGAGGATTTCATGCTCTTTGTTATCGGAAATGAAGATGATGGGTAAATGTTACATTGCTGCTTGCGACTCACAAGATATTGTAGTATGTGGGGATTATATGGTATTATAGAGTGATTATTATGTATTCCACTTAATGCATGATTTACCGGAGGATTGTATGAATTCAAAGTTTTTTACCACAAAAGAAATCGCACCGCATACCACCGCTATCATTGGGCTGGGTAATGAGTTGTGTTATTTAGTGGAAGGGAATACAAAGGCGCTCCTTATCGACTCCCTTATAGGCGTTGGAAATTTGCGTGCCTTTTGCCGCGAATTAACGGACTTGCCCATTACCCTCGTGAATACCCACGGTCATGTGGATCATACCGGCGGTAATTTTGATTTTGACGAATGTTATATTCACCCCAATGACATTGCTCTTATGTATGAAAAAGAAGAATTGCGGCTTGGATATGTTAAAAACGGCATAAAAAATTCCGGGAAACATCTGGTTCTTCTGGAAAACGATTTTACCGTTGCCAAGGCGATGAAAACCCTCCCGGTATACGACGGTTTTGTTTTTGATTTGGGGGAACGGGTTATCGAAGTTATCGCCGTTCCCGGACATACCGCGGGCACTATCGTTTTGTTGGACCGCAGTAATGGCATTGTTTTTTCCGGCGACGCCTGTAATGCCAATACGCTTTTGTTTCTTCCTCATTCGACCTCAATTGAGGCGTACCGGGGAAGTCTTGTCCATTTTAATCGATTCCAGCCTTGCTTTGCGGAAATGTGGGGAGGCCACGGTTTGCGGGCGGTTCCCAAGGTTATCATTGACGAGGCTGTTGCGTTATGCGATGAAATCCTTGCCGGAACCGATGACGCGGTTGAAAGCGAACACCTTGGCCGCCCCTGTTTTTACGGCAAGAAGAAAGACGCAAACTTTAAGCGTCTTGACGGGAAAATTGCCAATATCGCCTACAGCAGGGACAAAATCCGTCAAGGCTAAAACTCAGTGAAATTTTATCAAAAACGCAAACATCACCATATAAGCATTGCTGTTTGAAGTAAGCGGTCTCTTGACAAGAAGAGAGAAATCGTGCAGACTTAAACTATCCATGCCGGGCAAGAGAAATCTTACCAGGCGTGGAAATACACAAGGTTTGTTCCTTGCGGACCAAGACCGGTTCTGGTTTGCCGAGGTAGAATTCAGTATCCGAATTCTGTCCCCAGGCGTCTGTCTGGGTTTTTTCATTTCCAGCGGCTCCTGTGTCCCCAAACAAACAAAGAGAGATATACGTGAAACGAATTGGTGTAATCGGAGCGGTACTGGAGAAACCGCAGCAAAGCCAGGCAGCGTTCAACGAAATCGTGGCCGCGTTCAGAGGGAGCGTCAAGGGCCGTATGGGTATCCCCTTTGACCAGGAGGAAATTGCGGTTATTTCGTTGACGGTAATGGGTGAATTGGACGATCTCAATACCCTTAGCGGAAAACTGGGCAATCTGCCTCATGTTACGGCAAAGATTGCCATCTCAAACGCCCTAAAGCACGAAGGGGAGGAATAATGTACAATCCCCAATCGAAAAAAGCCGAGGAATTTATCTCCCATGATGAGATAACGGAAACCTTAGCCTACGCGCAACGGATGAAAAACGATAGGGCCGCGGTTGACGATATTCTCGTCAAAGCGCGGGAGACAAAAGGGTTGACCCACCGTGAAGCGTCTGTGCTGCTTGCCTGCGACGATCCTGAAAAGGTAGAGGAAATATTCAGCCTTGCCTTTGCAATCAAACAGGAATTTTACGGCAACCTGATCGTGCTTTTTGCGCCGCTGTATCTGTCAAATTACTGCGTGAATGGCTGCCTGTACTGTCCCTATCATCAGAATTCCGGCATTGCCCGGAAGAAACTTACCCAAGAGGAAATCTACGCGGAAACCGTAGCGCTCCAGGATATGGGGCACAAACGGCTTGCGATCGAGGCCGGTGAAGACCCGGTGAACAACCCGATTGAGTACATCCTCGAAAGCCTTAACACGATATACGGCGTGAAGCACAAAAACGGCGCGATACGCCGGGTGAACGTGAATATTGCCGCGACAACCGTGGAGAACTACCGCAAACTGCGGGATGCGGGCATCGGTACCTACATCCTGTTTCAGGAAACGTATGACAAAGCCGGGTATGAGACCCTGCATCCCAAAGGCCCTAAACATAACTACGCCTACCACACCGAGGCGATGGATAGGGCGATGAGCGGCGGCATCGACGACGTAGGGCTTGGCGTGCTTTTCGGGCTTGAAAACTATGCCTATGAATTCGCAGGCCAACTGATGCATGCGGAACACCTTGAGGCCGTGTTTGGCGTAGGCCCCCACACGATCAGCGTCCCCCGGGTCAAACCCGCTTACGGCGTTGACCCCGGCTCGTTTAACGGCGGCATAAGCGACGAGCTTTTTGAAAAGATCGCCGCGTGTATCCGCATCGCGGTGCCCTACACCGGCATGATCATCTCGACACGGGAAGGCCGGCAAGTCCGCGAAAAGATGCTGCAAGTCGGCGTATCCCAGATAAGTGGCGGGTCGCGCACCTCAGTCGGCGGCTATGACGAAGCCCCAGAGGAGGATACGCGGCAGTTTGAAGTATCCGACACCCGGACCCTCGACGAAGTGATACAGTGGCTCATCGGCTTTGGCTATGTCCCCAGCTTTTGCACTGCCTGCTATAGGGAAGGCCGCACCGGAGACCGGTTCATGGAACTCTGCAAACGCAAACAGATCCTGAACTGTTGCCACCCCAACGCGCTGATGACCCTCAAGGAATACCTTACCGACTACGCCTCGGTGCAAACCAGGGAAGCTGGAGAAAAGCTTATCGAACAGGAGCTGGAACGTATCCCCAAGGAAAAAGTCCGCGATATAGTACGGAAAAACCTGGGGAACATCGAAAATGGCCAAAGGGACTTTAGGTTTTAGGTTAAAATCCGTGGCGCCTGAAATATAATAACAGGTTATGACTCACTGCTTTCCCAGAACAGAGGAGAGAAAATTCAACAGGTCCTGGGCATTACCAAGGGTAATGAGTTCGGTGGTGTTGAGTATCTGCCGTTCCAGGACCTTTCCCTTAACCAGGTCAAGGGCCTGTTCAATACTGAGCCGTCCCATGTCGTAGGGTTTTTGTGCAAGACTGCCGTACAACTCTCCCCGCAGTATAGCATGGAGCGCATCCGCAGTACCGTCTACGCCGATCACCGTTACTTCGTGCCGTCCCTTTTGCTGCAATGCCCGTAGCGCACCCAGGGCCATCTCATCATTCGCCGCAAATACGCCGTTAAGCTCCGAGCGTTCCAACAGGTTGAGCATGATGCGGTAGGCCAGTTCCCGGTTGCTGTACGCTGCTTCCCGGGCAACGATGTTAAACCCCGCGGCTCGCAAATCTGCTTCCGCAGCGTTAATCCGCGCGGCAGTAGTAGTATTGGCCGGATCCCCTTCAAGGAGTACTACCTGCGCCCCTGGTTTGAGCCGGTCAAGCAGTTCCCGGGCGCCCTGATGACCTATCGTGGCATTGGCAGTACCGATGAAGCTCTCATAATCCTGAAAACCCTCAGGCATAGCCGTATCCACCAAAATGACCGGTATTCCCTGCTGCTTTGCCTCGGTGAGGACCCCCACTGCCTGGGCAGGCTGACTGGGAGAAAATATCAGCACCTGTATTCCTTGGCCTAAGACCTCCCGCACCAGGGCAAGCTGGTCCTCCACCGCATCTTCAGAGGGAGGCCCCCTCAGAATCAAGTCCACGTTATGGGCTTGGGCAGCGTCCCGGGCGCCTGCGGCGATGGTCCGCCAATATTGGGTATCCAGGGTCTTAAGGACCATAGCGACCCGTATCGTTTCACCTGGGATCTGCTGAGCAGCCTTGGCAAACACCGTTCCTGCAAGTAAGACCCAGAACCCCGTCAAAACCCCTGCTAAAAACCCTTTCATGCAAGCACCCCCTAAATACGATAATCACTCCACACTTCATCCGCGGAATAAATCTTGGCCGATGAAAACCGGAGATACACAAATTCAGGATTCTCCTGTTTTATGTGGTTCCATTGGTTCTTATCCACATCCGCCTCAAGTACTTTCTCCCCGCTTACGGTCTTAAGCTCTACCCGCACCCTGCTTCCCAGGAGCCTATGCCCGATGATCTTCGCTTTGATCCCTTTGTTATCCTGATTTTTTAAACTAAGCGTAACATCATGGGGCCGTACAAAAAACGAAACCCCCTCTCGGTCCGTACCAGATGCAGCCGGCTCTTTTCCTCCTGGTTCTTCGGTATCAAGCTGCAAGGCCCCCTTTTCCAGCCGGGCATGAAACAGATTCACATTACCCAGAAAACTATACACAAAGGGATTTGCCGGGTTGTCGTACACCCCTTCAGGAGTCCCCACTTGCTCAATCTTCCCCTTGTTCAGGATCACGATTGAATCCGAGACTTCCAGGGCTTCTTCCTGGTCATGGGTAACAAACACGCTGGTTATATGGATCTCATCGTGCAAGAACCTGAGCCAGCGCCGTAGTTCCTGCCGTACCTTCGCATCCAGCGCGCCAAACGGCTCGTCTAAAAGCAGGACCTTTGGCTCCACCGCCAAAGCACGGGCCAAAGCCACCCGCTGTTTCTGGCCTCCGCTTAATTCACTGGGGAGCCGGTTTGCCATAGACGCAAGTTGTACCATCGACAGGAGCTTCAGCACCTTTTCCCGGATTTCCTCCTTACTGGGCCTTTGGGCTTTAGGCCGGATTTTCAGCCCAAAGGCCACGTTTTCAAACACACTCATGTGCTTAAAAAGGGCATAATGCTGAAACACAAAACCTACCTTCCTATCCTTGGTCTGTTTATAGGTTGCCTCTTCGCCAAAAAAATGTATCGTACCGGAATCAGGGGTCTCTAATCCCGCGATAATGCGTAAAAGAGTGGTCTTCCCTGAACCTGAAGGGCCCAAGAGCGCGGTAATTTCCCCCCGCGGAATAGACAAGGTAATGTCATCCAAAGCCACGAACTTTTCTCTATCCCCAAAGGTCTTAAAAACATGTCCAATCTCAATCATTCTTTTTCCTTTTCCTTTTGTTCAGCTCTGAAGTCTAATTATTTAGTTCAGAACTCCTTAAACCATCTTTTGCTTCCGCTGGTTTGCAATCAATTGTTCGATGATGGTCTTCGCCACCAAGGTTACTAAGGCAAGCAACGTCAGCAGGGATGCCACCGCAAACGCGGCATTGAACATATATTCCCCGTACAGAATGTCGATGTATAAAGGCATGGTAGTGGTAATCCCCCGGATAAGCCCGGAAACCACGGATACCGCCCCAAATTCACCCATAGCCCGGGCATTGGTGAGGATAATGCCGTAGAGCAGCCCCCACTTGATATTCGGCAGGGTGATCTTAATAAAGGTCTGAAACCCGGTAGCTCCCAGGGTCAGGGCAGCTTCTTCGTCATCCTTGCCCATTTCCTGCATCAAGGGAATTAACTCCCGGGCTACAAAAGGAAAGGACACAAAGGCTGTGGCCAGCACAATTCCCGGGACCGCAAACACGATCTTGATGTTATGGGCCATGAGCCAGGAACCAAACCACCCAAAAGAACCAAAGAGGAAAATGAACAAAAGCCCTGCAATGACCGGTGAAACCGCAAATGGGACCTCGATCAAGGTGATAAGCAGGTTCTTGCCCGGGAAATTAAATTTCGTAATAGCCCAGGCCAGCATAATCCCGAACACCGTGTTTAGAGGAACGCATACCAGAGCCGCCACCAAGGTGAGCCTTATGGATGCAAAGACATCCGCATCTGAAAGGGCTTTAAAATAGACCTGCACTCCAGACTCAAAGGCTTCGGAGAAAATCGTGATAAGCGGCAAGAAGATGAAAACAAACAAAAAAATCAACGACAAGCCCATGAGGATAGGCTTGATCCAGGGTGGTTCCCGGTTTATGGTACTCAACTGGTCCTCCTTTTTTTGGTATAGACCTGCAGCAAATTGGTCAGCAGCAACAGAATGAAGGCAATACCCAACATCGTAACCCCAATGGCGCTTGCCCCCAGGTAATCGAATTGCATCAGTTTTTTGATGATGAGCAGGGGAACAATCTCACTTTCGTAAGGCATATTACTGGATATAAAGATGATGGACCCATATTCCCCCAAGCCCCGGGCAAAGGCCATGGTAAAACCCGTAAGCAAGGCAGGAAACAGGGAAGGGAAAATCACTTTAACGAAAATTTGAAAGTAGTTGGCCCCCAAACTGCTGGCCGCTTCTTCCAATCCCACATCCAGCTCTGCTATGACGGGCTGCACCGTGCGGACTACAAAGGGAAGACCGATAAAAACCAGGGCAATGACGATCCCTGCCTTGGAAAACCCGAGGGTAATCCCAAATTTTTGGAGAAACCCTCCCAAGAATCCCAGGGGTGAAAAGATCGTCGCCAGAGAAATACCCGCCACTGCTGTGGGAATCGCAAAGGGCAGATCAATACACGCATCAATAATCCGTTTGCCATAAAACTGGTATCGGGTTAAGATCCAGGCAATGATTAACCCAAATACAAAATTGATAAGCGCGGCAAAAAACGTGGACGAAAAAGAGATTTTAAATGCTGCTATGACCCGGGGGTCGGTAATGATCCTCCAAAAGTCATTGAAGGAAAGTCTTGTCGCATACAGAATCAGCGCGCTCAAGGGGATCAAAATAAGCAGCGACATATACGTCAAAGAAAGCCCCAGGGTTAAGCCGAACCCCGGCATCTTTACTTTTACGGTCTTTTTTCGGGTAAGTAAGGGCATACGCGATCCTTAATTAAACTCTGGAAACGAGGAGTACCGTTCAGTACCCCTCCTCAAGGCTACCGCTGTTTTAATTCGCTCATTATCTGGTCAAACTTCCCGCCATCCGAGAAATGGATGCTATGGGCGGTTTTCCAGCCTCCAAATTCACCGTCAATAGTAACCAGTCGCAGGCTGGGAAATTGATTGGAAAAGGTTTTTGCTACTTCCGCATCCGAAGGCCGGTAATAGTTCTTACCCGCTATCTGCTGCCCTTCTTGGGAATACAGGTATTTCAAATACTCGGTAGCCACTGCTTGGGTGCCCCGCTTCTCAACCACCGTATCCACAAGGCTCACCGAAGGCTCTGCCAGGATACTCAGACTAGGAACCACAATCTCAAACTTTCCTTTACCCAACTCATTAATCGAAAGGAAGGCCTCATTTTCCCATGCCAGAAGCACATCCCCTAGTCCCCGCTGTACAAAGGTATTGGTTGCCCCTCGGGCACCTGAATCCAGGACCGGTACGTTGTTGAACAGTTGCTTAACAAATTCCTGAGCTTGCTCTTCATTACCGTATTTATCCCGGGCATAGGCCCAGGCTGCCAGGTAGTTCCACCGTGCTCCTCCAGATGTCTTGGGATCTGGGGTAATAATTTGGATGCCCTGCTGTACTAAATCATCCCAGTCTTTAATACCCTTGGGATTTCCTGCCCGTACCAAGAAGACAATGGTTGAGGTATAGGGGGCGCTGTTATTTGGGAACCGGCTTATCCAGTTTTCCGCGATACTGTGGGCCTTGTTGGATATCTCGTCAATATCATAGGCTAAGGCCAGGGTAACCACATCTGCTTCCAGTCCTTCAATAACGCTCCGGGCCTGTCCCCCAGAGCCACCGTGGGACTGTCTGATGCTTACCGTAGTACCGGTCTGGGCTTTGTAATACTTCACAAAGGCATCGTTAAACTCCCGGTACAACTCTCTTGTGGGGTCATAGGAAACGTTTAGCAAATTGATTTCCCTGGTTTCCGTCCCTCCTGATGCATCCTTGGATCCTGTCGCATAAACGGATGCAGCCGTTCCTGCCAACAATACCGACGCAAAGAATAAGCAGCTCATAGACCTGATTGTGTCTTTTGTTACTCTTTTCATTTCTTTCTACCTAATTCACTCCTTAAAATATTCCTAGTGTATAATATTTATAATTACTAGGTATTTAATAAGATATACATAGAACAAGGTACTGTCAAGAACAAGATGATTTTTTTGAAAAAAACAGAAAATGAAGCTGTTTCAAAGGTATTCACATTAAAGCACCCACAAGTTGCATCCCGTATACAGAGTATGAATCAATTACGATGGGTCCCGTCCCTCATCCGGGAATACCTGGTCCCGGCAGGCTGCGCTCTCTGTGGTAACCCCTTCCTTAATGGAGAGGAGGCATGGTATGGATTGTGCTGGGATTGTATGAAATGCCTCACTATTACCGAAGATCAATCCCGGTGTGCCTCCTGCGGACGCCCCCTGATTGCCGAAATAGATCGCTGTCTGCAATGTCGAGATCAGGAATCCCTTCATAAGGAAGAGCTTTATGTTAACCAGGTCGTAGCCCTCTTCCCCTATAGTGGAAATTACCGGAAACTCCTGGTATCCTACAAATTCGGGAGGTACCAGGCGCTGGGTAATTTCTTGGCGGAATCCCTCATAGCAGGATTAACCCTCTTTACCGCCCCACCCTTACACAACCCGGTTTTGGTGCCGGTTCCTCCCCGACAGGGAAAAATTAAGAAGACTGGCTGGGATCAGATCGATTATTTGGGGAGCTTGCTTACCAAAGCTTATCGGAAAACCCGTTCCCCTTACTTGCCGGTATACCGGTGCCTCAAACGCCTCCCCTCGAAAAGCCAAAAAGCCCTCAATCAGGAAGACCGGAGAACCAACCTCTTAGGCCGGATTCGTTATACCAGACCGGTTCCCCCGGAACTTATCCTCTTTGATGATGTGATCACCACTGGTTCCACCCTATATGCCTGTGCTGCTGCCCTCAAAGCCGGAGGCGCCCAAAAGGTCTATGGGATATGTCTATTTTACAGTTGACGAGACCATAATCTTAACGGAAATTGACGAAAAGCACTTGACCTTTGGGAAGCGTTTAGAATATATTATATTCACCATTACGTTATGAGCTTACAATAAAGCTATAGCCTAAATTTTTTATTAAAAAAGGCATAGGGACCTCTAGACGAGAGGTAGGGAAAATGAGTAAGTTCAAAAGACCAAAAGAAGGGAAAGGTAAAAGGTTTTCTTCTTGAGATATTTGATAAAGTAGGGAAGGGGAGGAAGCGATAGGCGCGAGAGCGTTTATCGGGAAAGAAGAGAGAAGCCAGACTTTTATACTGGGGTACCAGGATAAGGGATGGTTTTGAG
>JAISGE010000116.1 GCA_031263265.1 Treponema sp.
CTTATGGCCTCAAAGTGCAGCAACACCTCGTTCGTTGACTCCGTGATCTTCTCTATGGAGTCCTTGATCTTCTTCAATACCGTGCTTATGGTCTTGGACTGATCACTTGAGGACTCCGCTAGTTTCCGTATCTCCTCCGCCACCACCGCAAATCCCTTCCCCGATTCCCCCGCATGAGCCGCCTCTATCGCGGCGTTCATTGACAGAAGGTTCGTTTGGCTGGCGATGTTTTCCATCACCGCGTTGATCTCCAGCAACCCCGCCGACTCCCGGGCAATCTCTTGAATATCCGTTGAGACCTCCTCTAATCCGGCACGCCCGACTTCAGACGCATGGGAGAGCTTGGTAACGTTGGCTTCGTTCTTGATAAGGCTTTTGGTCACGTTCTGGATATTGGCCAGCATTTCTTCTATGGCCGAGGAAGATGCGCTTACGCACTGGGACTGTTTTTGTATCTGGTCGTTTATAATGCCGATATGGTTGACGACCTGTCCCATAATGGCGCCTGAGTCTTTGACGTTTTCCTGCTGCTTACCGGTTTGAGCTTTGATACTTTGAATGTTTGCGGTGATCTCGTTGATAGAGGCGGCGGTTTCGTTCATGTTGGAAGCAAGGTCTGCGCCGGTCTGAGAGAGGGCGAGCGCCTCCTGGCGTATGGAAAGGACGAGGTTCTTGATCTTGCTTATGGTGAGGTTGAGGTAGCGGGCAAGGTCACCCAGTTCGTCCTTGGAGTTTACCGTGATCTCCTTGGTAAGGTCTCCCTCGGCAATGTCTTTGAGCACGGTCATGGTGGAGGCTAAGGGGCGGCTTATGGAACGGCCGGTAATAATCACCCCCACCGACATAAGGAGTACGGCCAGAATACCGATGATGATGCTTATCGTAAGCATATTGTAAACTGGCGCCATGATAGTGTCCCGGGAAACTCCAATGACTAAGGTCCAGGGCTTTGGAACCTTCCCGATGGTGAATGACACAGAATAGTACTGCATGACCGTATCCGATTGCGCGTTCCGGTATGCAAAGGATGTGGAGGTTCCTTGGGTAACCGCGTCCGCCACCGTATCAAGGAAGGGACCAAAGGTGTCGCTTTCCGACTCCCGTAACTTCTTTCCGATCCGTTGCGGGTCGGCGTGGGCGGCCACAATGCCGCCTGAGCTGAAGAGCATCGCGTGACCATTGCCGAAGGGGTTAATCTGCTCCACCATCTCCTGAATGGTGGATAACACCAGAGAACCTCCGACATTCCCTATCAAGACGCCGGTCTCTTTATCCTTTACGGCACTGCCCATAATGGTAATGAGCGCGGTTCCCCGGGCGTCTTGGTACACCGATGGATCAAGTATAAACTCTCCATGTAAGGCCGGGGTTTGTAGAACTTGATCCCACTCAAACCCTGTTATCGCCTCTACCATGAAGCGGCCGTTCTGAGAGTGCCAGGTGGATTTATAGCGCCCGGTCTCGTCCGTTCCGGAGGTATTGGCATATTCCGCATCCATACCACCCAGGGCGTTGGGCGCACAGTTAGCATAGAAGCTGCGTAGTTCCGGGTTGGCGCCCAGGACCTGCCGTATCATCATATTGAAATAATCCCGCCGCTGGGCCGCCGGAATCTCTGTATAGCCCTCCATGACCCGGGCAAGGGTTCTTGCCGCGTCCATATATTCCACAAGCCAGTTCTTGATTTTTTCACTGCTTTCTTGGGCAACGCTTTGCGCCTTCTCCTCGGCGAGGCGGCTGATTTCCCGCTGAGACAGGGTTAGGGTGATGCCGGCCAGCAAACCGATACCGATGATGTTGAAGACACTAATGACCAACACCAATTTAACGCCGATTTTCATAGACTACTCCTTGTAAGGTCAGCATGAACAAAGCCTTCTTGCAAAGCAGGTAAGAACTTGTAGGGGGGGGGGGGGGGGGGGGTTGTAATATTTTTACCAAGGCCCAAAGACTTATTCATCTGCTATTCCTTAGTGCATAAATATAAACTTTATTACATGATAAACCATACCTTACTATTTATGCTAGCCCACCAGTGGGTTTCACCATCCCTTTATCCGGGTAACGGCTCTTGTGGTAGTTATATAATCGCCAAAAGCTGCGATTTGACGATACCCCATGACTCTTGACTTTTTCTACGGATTATATACTATAAAACCTAGAGGAGATATTGAATTGATTAATCGAAATTCAAACGATTTTACAGGAATAGCGTGTCTGTTATTCCTGTTGGCGGCAGGAACGGTTTTTGCGTCGGGAAAACAAGCGCCAGAAAACCCAGCGTTAGGAACGTCCCTTGTTACAAAAAATGGACCCATAAAGGGCGTTCAACAAGACGGTATTTATGTATATAAGGGAATTCCTTACGCTAAAGCTCCGGTTGGGGATTTGCGTTTCGCCCCGCCTCAAGATGTGGAGCCGTGGACGGACGTCCTTGATTGTACAAAATATGGACCTATGATATCTCAGTGGCTTACTTTCCCTATATCGGTGGACAATAAGAAACAATCTGAAGGCGCTCTTATTCTGAACGTTTGGACCCCTGCTGAACCTCAAAAAGCTGATAAATTGCCGGTTTATGTATTTATTCATGGCGGCGGCTTTGGATTCGGGACAGGGAGTCAGAATACGCTTAACGGAACGAGTTTCGCGCAAAACGGCGTGGTAACGGTAACGATCAATTACCGGCTCAGTACACTCGGCTTTTTCGCTTCTAATGAGACGTATAAACAGTACGGCACAACCGGGAACTGGGGATTGCTTGACCAGATCAAAGCCCTTGAATGGATTCGAGACAACATAGAGGATTTCGGCGGGGATCCGGCGCAGGTTACGATAGGCGGTGAATCGGCAGGTAGTTATAGCGTTTCCGCGCTTATACTGAGTCCTCAAGCGGAAGGGCTTTTCCACGGCGCCATTATGGAAAGCGGCACTATTCTTTCTCTACAGTCTTCGCTTCCCCAGGCTCGCGGGGACTTACAAAAGTCTATAGAAGCGTCTCAAGCACTTGCGGACGTTTTCGGAGTTTCGGATACCGAGGAAGGGCTTAAACACTTGCGGCAAGTGGATCCCTATGTTCTGAACTATCTTAGTCCGTTTATGATGAATCAAGCGTCAATACTGCCGCCGTTCTATTTGATGCCGGTATTTGACGGTGCTGTGCTTCCAAAAGATCCAGTGGCGGCTCTACACGAGGGGAATTTTAACAAGGTAAATCTGCTTATCGGATTTAACCACGATGAAGGTACGCTGTTTATCCCGTCTACAGTTGACGATAGTTTCTATGAATCCTATGGATCCCGCATGGTCGGCGAGGGTTGGCCCGTAATTGCGGAGCGTTTCCCGGTAGATGAAAATAACACCGCGGCACAAAGGACCCAACAGGTTTTAGCTTACTCATGGTTTACCGCCGGCTCAAAAGTATTTGCCGACACGCTTGCTCATAATAACTCGGTCTTTATGTATAATTACAACTTTGCTGCGCCGGGCAATCCGTTGGGAGCGTACCATGCAGGAGAGATACCCCATGTATTTAACACAGTTGGAGAATCTGCCAGTGAGGAAAGTAAAAAAGTCGCACAAGAAATGCACACAAGATGGATCAACTTTATCAAGAACGGCGATCCTAACAGCGGCGTAACGCTACCGTCCGCTACACAATGGCCAAAATACGATCCGGAAAAGCCCGAAGTGATATTCTTTGATACTGAAGTAACCGCAGGAACACTGCCCGATCAAGAAAATCTTGATTTTGTCGCGCAGGTTTTGTACGGTACCACCGAGTAGTTCCTTGATTAGACAAAAGCCCGGGATATTCCGGGCTTTTTTGTTTTGCGGTCAATTTAGCTCCACAAGCCGGGAAAAAGCAGGCAAAAGCCCGCTTTTTCCCCTCAATTCACCATTTTAAATTCGTTTCCATAACTGTAAGGCGTGTTCCCGGGATTTTGCCAAAAGCCCGGCTTCATCGATCCCTACCAGTTCCCGGTCGTTCATCACGATTTTGCCGTTGATGATGGTGGTATCCACATGCCTGCCTGAGACACCGAAAAGGATGTGGCTGTTAATCGTGTTCTCATTCACCGGTGTCGGCCCCTGATAATCAACGATGATGATGTCTGCATAGTGGTCTTTTTTGAGGGTCCCGATCTTGCCTTGGATGAAGCGTTCCATAATCGCCTTGTTGTTCTTAAAAAGCATCTGTGGTGGTTCTGCCCAGGCAACCGAGGGAATATGAGCCGCATGTTTATGCAAGATCGCCGCGACCTTATAGGATTCGGTCATATCTGCAGTGTAGCCGTCGGTACCCATACCTACCAGTATCCCTTTCTTGAGCATGGCAAGAACCGGTGAAACCCCCACCGCATTTCCCATGTTCGACTCAGGGTTGTGAACTACCGCAACCCCGCTGTCTTTGAGCATGTCCATCTCTTCTTCGGTGATGTGGATACAATGAACCGCTATGGTTTTGTCCGAAAGCACCTTGTATCGATACAAGCGCTCAACAACCCGCATATCGTATTTTGCCAGGGCGTCAACTACGTCTTCGATACCTTCTGCGGCGTGAATGTGAAATCCTACATCAAGACCTGCGGCAGCTTCGATGCACTCATTCAGGGTTTTTTCACTGATGGTGATCTGCGCATGGATCCCGATAAGCCCTTTCAGCATATCGTTGTTCTGCGCTTTACAGTGCTTCACAAAATCCACGTTTTCTTTGATTCCCGCATCTTTTATCGCCGCACCATCCCGGTCGGAGATCTCGTAACAGAGGTTACTGCGGATACCCAAGTGCTGTGCTGCTTCGGCAATCTTGAACAGGCTCCCTTCCACCGCATGAGGGCTAGCATGGTGATCGATCACCGACGTAACCCCTGAACGGATTTGGTCAATCATAGGACCAACCGCACTGTAATACACATCCTCCAGGGTAAGCTCCTTGTCGAGCCGCCACCAGAGTCCACGCAGCACTTCGCCAAAGGTAGTCGCGGGTTTGCCCCCAAGACTTATACCACGGGCAAACGTACTGTAGTAATGCATGTGGGCGTTAATAAACCCGGGCATGACCAAGCGGCCCCGGGCGTCTATAAAGCGAGCATCCGGGTATTTGGCCTGTAATACACCGGTTTCACCCACCTCCGTAATCACCGGGCCATCAATCGCGACCGCGCCGTTTTCAATAAACGGACATGCGTCGTCTCGTGTAACCACTTTTCCATTTCCAATCAAGAGCATAGTTAAACCTCCGTTACCATATACCTATACTTCTGCATAAGCAGATCTATCATCTGTGCCACTTCCTGGGGGATGCGTTCCGGTTCCCCATGCCAGGTAAGTACTGATTTGTCCGCAAGCCTCACCTTGAAGGAGCCGTTACCGAGGGACCAAAAGCCGGTATTGGTGCTATGGGTGAAATCTTCCTCGCAGGAAAACACCGTGAACTTGTCTTGATACGGCGCGCCTTGGTGAGGACAGAAAACCGCACAGTTGCCGCACTCATTACAGAGCCGGTCGATATGCACCACTTGATGACCGCCTGCACTAAGGGACGATGCAGGATTCACCATAACATTCGCCCGGTTCGGACATACATCACAACAGATCTCGCAGATTTCCCCGCAGGAAAGACAGCGGTAGGCATCGGTGTTACCAGGCAGGGAGGGAGCCGCAACTCCTTTTCTGGCGTAAAGCGTCTCCTTATCTGGCTGGGGTTTCACCACGCCAAAGTCAGCAGGGATGCGGAGTTTCTGCAGAATATCCTGAGCTATGGTTTTGCTATCTGCCAGGGCCTTGACCACGGTGGCTGCCCCTGCCTTACAGTCCCCTGCAACGTAGACGTCTTGGACAGAACTTTCAAGCGCGGTATTCAGCGCGGGAAAGCCTTTATCGTTCAGCCCTATACTGTTTTGGGTAAACAAGGTCGTATCCACCTGAGCGCCTACCGCACTTATTACCCGATCAAAGGATAGGTCTACATACGTGCCGGTACCCACAATGCTTCGCCGTCCGGATTTATCGTACGCGCCAAGGTGCATCACTTCACACCGGAGTATACCCGCCTTAAAACTTTCTGGGGCACAGAGTTCAATGATCCTTACGCCATCGGCCAAGGCGCCTTCCAGTTCTTCCTGTTGGGCAGGCATAAAATCCTTGGTTCTGCGGTATACGATGCTTACCGTTTCAACCCCAGGGTTCCGCTTTGCTGCCCGGGCGCAGTCCATGGCCACATCCCCGCCACCGATAACCGCCACCTGTTTACCCAGATCCAAGGAACCGCCTGATGCCTTGAACGCTTCCAGGAATTGTAGGGCGTCTAGGAATTCCTCAGCCCCGGAACATGAAGAACTTCCCGCTTTCCACGCTCCTGTAGCAAGCACCACAAAGGCATGATCCTTTTTAAGCCTGTCCAGGGAGTAGCCTTCATCCACTCCAAACGTGAATTCAACCCCCAGTTTTACCGCAAGCCTGAAATCCCGATCAATCGCCTCCTGGCTGATTCTGAACGAAGGAATAACATGCCCCACGATACCATAAGGAGTAGGCCGTTTTTCATACACCCTGACCGGTACTCCGTTTCTCCTGAGGTATACTGCGGCACCGATACCCGCGGGACCTGCCCCGATAATCCCCACGGACCTATCGGTCTTGAGGGGGATGGGTTTGAGAGAACTGCTGTAGGCATCCTGGGCATGTTCTGCGGCAATGCGCTTGGCCTGGCGGATCTCCAGGGAATTATCGTAATCCACCCGGGTACAGATCTGCTGGCACCGGTGATCGCAGATGGTACCGGTAATGGAGGGCGCGGCATTATCTTGAGCAATAATCTCAAAGGCTGCTCCATACTCACCTGCCGCCACCTTTTCAAGGTACCCAGGAATCTGCTGATGCAAAGGACAGCCTCCCTCTTGACAGGGCGCTTGCGCGCAGTCAAAGAGGGGCAAGACCGAAGCGGTTTTCCGCAAGCCCCCCTGCCGGTGTTCCTTACGATGCCGCTTCTGCGCGGTAAGCTGCTCTGCCAGGGTGTTTAAGGTTTGCACCTGGATAGTGGTGAGTCCTGGATCCAGCCGGGGCAGCACTGCTTCGGCAAGCTCGGCAAGTTGTTTGAGCCGTTCATACCCTCCGGGTTTAAGCAGGTTGGTTGCCATAGTAACTGGCCGGATACCGGTTTCCAGGATCGACGCCAGGTTAAAAAAATCTGCTCCGCCGGAATAGGAGATGGAAAGGGTTCCGTTAAATTCCTGGGTTAAACGCTGGGCTACGGTGATGGAAAGGGGAAACAGGGAACGGCCGGACATGTACATCTCTTCCCCAGGGAGTTCTCCTTTGGTAATGGCTACAGGGAAGGTATTGGTAATTTTTACCCCAAAGGCCAGCCCTTTCTCCTGCGCCTGAACCTGCAAACGCCTGAGCATCGCCACTGCATCTCCAAACTGGAGGTCGTTCTTGAAGTGGTGATCGTCAAAGGAAATATACCCATAGCCCATATCGTCTAAGAGCCGGCGGGCAGTTTCATACCCCAGCAGGGTGGGATTGCATTTAACGTAGGTATGCATCCCTTTAACGGTCAACAGATAGGAGGCGATCTTTTCGATTTCTTCTTTAGGACAGCCGTGGAGCGTGGATAAGGTGATGCTGGAAGAAACCGCACTGGGTATGGCCTCTAAATCTTTTTGCGTGAACCGTTCAAAAGAATGGATATTCGCGGCCAGGTAGTCGTAACAGATCTTCCAGATAGGGGAACCAGAGGCGTTTCGCATCCCTTCGATGTACGTATCGATCTTGGGGGACTGAATACCTTCCAGGCTGTAGCCCACGCTCATGTTAAAGATAAGGCCGCAAGGATCCTCTAAGGCGAACTCCTTAGCTACAACGTGAGCCAAGAACCATGCCTTAATATATTCTTCAAACGCCTCCTGTACCGTCAACTCTGTAGACCATTCTACGTTGTATCCCTCATCCGCGGCATTGATACAGGGGCGCGCCACGCATTTCCGCAGTTCTTCCCCATCCATGGTCTGTACGGTTTTAAGCTCAATGAATCGGCTCCCTGCCAGGTATGCTGCCAAGATGTTTTGGGTAAGCTGGGTATGGGGTCCTGCAGCAGGCCCTAGAGGGGACGCAATCTTGGTCCCAAACAGGGTGATTCCTGCACTGCTTGAGTTCCGGTAGAATTTCTCTTTCCGTATTCCAAACACCGAATTGCTGTTTCTTGCTTCCGTTTGGATCCAACGGACAAGATCCGAAAATGCGAGGGGACGCATTAGTTCACTCATGATACACCTCTCTTAAGCTTTCTCTATCTTTTCTCAATAATATGGTCTAACTTTTCGATCGTTCACCCCTGCAAGCTGTTAACCTAGATCTTCAACCGCCGCTTCTTTTTGGGCGTTTTTCATCCGTTCCTTGTCAGATTCGGAGACAGGAAACAGGAGATTGGTCAGGACGGAAATAACACAGACCGCCACGACTGTATCCTTAAAAATAAACTGTAAAAACACGGGGAGCCGGTCCACCAGCAGTTTGGTATCCCCCACCGCAAAGCCAACCCCAAAGGTGATGGCCAGGATAAGCAGATTCCGGTCGGAGAACCCCGCCTTGGCAATGAGCTTTATCCCGTTCAGCATGATCATGGCAAAGACCGTTACCACCGCCCCGCCCAGAACACTGGAAGGCATGACGGAAAAAACCGCCCCAATCTTGGGAATAAAGCCCGCCAGGATCAGCACCAGGGCACCGGTGGCGATACACCATTTATTTACCACCTTGGTCATGGCGACGATGCCGGCGTTTTGCCCAAAGGCGGTATTAGGCAGGGTGTTGAATGCGGCGGCAAACAAGGAACCCGCCGCGTCCGCAACCACCGCTCCAGAGGTTTCTCTGATCGTCGCCTCCCGGTCAAAGGCGGCCACCGTAATGCCGTTGATATTCCCCATGGTCTCAAGACCGGAAACCACGTAAATTGCCGCCATAGCGATGATCGGTTCAAGCATAAAGACCGGTTTGATGGAAAAGGGTATGGGGACCGAAATAAAACCGGCGTCTTTGACGGCCTGGAAGTTCACCTGCCCCAGGATGATCGCCACCAGATACCCCACGATAATACCGATAAGGATGGCGGAAATTTTAAACATCCCTCGGCCAAAACGCTGCATCAGGATGATGGTAATAAAAACTATGCCGCCGATTACCAAGTTCTGCCACGAACCGTATTGAGCGGCCATAGCCGCCACCGAAGCGGGAATTTCTTTCCCCTCCGCCGCTAACCGACCCGCCAGGGCAGCGTTGGCTTCAGCCCCCGCACCACCGGCCAAGTACTGGACCCCTACGGGAAGTAGATGAAGCCCTATAGTGATAAGCACCGCGCCGATAACCAGGGGGGGGAAGAACTTTTTAAGGGGTTTAATAAAAAGGCCCATAATAATTTCTACTACGCTTCCTGCAATTATTGCCCCCAGAACCGCGTTGATGCCGAATTCCGCCCCCAGAGTCCGCATGGTGGGAACAAAGGCAAAGGCAGTACCCATCACAATGGGAAGCCCCGCCCCAACCTGGAAAGTAGCACCGAACTTAAGGGGATAAAGCTGGACCAGGGTGGTCATCCCCGATGCGAACATACAGCACTGCACCATGAGCATCCTCTGCTGGGGCGTTACAATCGCCTCCCCGGTAACACTGCTCACGATCCCCGCCAGTACCAGCACCGGCGCCAGGTTCCCAATGAACATGGAAAGAACATGCTGCAAACCCAAGGGGAAGGCAATTCCCAAAGGCGGCCGCCCCTCCAACTGGTAGATCAACGCCCGGCGATCATCTGCCTGTTTTTCCACAGACGTTTTCATAACATTACTCCTCAACGCTTGTATAAGCCGCGGCAAAAGCCCCGGTATAAAAACCCTCTAAATCTAAGAACCGTTTATGAAATCCGTGTAGTCAAAATGGGAGGATAATGCCGTCTTGGGGCCTCCGGAATCCCCCACGTCTAGAAACCTCGTCTTATCAGTGAGTGATAATGGTGCCGGTTTTTCCCTCAATACCGTCCTTCGCCTTTTGCAGCAGAGTTATCAAAGCCGTCCGGCTAAAACCCGTTTCAGTCTGCGTTCCCGCGGCCGCGCTGACAAAGGAGATCGCGGCCTGGACCTTGGGCAACATGGACCCTTTAGCGAACTGGTTTTCCGCAATGTATTGTTTCGCTTCCGCAACAGTCAAGCGATCCAGCCACTTCTGATCGGGTTTACCGAAGTTGATCGCCACCTTCTCCACCGCGGTCAGGATGATCAGCATGTCCGCGCCGATAAGCTCCGCCAGTTTAGCGGCGGAAAAGTCCTTGTCGATCACCGCGCTTTTACCCCGGTACTGGCCGTCCTGTATGGCCACGGGAATGCCGCCGCCCCCGGCGGCAATGGGGATCTGCCCCGCGGCCAGCATGGTCTGGATCGTCCCCGCCTCGATGATGTTCACCGGCCTGGGAGAGGCCACCACCTGCCGCCAGCCCCGGCCCGCGTCCTCCATCACCGGGATGCCTTTGGAGCGGAGAACCTCGGCCTCAGCCGCGGTCATAAAGCCGCCGATGGGCTTGGTGGGATTGAGGAAGGCCGGGTCCGCCGGGTCTACCTCTACCTGGGTGATAATAGTAGCCACCGGAGTGGAGATGTGCCGGAAATCCAGTTCCCTCCGCAGGGTGTTTTGCAGATCATAGCCGATGTAGCCCTGGCTCAGGGCCACACAGACCGACATGGGCAGAATGGGAAAATGAGGGTCCGCCCGAGCCGCAGTCTCAAAGGCGGTTTCGATCATCCCCACCTGAGGCCCGTTGCCGTGGACGATCACGATTTCATGGCCCCCCTCCACCAGATCCACAATGGCTTTGGCGGTTCCCTGGGCCGCGGCCATCTGCTCTTTCAGGTTTTCCCCCAGGGCGTTCCCCCCCAGGGCAATGACGATCCGCTTCTTCATACCGCTAACCCAGGAAGCGGGAAAGGCCCCGGTCAGCCAAGTCGCTCAACGTCTTTTGGGGGCACTTGATCTTGCTTAAAAAGATCATGGCGGCGATGATGTAGGGCTTGTGGCTGGCCTGCTTGTAGAGGGGCACCCGGTAGCGGTCAAACACCGACGCGGCCACTTCCCCTTCCTTGCAGCTTACCCCGGAAATATCCGCCGGCAGACAGTGGAGGTACAGGGCCTTGCCGTCCTTGGTGGACTCCATCAACTTCTCCGTACATTCCCAATCCTTGTGCCCCGCGTTTTGGGCCAGCAGTTCCTTTTCCAGAGTCTTGATGCCGTCAAAGTCCCCGGCGCCGTAAAGGTTGGTCCGCTTTTCCATTGCCGCGAAGGGAGCCCAGCTCTTGGGATACACAATATCCGCATCCTTAAAGGCTTCTTCCATGGAATTTGATGTGGTGAATTTGCCGCCGCTTGACAGGGCGTTCTTCCTGGCGATCTCCTCAATCTCGGGCATTACCTCGTAGCCCTTTGGATGGGCCAGGGAGACCTCCATGCCGAAACGGGTCATCAAGCCGATAGCGCCCTGAGGCACCGAAAGGGGTTTGCCGTAGGAGGGGGAATAGGCCCAGGTCATGGCGACCTTTTTCCCTTTCAGCTTATCCGCGCCGCCGAAATAATGGATGATGTGGTTCATGTCCGCCATGATCTGGGTGGGATGATCGAT
>JAISGE010000138.1 GCA_031263265.1 Treponema sp.
GATTCGGAGAGCCTTTTACCGGAAAGCGTTGAAGCCCCGCAAAGCAAGGGTTCCTATAAATCCCTGAGCGACTATATTCAATTACTCAGCTCCATACATACCTGCTACCAGGAACACTATCCTTCTTTTAAAAACAGGGCTAAACACCGGATTGTCAAACATGACTCTTTGCAGTCCTATGACAAGGTAAAAAGCATTACCCGCCGCAGCCTGCAATGGCTGTATCAAAACCCTGGGGAATTAGTGAAAACCGAAAGCCCTACGGCCATACAGGTGCAGGGTGTCCATTATCTGCCGTACCGTATGTACATCGAAAAAACCATCAAGAGCTTTGATATTTACGAGAACCGGGTGGTACTGGGGTTTCTCTTATTGGTCTGTAACCACGTTAAAACCGTGGAAGAAAAAGTCCGGAAGGAGCTGGCAGAGGAATACAAAGTGCTGCATAAGCTGCAATGGCTTGAACGGGAAGGATTTCGGGCGCCTATCATCGGGATTAAACAACTGCAGGTTGAGCGGAACCAGGACCTGTTCAATACCCTCCACGAACTCCTTTTAAACTTAGCCGGACAATACGCAAAATATGGCGACATCCTGCCTTGTCAGGATACGCAGCTTTTGGGAATACCTAAGAAGACCAAGGTTTTTCAAGAAGTCCGGTCGTACCGGCAGGTATTTGAACAGATCCTCCTGTGGTTTTATTTTGGGGAATTTACCCTGGTTAAAGAAACCTTGATAGGCAATGCTAAGACCTTGGACAAACTTTTTGAGTATTACTGTTTATGCAAACTCCTCATGCTGCTTAAAAATTCAGGGTTTACCGAAACCGGGGCGGTTTCCCATTCCTTTACCTATCATTCCCAGGAATCCCCCAGCGGGGAGCTTGCCAATACCTACCTGTTGCGGCGAGGGGACCTGCTCCTTACCCTGTACTATCAGCCGGTTATCAGCGCGGATCGTTTTGAGAATGATATAAGCCTCTACCGAACCACCACCACGGACGGCTTTTATACTCCGGATTTTATGTTTAAGATCCAGAATACCCGGGTATCAGGTTCTTTCTATCTGATTTTTGACGCCAAGTATTCCTCCCGGTGGAACATCAAGCAGTATTATATGGATCGGGAGATTATCAAATACGGGTGTCAGATCTCTAATCGGGAAGCAGGGCAGTCGGTCAAGATGGTATGGCTGCTGCAGGGCAGGATAGATGAAACTGCGCATATCGAACGGTATCACAATTCCCCCTTAGCGCAGCAGTATAAGCCTGCTATATCCTATGGGATTATCAAGGTAAATACCAAGACCGATACCTTGGAGCATTTGTGGAAAGAGATAGACCCCCTCATTCAAGAGTTGGAACACCAAGGGAGAGCAGGTGATTCAAAAACCCCTATTTAGCCGTTATATATACGATTTTATTTTGATTAGAAAAAACAAATCGAGGATCCTTTAAAACCTTGTGTATATTATTAAACCATTCAGCATGCTTTATAAATCCCTCTTTTTTTAATAAGCGCCTTAATTTTTCCGCATTTATTTTCTGTGGTACTCCAATAGTGTTTTTTACATATTCATATATTATATCTGTCAGGGTATATATGGATGTTGATTTTACAAACACAGGTGCTATCCGATATGGTGATTGTTCAATGTCAGAAAATATGGGCTTATATCCAATTTCTTCATTGTACCGCAAGACTTCTTGCAATAATAACAATGTCCAGGGTAATTCGGGTTTTAATTGAGGAAGTTTATCATACCAATTTTCATCAATAGCTCTTGGAATTATATAATCTTTATCAATAAACAATGAATCCAATGCCATTTCTATGCTGTTTTTATTATTTTCATCAAGAGCTAAATATTCTGATAATATATAAACATCTTCATTATAGAAATAAAATGTTGAATCATTAGTATTATGAATAAAACTGATAATATGATTAACAGAAAGTTTTAATTTAATCAGCAATGACTCACATGCTTTTCTTGTTGTTTTTCCTCCGTTTTTTCTTGCAAGATTAATAAGAATACCATCTATGTTCTTTGGGTGATGAGGCTCATACTCCCAAACATGCAGATTTTCCGCGAAAACAAAGCAATTATTATGGTATTTTTCCTTTGAAAAAAGATGTTTAGCTATTGCATACACAGACAATTCATCGGTAAAATTATTTTTTTTCATAAACGATGCAATATCGCTCTTTGCGGCTTCGAATAAGATATGGCTATTAGTATAACCATTAAATTGATGGAACTGCTTTTTTAGAATTTCTAAAATTATTTTTGCCGTTTTATCCAAATCTATTATACATTCTCTATGAATAAATCCATTTTTTATTTCAACAATATTCTTTAGTTTCTGGAGTATCTTTTGCATGATCCAAATAGAAACCCCGGGTACATTTGCATAAATAGCATCTAAGCTATTTAGAGATAAACCTTTACCGCGTAAATAAACTTCAATCTCATCTGCAACAACGAAATATTTTCTAGCTAATTTAAATACCCTTTCTATCTTTCCAATTTTATATATTTTAAAATCAATCTCTGCCCCTATCTTATAAAACCCATCGATATCTTTTCGGTACATATAGGCTTCTGAAACCTGTTCATTCCTGAATAAATATAGCAACGGTTCTGCATATTCAAAGCCGTCAAAATATTTTTTAATTTCACGAATCTTGATAACTAAACCGCTGTTAATATCTACGGATAAGAAAGCAATAATATCTACCGGCATATTTCTTATTGATACCCCTAATTTTTCAAGGCCTTTTAATTCAAGCTGCCGTATACGTTCTTTGCTCATTGATCGTTCATCGCCAATTTCCTGAAGGGTCATTCCATTTGCACGCTTCCATAAAATATCAAAAGGTCTTTCATAATTCTGGCTGCTATATACCAAATTAAATATTTTCTGCATCAATGTTCTTATATTGAGAGATAAAAATTTAAACAATGAAACTACCTCTGTAGTTCTACTGGACATGGCAATGTCCTTAAACTTTGTTTCAATGTCTTCAACTTTTTTAACAGATAAAAATAGATTAGCCATGCTGGATCTTATATTTTTTATCTTATCATTTTTATTTGACGATAAATATAAATCAAGATTAAGTTTTAATCTATGGACAGGAATAGCTTGATATTCATTTTTTAACCTGATCAACCGTCGCTCAATCTGATTTTTTAATAATGCATTAAAATGCCTCGTCCCCTTAATATCTCCTGTTGTTATTTCAATGCTTGGTTTTATTTTTTCTATACAAACACTTATTTCTTTGATATGTTCAGTATTAAGACTTTGTAAATTTTGTAATCCATACTTATCCAATCTTAATAAATCTTTAAGCGTTACTATTCCTGACTGCCATAAAACTTCACACGTAGTATAAGATAAATCAAGAATACCTATTGGGTCTGAAAGAAATAGCGGCTCAGAAGCAAGAACATAGCGGCAGTCAACTCTATTGATTATTTTAAAGTACACCTCTCTTTCAATAGGCTTTTGAAAATTATCTGCTAATAATTTCTTTTTGCAATTAATAATTTCTTTAATGCTTTTTGTTCCTAAATTTTTTATCTCATGCAGGTCTTCAATATTTAAAGTAAGCAATAAACTAACGGTATATATTCCAGCATTTTCAAGAGCATTTATCGACCGAGTCGATAAATTAAGTGCAGTAATAGGAGTACTCAGATCCAAATCATATTCTATATGATTATACGTAAACATGGAATACAAAACTTCCCTTATTGATTTTTGATAATAGTATCATAAATACCATAAAAAAGCAAGAGGATATAAATAATAACAGCAAGTTTCAGGTTCAGGAAAAAATGTCCCAAATCACCAGAAACCGTATTATAAAGTATACAGGTGGTATGGTTACATACCCCCTCTCGTACCCCGTTTCGCTTCTGCCGTTGGCTTTATAAAGGAATTGACGTTTCAGGCTCCTTTATGGTATGCTCATACAAGCTTTAAATCTTTGGTCTTGGCATCGCCAAAAATTGGTTAGTATGGAGGAAGAGTTTTTATGAAAAAGCTGGTTTTAGCAGGTCTATTAACGGCTGCCGTGGGGCTTATTGCCTTTGCAAATGGACAAAAGGCCACCTCAGATGGCGTGGGAACCGATGGTACGGTACGTCTTTCGGTTTATATGCAGTTGGAATTGGCGAATCCCCAATACGAATATTGGCCAAAAACGCTGGAAGCCTTTGCCGCCAAGTATCCCAACATCAAACTGGACTTTGAATACGTGTCTGGCGAACAATTCCACGATAAGTTTCAGGCAATGGCTGCGGCAGGGGACATCCCCGACCTCTTTACCATCTATGCGGGAGCGCGTTCAAACTACGTTCTGAACCGGGGCATGGTAAAAGATCTGCGGCCCTACCTGACGGACGCTTTCAAGGCTAACTACACCCCCAGTATTTGGAAGCCCCAAGGCCCCAATGGGGAGATCTATATTATTTCCCCTAATATGGCGGTCTGTACGGTGATCTATGTGAATACCAAACTCCAGCAGGAACTGGGGCTTACCAATCCCGCTACCTTAGATGAGTTGATTAGCCAGGTTCCTGCTATTCGCGCCGCAGGGTACACTCCCCTGATGTTTGGGAACAAAGGGGTTTGGCAGGCCCAATCCCTGCTCTTGTCCATGTTGGTGGATCGCACGGGTGGAACCGCGTGGTTCGACCGTGCCCGAGTCGGTACCGCGAAATTCACCGATCCTGCCTTTGTGAATGCCCTGGGGATAATCAAGCGCATGGTGGATACCCAGGTTTTCCCCAGCGGCGTGAATCAGCTTGAAGGTCCTGAAGCCTGGGGTGATTTTGTCCAAGGTAAGTCAGTGTACCTGTTGGATGCAGGTTGGCGTATTTCCGCGCTGAAAAGCGCGGCCACTCCAGACGATTATGCCCGCTATGGTGCGATTGCATTCCCCGCTATCGCCGGTGAAGTGACCAAAGGTTCAAGCGCCGCGACCTTGGGGGAAGCCTTGGCTATGAATGCCAAGCTCAGCGGCGCTAAAGCTGATGCGGCTTGGAAATTTTTGAGCTTTATCTATGGTCAGGAAGGTTCAGACCTGCTCATGCAGTATGGCACGGTTCCTACCTATAAGCTTGATTATGCCCAGTACGGCGTGGATAGCCTTAACCAGCAATACATTGACCTGATCAACGGTCAGTCTATGGGTTATGTGATTGATGCGGTGATGGACGGCGAAGGGGTGAACAATGTGCTCAACCCCGGTATTCAGGCGGTGATGATGGGAACCAAAACCCCGGAAGGCCTGGCCGCTGAATACGAAGCCTGGGTTGCGGCCAACGATTCAAACCGCAAGAAGTAATCCATATTTTTCCTCGGCCGCTTTGAGGATGGGGGTATCACCGCTATGCGCAGGGGTGATACCCTCAAAACCCCTGAAGCGTTGCATCCTGCGCGCATTAAAAGGGGGTTATCGTGCATTATCAACAATCAAAAAAGATAAGTTATTATTGTTTCATTTTACCTGCCTTTATTGTCTTCATCAGTGTGATTCTTTTTCCCCTGGCCTTCAGTATTGTGCTGGGATTTACCCAATGGAGGGGATATGGGGAAATGCGTTTCGTTGGCCTTGACAACTATATCCGTATGTTTACAGATCCGGTGTTTCATATCGGGGTCCGCAATAACATCATGATTGTGCTGGTATCCGTGTTTGGCCAGATTCCCCTGGGCTTGCTTCTGGCCTATATGCTCTACCGCAATATGGTTAAGAAGGCCAACCTCTTTGAGGTGTTGATCTTTCTGCCGATCACCATTTCTTCGGTGATTGTGGCCCAACTGTGGAACCGTATTTTTTCCCCTGTGGGGATTTTTACCGCGATGATTCGGAACCTCACCGGAAACCGGGAGTACATTATGAGCATTGTGGAAAACAAAGACCTGGCCATTGTACCCATCATGTTTGTATTGCTCTGGCAGCAAACCAGCCTTTTCATGGTGATCTTTCTCGCCAACCTGCAGCGTATCCCCAATTCGGTTATTGAAGCTGCCCAGCTTGAAGGCGCCAGTGAAGGAAGCATATTTTTCCGCATTATCACCCCGATGATGGGGTATGTTATTTTCATTAATTCGGTACTTGCCATTTCCGGCAGCTTTAAGAGCTTTGATTTGGTCTATTCGATGACCGGCGGCGGCCCGGCCCATTATACCGAAGTACTCGCCGTGTATATGTACAATACGACCTTTGTCCATCAGAACTATGGATATGGCAGCGCCCTATCCATTATCATCATCATATTTATAGTCCTTTCCCTCCTGCTCACCCGGGCGGTGTCGACCCTTTTAAAGGCGGAATAAGCATGAATACCGAATCTTTGCTACGCCGGGCTCCCCTGCGGTGGCGTTCAAGCGCCTATCTCTTAATGATGGTTTTTGCGATACTCACGGTTTTTCCCCTGGTTTGGCTGGCCTATTCCTCCTTAAAACCCCACGCGGAAATCATAGTTAACCCCCTGGGTCTGCCCCAGCACCCCTCTTTTGACAATTACCTGCGGGCCTGGACTATGGGAGGACTCGGTATTTCCCTGATGAACAGCTTCATCTATACCGTTTGCGCAACCCTGGGCACCCTGTTTCTTGCCCTGGCCGCCGCGTTTGGGCTTACCAAATTCCCTTTTAAGAACCGGGCCTTTTTCACCGCCGCGTTTGCCCTAGGGCTTATGATCACGGTTCATGCGGTGATCATTCCCCTGTTCCTGGTAGAAGTGAAAATCGGCATTATCAACCGGCGTATCGGCGTCATCTTACCCTACATCGCCTTTGACCTGCCCATGTCGGTAATGATTGCCATTTCCTATGTCAGAGGAATCCCGGATGCCCTGATTGAATCTGCTGAAATTGACGGCGCAAAGTACCGGGTCGTGTTTTGGCAGATGATACTGCCCCTATCCTCCCCGGTTATCGCCACCATGGTGATCCTGTCCTTCCTGCGGCACTGGAATGAATTCCTCTTTGTGTTCATCTTCACCACCAAAGCCGCGCTCAAGAGTCTGCCGGTGGCAATTACCCAATTCGCGGGCAGACAGAACATCGAATACGGGCTTCAGTATGCATCGCTTGTCATCGGCATACTCCCCATGATTTTGTTTTACTTCTTTTTCCATGCCCAGCTCATCAAAGGCTTTGGAGAAGGAGCCTTAAAAGAATAGATAAAAAATAACAAGGAACTAGTATGCGTATCGTAATTGGCGGCATGAACCATGAATCCAACACCTTTAACCCCATCATTACCGGTGCAGATGATTTTGTGGTTTTTTACGGTGAAGAAATGCTCACCAGGGGACGAACACCCTCGTATTCATCTACCGGTATTATCACGACTTTAGAGGAAGGGACCTGCGATATAGTACCCACCGTCTTGGCCCGGGCCATACCCAACGGAGTGGTATCCGGGTCCTTTTATCGGCACCTTAAGGAAGAATGGATCAAACGGATCCAGGAGGCATTGACCTTGGGGCCAATTCACGGGGTATGTCTTGCGCTTCACGGTTCTATGAAAGTTGAAGCCCTGGGCTGTGCCGAAGGGGACCTCCTTATGGCAGTACGGGAACTCCTGCCGGATGTTCCTTGTACTGTGGCGCTGGATATGCATGCTACCATCACCCCGGCATTGCTTCGCTGGGTTGATGGGTTTACCGCGTACAAGACCGCGCCCCACATTGACTGCCAGGAAACCGGTGCACACGCTGCCCGGATGCTCCTCCATTCCCTGCATACCGGTAAAAAGTTGCATACCGCGTATCGACGGATACCCATGCTCATTGCCGGAGAAAAGTCTGAATCTGAAGCAGAGCCAATGCGTTCCCTTATCGAAGCCTGTCGCGGTGTGGAGATGCAGCCTGGTATTGAGGCAGCTTCGCTGCTTTTGGGTTTCCCCTGGGCAGATGATGAACATAACGGGGTTTCTGTCTTGGTTACGAGTCTTGCTGCGGAGGAGATCGGGGAAAAAAGCGCGGATGCATTAGCCGCATCCTTTTGGGCGCGGCGGCGTGATTTTACGTTCCGCAGTGAATGGTACGATCCCCGGCAGTCCCTGGAATATGCGTATCAGGGAGTGCTCAAAAAAAAAGAGCGGCCGGTTTTTATTTCTGATTCTGGGGACAATCCTACTGCCGGGGCCACTGGAGACGGGACGGAACTTCTTGAGCGGATCCTGGAAACCATGGACCAGGCGGCTCAACTCCCAACCCCCCTCTTGTACAGCGGTTTCTACGATGCCCCTGCGGTTGCGGCCTGCATTCAAGCTGGACCCGGCGCCATACTGGACATCACGATTGGGGGCAACTGGGATCAGGTGAACGGAAAAAAGATCCCCCTAAAGGTAAAGGTCAAAAAAGTCGTACGAAACTTCGGGCCGGTTAAGTCGGATCTGGTCTTGGTGTCCCATGAGAACCTGCTTATTACCCTCACGTCTAAACATATCGGTTTTGGGGATGCAGAACTCCTCCCCGCACTGGGAATAAACCCCGGGGATTACTGCCTCGTGGTTGTAAAGCTCGGTTACCTTGAACCGTGTTTCCGAACTATTGCAGATAGGGCTATCCTGGCTACCACCAAAGGCTGTTCTAATGAACTGCTGGAAACCATTCCCTATAAGAAAGTTCGCCGTCCCCTGTATCCCCTGGATCCTGACCTGGTGTTTTCTGTAGAAACTGAAATAGCCCCGGCATAACATCTGGACTCAAGGGGTTATTTTCTCTACACTGTCGTTATAAAAAACTCGTTAGCAAAAACGGTACATTCTCTTACTAACGGGGCAAAAGCAAGGAGTATTCTATGCTGAAAAAAATCGTTTTGTGCCTACTCGCGGCGCTGTTGATAGGCGGATGCGTGAGCGAAAAGGAAGCAGTCATGTCGAAAACCCAATCTTTAAAGGATGCTTACGCGGACTATTTTCTTATTGGCAACATTGTGTCGGGGGTAAATATGGATGATGTGCACTACACTATCCTGACAAGCCACCATAACATCGCCACTGCGGAAAACGCCATGAAACCTCAGTATTTACAGGGGACCAAGGGGGTGTTCACCTTTGACGAAGCGGACGCCATTGTCAACAAGGCGCTTTCCCAGGGGCTTAAATTTCATGGACATACCTTGGCATGGCATCAACAGTCCCCGGCGTGGATGAACGAAGGCGTATCCCGCGACGAGGCTGTCGCTAACCTCACCATCCATGCGAAAACCGTCGTGGAACATTTCAAGGGTAAGGTCGTCTCGTGGGATGTTCTCAACGAAGCTGTCGTGGACAATCCGCCCAATGCAGAAGACTGGAAGGTAAGTCTCCGCCAAAGCCCCTGGTTAACGGCTATCGGTGCGGATTATGTGGAAATCGTATTCAAAGCCGCGCGTGAGGCTGACCCTGCCGTCAAGCTCTATTACAACGACTACAACCTGGACAACTCAAACAAGGCGACCGCGGTCTACAACATGGTAAAGGATATTAACGAAAGGAACCCGGACGTAAACGGTAGACCGCTCATTGACGGCATCGGTATGCAGGGGCATTACAATGCTCATACCAATCCCGGCAGTGTGGAAGATTCCCTGCAACGATTCATCTCCCTCGGGGTAGAGGTGAGTATCACGGAACTCGACGTGCAGTGCGGCGAAGGGGGCAAACAGACAGATGCTCAGATGACGGCCCAGGGGCTTACCTATGCCGCGCTTTTCAATGTGTTCAAGAAATACGCGGAGCATATTGGGCGTGTTACTATGTGGGGAATTGACGACAGCTCAAGCTGGCGTAAGGAAGCTTGCCCGACCATGTTCAACGACGCGCTCAACCCTAAACCCGCATTTTTCGCAGCGCTGGATCCGGACAAATTCATCGCGGAAAACAGTGGGTCTGTAGAAACAAAAGAAGTGAAACAGTCTGTGGCTGTTTACGGCACGCCGGACCTCGCGGATACGGCTGCATGGTCTCAAGCGCCTGCAATTCCTATAGACCGCTATCTTATGGCGTGGCAGGGCGCGTCCGGTACTGCAAAAGTCCTTTGGGACGAAAACAGCCTTTACGTGTTGGTGAATGTCAATAATGCGGAAATGAACAAGGCGAATCAAAACGCTCATGAGCATGATTCCGTAGAAATATTTATTGACGAAAATAACGGAAAGACGCCCTACTATGAAAAAGACGACGCCCAATACCGGGTCAATTTTGACAACGAAGCGACCTTTAACCCCGCGTCCGCAGCCGAAGGCTTTGAGTCCTGGGCGAGCGTTTCCGGTAGAACTTATACGGTCAGTCTCAAAATACCGTTTCGGACGATAACGGCGAAAGAAGGGGATGTCATCGGCTTTGACGCGCAAATCAACGGCGCTTCAGCGCAAGGCGCCCGCCAAAGCGTCGCTATTTGGAACGATTTATCAGGTGCATCGTATCAGGACACGTCTGGGCTGGGCGTTCTCAAGCTGATGAAACCATAAAGGTAAGATCCCAGCTGTTTACGACGTTTTTGCAGCCGGATAGGGGCTTTGTGCAGCAAAGACCAAGGCTGGCAAAATGTGGGTGAAGTGAGCCGTGAGGATTTATCCTCAATTACTTGGGTTTAAACCCTTGTATAAATTTTTTATTTATGGTATATTAATACCATATTTTGCCGGCGTGGTGAAATGGCAGACACGGTAGACTCAAAATCTACTGACCGTGAGGTCATATCGGTTCAAGTCCGATCGCCGGTATGAAAAAATGAGCTTGAATATTGGGGCATTATTTCCGCTGATACTAGATAAATCCCTATATATGGTGTATAATATTAAAACAAGAAGGTCCTGGTGCAAAAACAGCATGAAGGTGCTTGTCTAAGACCTAAATATTTTTAAGGAGTTTTTTGTGAAAAAGATGAAAACGAATTGTCCTTTCTTCTTTATT
>JAISGE010000150.1 GCA_031263265.1 Treponema sp.
ACCGAAGGGTTTTATTATAAACCCCGGATAGACGAGGAATTGCTGGTGAACTATCATCGCGGCCTCATCGGTCTTTCCGCGTGCGTGGCCGGAGAGATTCCTAGTCTCATTCTGGAGGGTAATGAGGCGGCTGCGGAGAAGCGGGCCATTTGGTTCCGGGATCTTTTGGGAGAGGGAAACTTTTACTTGGAGCTTCAAGATCACCGCCTGCCGATACAACACAAGGCGAACCCGGTGCTCATCGACATAGCAAAGCGCACCGGCATTCCTCTGGTGGTAACCAATGATATCCACTACCTAGAGCGAGAAGACGCCCAGGCACAGGACATCCTCCTGTGCATTTCCACCCAAAAGAAAAAGAGCGATGAAAAGCGGATGCGCTTTGACTCAGATGAGTTTTATTTTAAGACAGGCGAGGAAATGGCGGCTCTCTTCCCTGACTACCCTGAAGCCATCAGTAATACCCTACGGATCGCGGAGCAGTGTAAGACCGAAATACCCAGTCCCGGGCCCCTGCTCCCGGAGTTTGACATTCCCCCAGGATTTTCCGATACCAACGCCTATCTCAGACATCTCACGCGGGAGGGGCTTGCAAAACGCTATCCTGGTAGGCTTGAGGAAGTGCGGGAACGGGCGGATTATGAACTGGATGTTATCATTAAGATGGGCTTCACCGGCTATTTCCTCATCGTAGCGGACTTTATCAACTGGGCTAAGGAACATGATATTCCCGTAGGCCCAGGCCGGGGTTCCGGTGCGGGATCCATCGTCGCGTATGCCCTCAAAATAACCGACATAGACCCCCTCAAATACAATCTCCTCTTTGAACGCTTCCTTAACCCTGAACGGATCTCCATGCCGGACTTTGACGTAGACTTCTGCAATCAGCGGCGGGAAGAGGTCATTGACTATGTTACCAAGAAATACGGCCAGGAGCGGGTGGGGCAGATCATTACCTTTGGGACCCTCAAGGCAAAGGCAGTACTCAAGGATGTTGCCCGGGCCTTGAGCTTCAGCCTGGATGAGTCAAATATGATTACCAAGCTCATCCCAGAAGATCCCAAGATGACCTTAAAAAAGGCCCTGGAAGACGAGCCAAAACTCCGGGAACTGGAACAGGATCCTAAGTACCAGGAGCTTTTCACGGTTGCCCGGAAACTGGAAGGTAAAAACCGGCATAGCAGCATCCATGCCGCGGGGATCGTTATCGGCAAGACCGACCTTACCGACTATGTACCCCTCTATTGGGATCCCAAAACCAAGGCAGTGGCCAGTCAGTACACGATGGACCTCATTGAAAACCAGGGTTTAGTGAAGATGGATTTCTTGGGGCTTAAAACCCTGGACCTCATCAAAAACACCGTGGATCTGGTCCGCCGGCGGGGAGGGAAGTACACCCATTTCAGTATGGACACCATTTCCGAAACCGACGAGGCCACCTTCAAGATGCTGGGAGAAGGGAAAAGTTCCGGGGTATTTCAGTTTGAATCCGGCGGCATGCAGAAGATCCTCAAGCAGGCCCAGCCGAACAAGATCGAAGACCTTATCGCTTTGAATGCCCTTTACCGTCCAGGACCTATGGATAATATTCCCCAATTTATCGAATCCAAATGGGGCAGGAAAGCCATTGAATACCCTGATCCATGCCTGGAGGATATTCTCAAAGAAACCTATGGGGTTATCGTGTACCAGGAACAGGTTATGCAGGTGGCTCAACGCATCGCAGGTTACAGCCTGGGGCAGGCGGATATATTGCGCCGGGCTATGGGAAAAAAGAAAAAGGAGGTCATGGTTAAAGAGAAGGAGAAGTTTATTGCCGGTGCTAAGGCAAAGGGATTTAAGGGAAAAGATGCGGACAGGATCTTTGAAATCCTCATTCCTTTTGCAGGGTATGGGTTCAACAAGAGCCATGCTGCAGCGTATTCAGTGGTAACCTACCACACCGCGTTTCTCAAAGCTAACTTCCCTGAAGAGTTCATGGCTGCGAACCTCACCAACGAAATAAGCCACCCGGATAAGTTGCCCATCTATATTGATGAGGCTCGGAAAATGGGTATCTTCATTGATCCACCGGACATTAACCGTTCTGAAGGGTATTTTACGGTGGTGCAGGGCAGGATCGTCTACGGACTTCTGGGTATCAAGGGTCTGGGAGATGGGCCTGCAGAAGAAATCGTGGTATGCCGCAAGAACGGGCCGTATAAGCACTTCATAGATTTCCTTGATCGGGTAAACATCAAAACCGTGGGCAAGAAGGTAGTTGAACTGCTCATTCAAACCGGGGCCTTTGACTGCTTTGGTATGCATCGTTCCACCTTGGCAGAGAACCTGGAGCGGGCTATAGAATACGCCCAAGCTAAAAAGGACGATAAGCAATTCGGGCAGGTCAGTCTTTTTGAAGAGACCGGTGAAAAGGAATACCCGGATTTTGTCTTTACCGAACTGCCTGAATGGGATCGGATGGAAAAGCTCAACATAGAGAAGGAACTGATGGGCTTTTATTTCTCCGGGCATCCTATGGATGATTATAAGCGGGTCTGGGAACACTACGTTAGCCTGAACCTGGCTCAACTGGAAACCCCTCCAGAAGGGACCTATACCTTGGTGGGCATCATCAAGATGGTAAAGCCCTATACCACGAAAAAAGGGGAACAGATGGCCTTTGTGAGCCTCACGGATTATAACGGGGAGGCTGAACTCACCTTTTTTCCCAAGGTATGGAAAGAGGCGGAAGACCAGATTCAAGTGGATAAGATTGTGGCGCTGAAGGGGAACCTGGAGCGTTCCAAGAATCGGGAGCGGCCCAGTTTTCTCGTAGAAACCCTGTTAAGCCTGGAAAAGCTCGAAGCAGATGTAGCAGCCCGGGACTCCCTAACGTCTAGTCCGAACCCTCCTCCGGTGAGCAAGGCTGCAGAAACCTTCCATGAAGTACATATCCGCCTGGATGGTAACGCTGCAGAACAGGAAGAGACTCTCTATCCCTTGAGGGAACTACTTATGGATAAACCTGGATCCTGTTCGGTGTTTATCCATGTACCCATTACCGAAGGGGAAACCGTGATCCGGACCACCTCCCAGATCAGCGTTGCTGCGGATACGGCAACTATCGACTCGTTTATCCATTGTGCTGGGGTAGCTAAGGTGTGGTGTGAATAACCTTAACATGGGCAGAAGTTGTGGAAGGAATAAAGGAAGTCCGCGACGCCATAGGGGGAGAAGTAGAGAAAGTCGGCGAGTTGATTTGGGATAATACTCTTGGCAAACTAGGGTGTTTCATAACAACCGCGATCTGCGAAACATTGGGGAAGCCTGATAATTGTTACGAACTCAACCTTGGTTCCGTTTGCCTAGGTCATTGCGCTGCGCTCCATTCCCATGCCCAAATGTCGCAAACAGCCGGAACGTTATGCGCAATAATTTTGTAAATCATTATATAGTAATGAATTATAGGTAATATAAGAACATGAGTCTACAAATACCCTACCAATAAAGATTAAAAATGAAAAAAATCGTATTTTTTTGTTGCAATAAGATGTCATAATGTGGTATATTGTAAATGTGGAAATTTGCGTTATTCAAAAGGGGTGAATATCATGCATTTGGAGGTAAATATAATAGGCCTATAAAAGAAATCTTGATCTTAATTGTTGGACCTGGAAGCCAGTATTTCATACTTGCGGTATTGGATGTTATTTAAACATAATAGGCAATATTCTCAAAAAGTGCTGGTTGAGATGATGGAAGCAGTCAGAATAGGGGCTTCTGCATATAGCCAGTAGAAAAGAGTATAAGGAGTATTAGAAAGATGGATGATTTAACAAGATTGGACTTACTAAAAGAGGTTGAAACCCTAGGCATTATTAATATTGATGTAAGTGGTGATTATCTCTCTGAGGAAGTCATCAAACACGCTATAGAAGCGACAAAGCACCTTAATTCCCGATTGAATAAAGAAATTATTTCCCAAAAACTTCGGGAGGTAGATCGTGTCGTCGCCATTCAACCCAGATGATTCACCGATAAGAGATATACGATGGGTAATTAAAACGTTCCGACCTCTACTACAGGAGCTTAATGTTCAAAACATACCCAGTCATCCAGATTCGAGGATAATATATCTTGCTGATATGAGAGACTTGGTAATCAAGGGCATGGGTAAATGTATTGTTGCTATTGAACAGGAAAGTCTAGGGGACAATATTGCTGGAATGTTAGTTACATCTCATGATATGGAGCCTGAAACATTCAGGCTCCATATTGTTATCAATAGTAATATTTGTAACAAAAAAAGCTTAGATGACCGGGTGTTTCAAAAAATTATTGCGGTCCATGAATTTACGCATATGGTAGCGAAATTATCAGCCATATCAAGAGTAAGATCAAAGGAGCTTATAGAGCGACTCATGAATATATTCAGAGAGAAAGCTCATATACTCTATCTAAATGATCTAAAGCAGTTGGCTAATGAGTTAAATACTTCATACCCAGTGGAAAAAAATATAGTCTCCCCAAGAACTATCATAAAAAGATATTTTCCTGATGAACATTTCAGACTCGGATTTGAGGATTTACCAGTCAGTTATCCTACTATTTTTGAAGAATTTCTTTTTTCAAGAGAAATGTTTGAAGAATATTTCTCAAAGGATACTATTAATTTAGCCTATGAAGCGCTTGACAGAAGCGATGTAAAGGAAATGGGTAATTTACTATTTCCAACCATAACAACAATCTCTAATATAAAAGCTATTTACGGGAACTTTGTCCATGATCGTGTTTCTAACTTTATCCGGTCTGATTATGAAAAAAAGAATAGGAGGTGATCCATAAAGTATGATGAGGTAAAAACCGGCTAAAGACTAATGAACATAGTTCATTATATTACAATGAATTAGCTTTCCTTAGATTAGTACAAGGATTCTTCCATACATACTTTGTAGATCACCACCCGATCAAAAACGCCCTTACGGAGAGCGTCTCCCGGAGTATTAGCGTGGCGCTTGATGAATTGCTGGAGGATTACTAATACGATTGATTTTTGTCCCGGGAAGGTTTCTGAGAGTTCCAGAAAGGTTTCTGAGCGTCCTAGAAAGGTTTCTGAGAGCGCAAAGGTGCTTGGCGCCAATTCTCTGTTCCCCGCGCCTTTCTTTTTCCCCCCAAGGTGCGGTATATTTACCGGTAGAGGCAGGTATGGAAGCCAACAGGGAGTATAAAAGCAGCGTTTTTTCGTTATTGTTCGGGGAAGAAAACACCCTCCGGGGGTTGTACGAAGCGGTGGAGGGTGTTGCCCTGCCGCCGGACCTGCCTATCACCATCAATACCCTTGAGGACGCGCTGTTCAAAACCCGAATCAACGACATCTCTTTCGAAGCCGGCGAAAAATTAGTCGTGATTATCGAACATCAGTCCACGGTAAGTCCGAATATGCCGCTCCGGCTGCTTTCGTACATCGCCCGGATATACGAAAAGATAACGGCCAGCAAGAAAAGGCAGTGGTACGGCAAAAAGGGCTTCACCCTCCCCCGGCCGGAATTTATCGTGCTGTATAACGGCGTTGAACCCTTTCCTGACGAGAAAACGCTCCGGCTGTCCGATGCTTTTGAGGACGTTTCCGCGTTGGGGCTGCCGGCCGGAGCGCCGCCCGACCTGGAACTGGTTGCGCAGGTATACAATATTAACGAAGGCCATAACCGGGACATGGTCCAAAAGAATGAGACCTTGAGCGGGTACGTGCTGTTCATAGCCAAGGTGCGGGAATTTGAAGCCGCCCTGTCCGGCGGTAAAAACCCGGTGGACGTGTCAAGGGACGACCGGAAAGAGCTTATGAAAACTGCGATAACCCAGGCGGTGCACTGGTGTATAGACCATACTATATTAAAACCGTTTTTAGAAAGAAACGGTTCGGAGGTAATCAATATGCTGTTTGGAGAATGGAAGCTGGAAGACGCGCTGGTAGTTGAGCGTGAGGAAGGCCGGGAAGAAGGCCGAGAAGAAGGCCATGAGGATGTTGCCAGAAATGCCCTGACAAAAGGCTTTTCGGTGGAAATTATTAGTGAAATCACCGGGCTTTCGACCGAGGCCATTCAAAGCCTCGCGAACCGGTAACTTCCCCTGCTCTCTGCTTGTGCTCTTGGCTCTCCCGTCTTCCTCTGCTCCTTATTCTCTACTATGGGCAGATTGAAACCGGTTGCCGTTTCTTCTCAATAATATATTTGGAAAAAACAAACGATCAAAAACGCCCTTACGGAGAGCGTCTCCCGGAGTATCAGCGCGGTACTGGATGAATTGTTGGCGGATTATTAACGCGGTAACGAACGGTGCCAGGTACCATAAGGTATGATGGCTGGTGCGGTGAAGGACTAGGAGTTTGTGGGGGTTTGAGAGGGCCAGCCCTACAAGCTCCCAGGGTATGAGCAACGGAAAAATAAGAAAGACCTAGTAGAACTTCCCAAAGGTTTAAGCTATACTGATGAAGCTCAGGTTGCCTATGGTTTTGGTACGGTATACGAAGCCATACATATCCAGACATTATCCATGGAAACTGCATCCCGAAGGCCTGGTCTGGTGCGCCAGTTTATACTTCACTGATAAAGGGAAACATACAATTTGTCTAATCTAAAACTAAATACCTCCACGGAAACAGCAAATCCCAGGATCAATGCTGCTGACCGGCTCGGTACTGAACCGGTGGGTAAGCTGCTGCTCCAGTTCTCTGTACCGGC
>JAISGE010000162.1 GCA_031263265.1 Treponema sp.
AACAGCCTTGTCGTTGCTTCTATTCCGGAATCGGAAATCGAAATCGGCGGCGAGGCGGGAAAAACGGCTCTGGAAACAATTGAGCACACCTTTGGACGCATGGAATCCATCTGGAAACCGGTTGCCGCCAATGAAGGCTTTGAAGTTGTCCGGAGAAGGCTGTTTCTTAACTGCAAAAAACCCGATAGCCGTGACGCTGTATGCACTGAGTTCAGCCGGATGTATGCGGAAAATCAAAGCGATTTTCCACTTGAATCAAAGGAACTGGAATACCGGCAGCGTATGGTTTCCTGTTATCCCATCCATCCTGAAATATTCGACCGGCTTTATGAAGACTGGGCTACCCTGGAACGGTTTCAGCGAACCCGTGGCGTTCTGCGCTTAATGGCGGCGGTTATCCATGAACTCTGGATGGCGAACGACGCAAGCCTGCTGATTATGCCCGGCTCTATTCCCCTTGATGTTCCTAATGTTCGGGATGAACTGACGCGCCAGTTGCAGGAGGGTTGGAACGCCCTTGTTGATCACGAGGTGGACGGGAAAAATTCAGTTCCCTATCAGAAGGATCAGTCAAATCCGCGATACGGCGGCAGATTGGCTGCCCGCCGTGTTGCGCGGGCAATCATGCTTGGAAGCGCCCCAACAGTCAGGGATCAACGAGTACGTGGCATCGAAGCTTCTCGCATCCGATTGGGTACAATCCAACCTGGAGAAAATATCGCCAGCTTCAACGATGCGTTAAATACCCTTCAGGTTTCCCTTGCCTATCTTTACACCAATCCATCTAGCAATCGCTTTTGGTATGACACCCGCCCGACACTGCGTAAAACAGTTGAAGATCGGGCTACTCAAATAGCCGCTCCTGATGTGGAATATGAGATAGAGAAACGATTACACAGTCTTCGTAAAGAACATCCCTTTACCGGTATTCATGTGTGTCCGAATTCGTCTCTTGATGTGCCGGATGAACAATCTGTGCGTCTGGTCGTATTACGCTCTGTTGACGAATACAAGCGGTCCAATCAAAACAATAAAGCTATGGGTACAGCCGTGGATATGCTTAATAACCGGGGAACCACACCGCGCATTTTCCGTAATATGCTTGCCTTTGTCGCTCCGGATCAGGATTTGATGGTATCCCTAAAACAGGAAGTACGCCGTTATCTTGCATGGAAGTCTATCAAAAATGACAGTGAAGATTTAAACCTGGATGCCGCCCAAAACAGAGAAACGGAGAACAACCTTCACCGCAGTAACGAAACAGTGGATGCCCGTATTAAAGAGACTTATTGCTGGCTGCTTGTACCTTACATTGACCGCCAGACCGATATAAAGACCATTGTTTGGGATAACGCCCGTATTTCAGGCGGTAATGATTCCATTATTACAAAAGCCGCCAAAAAGATGATCCAAAATGAAGCGGTAATTTCTCAATGGGCGCCATCGCTGCTTTTAATGGAACTTAACAATGTGCTCTGGTGTGAAACAAACAATATTCAAATCAAAAAATTGTGGGAATACCTGTGTACCTATTGTTATTTGCCACGCCTTGCGAATGAGGCTGTATTGGAGAATACAGTCCTTGCAGGCTTGGATTCTCCAGAATATTTTGCATTTGCAGCCGGTTTTGACGGCAAACGTTACCTAGGGCTTAAATTCAATCAGCGTACTGATCGTATTGAGACCTCTGGTTTTCTGGTAAAAACAGCTATTGCCCAAAAACAGCTTGATGAGGAAGCAAAGCAGCGTCAGCCGCAGCCTGGGCAAGATGGGGAAAACGTTAATGCTCCAATTGCCGTGGATGGTGGAACTTGCTCTCCGCCACCAGGCGAGCCTGATAGTGGCCGTGTTTCTCCAGCAGAAACCCCCAAAAACCGGCATTTCTCTTTGACCGCCCGGCTTGATAACACCCGTATTAACCGTGATGTTCAGCGACTTATGGAAGAAGTTATTAGTCATCTGATAACTATAGATGGCGCACAGACTGAGATTTCCCTTGAAGTGGATGTAACCGCCGCCAATGGACTACCGCCTCAAACAGTACGTACTGTTTCGGAAAATTGCCGTACACTGAAAGTGCAGTCATTTGGGTTTGATGAATAGGGCCTTCGCCAAAACAGACTTTTTCAACAGCCTCGTTATGCGAATTGCCAGCCTTTTATATGTATTGTTTCTAAAATTCTATTTTAAATTGTACTAATCTAAGGAAAGCTAATTCATTGCAATAGTCTTTAGCCGGTTTTTACCTCATCATATTTTGTAGATTACCTCCGACGTTTCTATTGGTAGTTGGCAAAGAGGCAACGCGTACCCTTGACAAAATCCATGAGAAAATCAACAATCCCTCTGGTATAACCTCAAAGGAGATTGTAATGACCAAGATCATCGCATGTATCGGGAGCGGCAACATGGGCCTTGCCTTGATGAAAGGAGCTGCCCGCAGCATGAGGGGAGATTGTTCCGCTCATGCGTATAGTATCGGCTTTACCGATACAGACCAGGCAAAAGCAAGCACTGCGGCACAAGCCATTGGCGCGTCAGTTTATGCATCGAATAGTGAGGCAGTAAGCCAGGGGGACTTTGTCTTTCTGGCAGTAAAGCCCCAAGTTCTTTCAGAAGTGCTTACGGAGATTGGTCCCACCATAAGCAATCGGATCAGAGCAGGAGCAGCGCCGATTCTCGTCTCCATGGCCGCAGGCTGGTCGATCAAAAGGATCCAAACGGTACTGGCTGGTTCTGGGGGCACGGTCGTACCCGGGATTATCCGCATTATGCCCAATACCCTTGCCCTTGTCGGCCAGGGGATCATCGCCCTCACTGCTTCCCCGGACGTACCTGAGTCCAAGAGCGCTGAACTAAAACAGATCCTCGCGGGTTCAGGGCTTGTAGATACTCTGGAAGAGCAGTATCTGGATGCAGTAACCGCGCTTTCAGGATCCGGCCCTGCTTTTGTGTACATGTTCATTGAAGCCCTGGCAGATGGCGGGGTACGTTCAGGGCTTCCACGGGACAAAGCCCTGCGCTACGCGGTACAGACCTTGCTTGGTGCAGCGGCGATGGTCCAAGAGACGGGGAAGCATCCGGGCGAACTCAAGGACATGGTTACTTCTCCGGGAGGCACTACCATTGCGGGACTTGCAGCTTTGGAAACAGGGGCGTTCCGAGGCATCGTGATGAATGCCGTAGATGCCGCATGGAAGCGTTCCCAAGAATTATCCTCAAACTAAGCTATAGGCTTATAGTTCACCCAGGTCCTACAGGATCTGAGGCAAAAATAAAAAAGGCTTGTAATTCCTTATAAAGAATTACAAGCCTTTTAGCAGGACCAGGACTCGAACCTGGGACCTCCGGGTTATGAGCCCGACGAGCTGCCAACTGCTCTATCCTGCGTTGATGTATATAATATACGCATACCTTCTCATAGGGTCAAGCCCTTAATACACGATTTTTTAAAGAGAGAGGCCTAATTCGAAAGGTCCCCAAAACGAGCGCCTCCAATTCAGCGGATAAACCTTCTAATATACACACTCAACGCTAAACCTATGCCGCTCATCGCGGAAATCACCGCAGAACCGCCATAGGACATGAACAGCAAGGGAATACCGGTGATCGGCATGATCCCCATGGTCATCCCCACGTTGATAAGAAAATGAAAGCTGTACATCGCGGATAAGCCCGCCACCATATAGACCCCAAAAGAATCTGCAGCAGTCTTCATAATCCGCACGAGCCGCAAGGAAATAAGGAGGAACAGGCAAAACACCAGAAGCCCCCCCATAAATCCCCACTCTTCGGAAAAAATAGAGAAAATAAAATCCGTGCTTTGCTGGGGCAAAAACCGGTAATGGCTATGGGTTCCTTCAAGGTAGCCCTTGCCCAAGAATCCGCCGGAACCAATCGCGGTAATAGATTGGATGATGTTCCACCCTGCCCCCCGGGGATCCACATTGGGATCAAGGAATACAATGAGCCGCATAAGCTGATAATCTTTGAGCACCCTATGGGACAGGTAAGAGGCTCCTAAGGAAAAAATAATGATCCCCACGCCGTATACAATCCAGAAAAAATATCCTTTCTTATAAAGGAGAAATCCCACCAGCGCAAGAAGCCCAATAAGGGTTAAAGCCAAGGTGATGATTCCAATAAACCGGAGATTGGTAATCATCATAAGGGACGGTAATGCATTCTTGAAAATATAATCTTGCCACAGGGGCAAAACCATGAAGAGCGCGGTTAGACCTATAAAAGCCATGAGAAAAATAATATACTTTACCGAAACCCCGGCAATAAAGGTCATCATCAGGAGTATGGGAATGAATACCAGAGAAGTCCCAAAATCCGGCTGGATAAGGACTATCGCCATGGGAATAAACCCAATGAGACAGGCTACTAAAAACCGGATAAACGAATCTGCTTTTCGTTTTGAACTATCCAAATATCGGGCAAGAAACAGGATGGTGGTAATTTTGGCAAATTCCGAGGGCTGTATGCCAAAGTTGCCGATACCTATCCAAGCCCTGGCACCATTCACCGTATGCCCGAAAATACAGGTATATATCAGCAGCCCCAAGGTTCCCAGATATAGATACAGGGACAGGTTATGGAAACGCCGGTAATCGATCATAGCGATCCCTAAGGCAAGTAATACCCCGATGGCCCCCCAAATGATCTGTTTGAAATATTCAGTAGAACCCTGTGTCCCGGTGGAACTGAGTCCTGATGAATAAATAAAGAGTATGCCGAATACCGTCAAGGTAATGGCAGACAATAACAGCAAAAAATCAATCCTAAGGATATCCTTAACCTGCATAGTGCTCCTTTACTGCTCTATCATTCCCAGCTTATTCCCGGCGTCCTTGCGAAGGCATAAGATACTGAAAGCCCAAGGCAGTAACCGCTTCATCATGGGTTTGGTTTGCGAAGATACCTTGAAAAATAATGGCCGATGCATAGGTGGCCCACCATTCCCACCTATTAGCCGCTTCAACAATCACCGAAACCACCACCCGCTCTTCAGGCTTACTCGTTTGATACGGAGCATACGCGGCAAACCAGGAGTGCCATCGATCCGGGTATCCTACTTCACCGGTACCGGTTTTTCCGGCAATCTCCACAGCCTTGATATTCAGGGGAAACCGGGCAGTTCCTTCACTGATAACCTGCCGCATATCCCGGCGGACGGTCCTGAAGATTTCCCGCTCAATATCACTTTCGTGGAGCACTTTGGGGCTTATGGTTTCTTCCACTGCCCCGGTAAGGGGATCCCGTACTTCCTTGAGCAGATGAGGTTCATAGATGATCCCATCATTCACCGTCATAGCCACCATATTAGCCATTTGGATCGGAGTAACCAGGGAATACCCTTGACCGATGGACATATTCATGGTATCCCCTCCCAGCCACCGTTCATGGAAACGGCGATCCTTCCATTGAGGGGTGGGAATGAAACCGGCAATCTCCCCAGGCAGGTCAATATTAGTAAGCTCTCCGTACCCATATTCCCGGGCATAAGAGACAATACGCTCCACTCCCAGGGAATCTCTCCCCACCACCCAGTAATAAATATCGCAGGATTGAGCCATAGCCTGTTGCAGATTAAGCCGTCCGTGTCCGGGCTTTCGGATATGACACCGCCAGAGCCTATCTCCATAGGTCAGTTCCCCTAGGCAGTCTACGGTCTGTTCCGGTGAAAAGACCCGTTCCCTGAGGATACCGGTGGTCATAATAATCTTAAAGGTTGATGCAGGAGGATAACTAGACTGGATAGCCCGGTTGAGAAAGGGTTTATTCGGATCGTTAATCAGCGCCTGGTAGACCGAGCCGTTGTCATTCTGGTTGAAAATATTAGGATCATACCAGGGGTAGGAAACCATAGCCAGAATTTCACCGGTAGTAGGCCGCAAAACCACCACCGAACCGATTCGTTTACCCAAGGCTTGTTCTGCCAATAATTGAATCTGCCGATCTATGGAAAGTACCAGGTTCTTGCCGGTTACCGGTGATTCCCGGCTGGTACGCTCAGCGGCTACCCGCCTTCCCCGGACATCCACCGTACGGGTCTCTCTTCCCTCTTTACCACGAAGGAGTTCGTCATACTGCCGTTCTATACCGGCCTTGCCGATCTTATCTCCCGACTGATAACCCTTGTTGTACAACATGGTGAGTTCATCCCGGGTAATATCCCCCACATACCCCACGATATGGGAGAGACTTCCTAAGTCCCCATAGGTTCGCATGGGCTTGGATTGCCATGATACTCCGGGCAGGGAATCTGCCTGTTCTGCTAAAGCCGCGATGGTAGCAAAGGGTACATTCACCGCCACTTCCAGCGGCTGATAGAGGTAATAGTACTGGACCGGTATTTTCTTGTCGATTTGATCTCGTTCCATGCCCAGGATACGGGCAACCTTACCGATCATGTCCGGGACGCCTCCGTCCGGTATCTCTGCTGGGGTAATACTCACTGCAAAGGAATCGGTGTTAAACACGAGCGGCTGGGTGAAGTCACGATCGAAGATCTCCCCCCGCTGTGCAGGAATAATCGTAACCCGCCGGGAGATACTTTCGGCCCGGAGCCGGTACACCTCGCCGTGTACAATCTGCATACTGAACAGTTTCAGCGCATAGACGACAAAAATAGCGATAAAAAGCAAGGTGATGATGCTGATCTGTCCTTCAGGCCGGGGATCTCCTGACGGAAACTGTCTGGAAGTCATAGGGGTTTCCTCTGATCAATGAGTAGATTTTTGAACAGTTTAAGAAAGGCGAATAAGACGGGTGCAGAAACGCTATTGAAGATGAGTTCAACCCAGAGGGTTGGTTCTTTTAAGGGGTAGGCAGGTACCCCTTGGGTAAAGAGCATGTGCAGCCCTGCAAACAGTAGGGCTTTGAACAGGGTCGCTGCAGCACATAAGGCCATAGGAAGGAACAGGGGATCAAGGAAAAAGGTTCCCTTCATAAGTCCTACGGTAGCCCCGATCAGGGTTCGGATTAAGGCGTTAAGCCCCAGAGGAGCCGCGGATAGGAAATCCAAGAGCAAGCCGGAAAAGAAACCGGTCAGTTGTCCGGTCATGGTACCATGCATATAGGCCATGTAAACAATGATGCCCAACACCAAATCCGGAACTGCCCGGTACACGGCAAGCCGGGCCAGGAGGGTCGATTGCAGCATGGCCGCTGCCAGGGCAAACACCGTAGCCCATACCAGATGCTTAAGCATCCTTGTCCCCCCTGGGTCCTGTTTCTGCTGCCTCTTCTTGCTTCAGGGAATCAACAGGTTCCCCTAACGTTGCATCAATAACAAACACGTATTCAAGCCGGGAAAAATCAATGGCCGGTTCCACTTCTACCTCCATGGAAATTTCGTAGTCCTGATAGAGTACCTTGCTCACCCGGCCCAAAGTGATTCCCTGAGGATACACCCCGCCTCGGCCACTGTTCCGTCCCATACCGCTGGTGATGATCATATCCCCTTGGCTAATCTCATTCCTGGCCCGCTTCTGGATAAACCTCATGAGCAAAGGGAGTTCAGGGCTTCCTTGACCTTCCACAATGCCTTCGTACCGGAGTTCCACAAACCGGGAGGCCACAAACGAACTTATATCATAGAGGGGCATTACCAAGCTTTCAAATTCCCCTGCCTGCAACACCTGTCCCACAAGGCCCTGGATGCCGTTTTGATAGGCAATAACCGGCATATCCTTACCAACCCCTGCTTGTTTTCCCTTATTGATCACAAACGCGGAAAACAGGTTATCCGGATCTCGGCCTGAGATCTCCGCAGGAACATGTTTATACCCAAGGGATTCGGAAAAGCCCAACTGTTCCCGCAAGCGCCGGTTTTCCTGGCGGATCTCCGCTGCGCTCCGTTCAAGCTGCTCATACCGGCTCATGCGGGCGGTTAATTCCGCGTATTCCTTGCGTAAAGTAGCCAGTTCACCCACGGAAAGTATGGTTCGAGAGACAAAAGAAGAAACCTCATAGATACCGATACGAATACCAGAAAAAGCCGACAAGCCTAAATCTTTAAAGTTAAGAATAATACTGGTATTTGAGAAGTAGAGTATCAGAAAAGAAATCAGGGTAAGGGCCACAAACACATACGCCTCAGCAAGAAAACGGCCCTTTGGCTTTTTACCCTCCGCCATGTTTCTGTCCTAGTTATTTAAATTATCGTAAATCTGACGACTATTATCGAAATTTTTTGCAAATTCAAAATATTTTCCTGCTCCCAAAGCCACACAGTCCAGGGGATTTTCCGCAATAATAACCGGGACCCCCGTCTCTTTGGAAACCAGCTTATGCAGGCCCTTGAGTAGGGAACCGCCGCCAGTCATCACGATCCCCCGCTCCACAATATCCGCGGCTAATTCAGGGGGGGTCTTCCCCAAAGTGGCCTTAATCTCATCAATGATTTGGGTAATAGGATCCTTGAGGGCTTCCCTGACTTCCACAGAATCAATTTCCAGCCTCCGCGGAAGCCCGGTGATGGCATCAGTACCCTTGATTTCCACCTTTTCAATGGTCTTATCCGGTGCAGCATTACCAATTTCTATCTTAAGCCGTTCCGCGGTCTGTTCACCGATGATCAGGTTATGGACGCTGCGAACTTGCTTGATAATGGCCTCATCAAATTCATCTCCTCCCAGGCGTATGGCATTGGTAACCACCATACCCCCCAGGGAAATAACCGAAATCTCCGTAGTGCCTCCCCCTATATCACAGATCATGTGTCCCATAGGTTCAAAGATGGTAATATCCGCGCCAATGGCCGCGGCAAGACTTTCTTCAATCACAATCACCTCCCGGGCCCCGGCTTTATACGCGCTTTCCTCTACAGCCCGGCGTTCTACTTCGGTAATACAAGAGGGAATACCAATCACCATGCGAGGTTTGACAAAACGGTACCGAGGCAGCACCTTAGAGATGAAAAATCGGATCATCTTCTCTGTAGATTCCAGGTCTGCAATAACCCCATCCCGCATGGGTCTTATGGCGATGATATTTCCCGGCGTCTTCCAGAGCATCCGTTTCGCATCGGTCCCCACTGCTACCACCCGTTTAGTACCACGCTCAACTGCCACAACCGAAGGTTCATTGAGTACGATACCTTTTCCCCGTATATAGATAAGGGTGTTACAGGTCCCTAAATCAATACCAATATCTGACGTATTATTTCCAAACATATTCCCTCCATACTATTCTCTCCTTATGTCCCCTGGGACCTTTATTACATATTGAGCCGTATTCTCGTTGACCTATGGCTCGGATCAATGCTATAGGCTTTCCGCCATTCTGCCCTAGCCCGAATCGGATCGCCCCCTCCCGCGTACAGTTCCCCTAATTGGTAATGGGCTTCCGCATTTTCACCGCCTTCAGCCAATATGGTCATATATTGGGCTTCAGCTTCCTTGACATTTCCGGTTTTGCCCAGGATAGAACCCAAGAGCAACCGAGCCACCACCATAGTTCTGGCATCTTTGGATATATCTACACAACGCTGTAGATACGCATGGGCAGTATCCCTATCTTCCAGGGCCAAGTAGGATCGGGCAATAGACAGGAGCAACAGGTCTGAGGGGTACCTGTATTCCTCTGGCTCTACGGTCTGCAGCTCATCTCCGGGATCCAAGGCCAAGGTAAAAGCGGCCACACTGTTCCGGTAATCATGTAAGGCCGCATAGGAAAGCCCCAAATATTCAGGGATATCTTGGGCAGTATAGGACGCGTATCGAGCCTCCTCAAGAAACTTAACCGCTAAATCTGCAAAGCCGAAACCTTTGTAATAATAAGCCTTCCCTAAAACATATTGAAGCCGCCCATCTAAAACCCCTTCTTTGAATAAAAGGGCTTTCCGCAGGGACCATATACAGGTATCTATATACGTCAAGGTATCAAAGTTGTTGATCTGCGCAATAGCAAGCTGATATGCTGAAAATCCATGAAGGGTTAAGAGAAAATAATCCAAGGGTTTATCTTGAAGCATTTCGCCGCTTATCCTGAAGGTTTCATCATAAGAGCCGGCTTCCCACAATTGTACCAATTCGTTTTTTTCATTTCCTCCCTTCTCACCCCAGGGTATCAAAAATAATACTAAGAGTCCAATGGTTAGTATCGCAAAGACAGCTATTAAAAGGATATTTATGGACTGTTTCCGGTGAAGATATAAACCATAGGCAGACCGAGAATGTCTATTAACCATATTTTTATAAGGTATACTACATTAAAGATATGAAGTCAACGGAGGGGATCGGTTCAAGACCTGGGGAAATTCGTTTGAACGGTTGATCCTTTATATGATCCGCCCTATCATATAATCGTGGCTTTATCAAGAAATCGTAAACCCAAATCCTCGTTCTCTTCCCGTCAAGGTTATAACACTACGTTCCGCAGAAACACAGAGCCTCATGGTAAGAAAGAGGGGTCAAGCGGAAAAGTGCTCAAGATTATTATCTTTTGGTTGCTCTTTGCTCTTTTTATAACCGGTCTTTTCCTGATTAATCAGGAGCGTATTCGCAGCACCATTCGAAACGCCCGTTTCCCGGTCTGGTTTTCTCCGAACGCTCATACAGAACAAGCTCCAATACCATACCAAGAAGGTCCTGCCCTTGAGGAACAACTCAACGTATCCATTGAGATGCGTGCTGAACCCCAAACCATTCCCCAAGAACAGGGATGGCTTGAAGAATCGGAATCAAGGGATGCGCCCAGCCCAGAGGTCTCCCAGGATAGTACAGAACCGGAATCCTTCATCCCTGAAGCAGCAGACTCAGAATCCCTGCCGGTCTCAAATCAGATCGCCAGTATTCCGGCGCCGGCCCGCCCGCCCCCAGAGGCAGCCCCCAGACCCCGCTCGCTGTATTTCATTCAGTTGGATCCAGAGGGAACCATCCTCCACTCAAAAGTAAGTCGAAACCTCCCCAACTCGGATACTCCCTTGAACGATGTATTGCAGACCCTCCTCAATGGACCTAGTCAAGAAGAACAAGCCCAGGGCATTATGTCCCTGATCCCCAAGGGAACCAGGTTATTATCGATTATCATTCGCTTAGAAACTGCCTATATCAACCTGAGCGAAGAGTTCCTGTATACCCCTTATGGCTCTGAAGGGTATACCGCCCAATTACAACAACTGATATGGACCGCAACGGAATTTCCCGCGATCAAAGATGTGCAGTTGCTCATAGAAGGGCGCAAACTTGATTATCTCGGGGATATAACCTGGATAGGTAGCCCTATAGGACGGGATTTCTTCTAATTTTTAAGAGCAGCCGTCGTAAGCCGCTGTATCCAGGCTGTTTTACCCGTAGCAGCGTCGATTTCCGCGATGATCCCTTGGACCGCCCCGGGGCCTAGCGCACATTCCATACGGTACAGGACCTGGTTCCTTGCCCGGTCTAGGCATATACGGGTATCCATACCGATGATCCCTTCTAAAACCCCGGTCATCCCCAAATCAGTGATGTACCCCGTACCCTGGGGGAGAACCCGTTCGTCTGCGGTCTGTACATGGGTGTGGGTTCCTGCTAAGAGACTCACCCGGCCATCTAAGTAGTAGGCGAGGGCTTCCTTTTCCCGGGTTGACTCGGCATGGAAATCAACCAAGATGAGGTCTTCAGCCAACGCAGCAGGAATCCCGTCAAAGGTCTTAAAGGGACAATCCAGGGGAGTCATCAGTTCCCTGCCCTGGAGGTTTACCACCAGCCAGGAGGCGCCGGCTTTTTCGAGGCGTACCCAGCCTTGTCCAGGGTTTCCCGGGGGATAGTTAGCGGGTCGCAGGATTCGGCTATCCGTATCCAGGATCGGCCAGAACTCCCGTTTTTCCCAGACATGGTTTCCACTGGTAACCACATCAGCTCCTGCCGCAAGGATCCGCTGAAAGGCGGTTTCAATGAGGCCAAAACCCTCAGCGGCATTTTCCCCATTTACCACGACCAGAGCCGCATCGTATTCCTTGATAAGCCCAGGAAGTGCCTGCTCGAGCGCGGTCAGCCCTGGATTTCCCACCACATCCCCAATCATAATGACCCGTACAAACGCCATAGTTCCGCCTCATGTATCATAATAGGCTTATACTACCCTGGTCGCAGGGAAAGGGCAATCCTGGACTCCTGCGGTTAACCCTATTGGCAGATGCATAAATGGCGCAATGTAGAAAAGAAGCGTTTTTTTTAATACTATATAAAATAGCATTCGATGAGGTGCTGTGTATGCAGCCCTTCTGCGAATTCCAGAAGGAGTATATGAAATATTTGGATATTATATTCCGTATAGTCGGCAGCCTTGGGCTCTTCCTCTACGGTATGAAGGTAATGAGCGATGGTATCCAACATACTGCTGGGGCTAAGCTCCAACGCGTCCTGAGTTTTATGACCGGGAACCGAGTTACCGCGGTCTTAACCGGCTTTGTGGTTACCGCTATTATCCAGTCCTCTTCGGCAACCACGGTGATGGTGGTTTCCTTTGTTAATGCCGGATTGCTTACCCTCACCCAAGCCATTGGGGTTATCATGGGGGCCAATATTGGTACCACTATTACCGGATGGATCGTTTCCTTGATTGGGTTCACCTTGAGTATTTCCTCTTTGGCCCTGCCTGCGGTGGGCCTGGGTTTTGGGATGCGGATGCTTAAATGGAAGCACCGAGAGCTGGGAGAGGTAATTTTGGGGTTTGGATTTTTGTTTCTGGGTCTTGATTTTCTTACCAAGTCCATGCCCCAGCTTAGCCCCGACGCCCTTTCGTTTATCAGCTCGGTTTCCAACCTGGGGTTTGTTTCAACCTTAGCTGGTACCGGGATTGGCCTCGTGATGACCCTGATCACCCATTCTTCCAGCGCCTCTACCGCGATCATGCTCACCATGGCCCACAATAGCCTGATAGGTTACCCTATGGCTGCTGCGATGATCCTGGGGGCTAATATCGGTACCACCATAGATGCAGCCCTGGCTTCTATTGGGACAAAAACCGTGGCCCGGCAGGCTGCACTGGTGCATGTGTTGTTCAATGTGATAGGAACCGTCTTGGCCTTGATCTTTTTCGAGCCGCTGCTCCACTTAGTAACCTGGCTTACCCCAGGAGGTGCAAGCGGAACCGGGATCACGACCCAGTTAGCCATGTTCCATAGCGTCTTCAACATCATCAATACCCTGCTGTTTTTCCCCTTTGTCAAGCCTTTTGCAGGGCTGGTAACGTTCCTCATCAAAGACCATGGAACCGTTGCCGTATCCCCGGTACCCGGTCCGTATACCTTGAAATACCAGTCCGGGTCTATCCAGGATACGCCAGAACTCAACATACTCCGGGTGGAAAAGGAAATCCGGGACATGGCAAAGGTAGCAGCTACGATGTATAGCAAAGTCAGCGCGGCATTCCCTGCTTTACAGCAAAGCAGCCCTGAGGCTGATACGAAAACGATTGTGGAATCCCTGGTGGTGGATATGGGTAAAGATGAACAATACGCAGATGAGATGCGGGAAGAGATTACCCGGTTCCTCATAGAGTGTACCCACCAGCAACTCAGCCCTCTATCTGAGCGGAAGGTTTCACAACTGCTGCGGATTGTGGTTGACCTTGAGGATGTAACGGACGACTGCTACAGCGTGAGCCTTTTGCTTGAACGAAGCATCAAGAAAAACCTTCCCTTCAAACATAAAGAAATGGAAGCCCTCACACCGTACATGGGTATGGTGGAAGCATCTCTAAACTTTGTTCAGGAGCATTTGGGTAATCCGTTAAGCCCGGAACAATCGGTTTATGCCAGAGAACTGGAGGAAAAAATCGATAAATCCCGGAATAAGCTCCGTAAACTGGGACGTAAGCGCATTGAAGCCGGTCAGGACGTTAAGACCGAACTCCTGTTCATCGATCTGGTTCGGCGTATCGAGAAGTTAGGGGATTACTGCTACGATATTTCAGTAGCTTTAAGCGCCATGAAATAGGGACCATAAGAGAACAGGGGGCTTGATCTTCTGGGGGACAGGCCCCTTGAGTTAGCGTTCTGCTGCTATGGTAGTCTCTGGCCCATGACCAGGATAGACCGCTATGGCGTCGTCCAGGGTAAAAAGCCGTTTCAGGCTTTTCCTCAAGGCATCCCAATCCCCGCCAGGAAGGTCAGTGCGCCCCATCCCTTGCCTAAACAGGGTGTCCCCGCTGAAAAGCACCTGCCTCTGGGCATCATAAAACCCTACCGAACCTGGGGTATGTCCCGGCAGATGGAGTACCGTAAACGGGCCGATGGTATCCCCTTCAGCCAGCAGTTTCGTGGGACCTGGCATGGGTTCCCACAAGGCATCCACATAGGTGCCGGCTCCTGCGGCAGCAGAAAACGCGGTTCGATGCACGGTATAGGCTTCAGGGCCCAGGTACGGAGCGTCCTCATGGTGGATGGCGATCTCAAGGGCATCGCTGCTTGGGGAACCTGAGGAAGAAGATGAAGAAGAAAAATAGGAGAAAAGACCGGGGAGGGCTGCCAGATGGTCAAAATGACCGTGGGTAAGGAGTATATACGCGGGGTAGAGGTGCAAGCGTTCCATCTGTGCTATAATAAGCTCTGGGTCTGCCCCGGGATCGATCACCGCACAGGGTTTGCGCGGCTCCTTGGAATCTGGATGCGATTCGATGGTTTCTTTTTTTTCAATCGGGTAAAGCCAGCAGTTGGTGGCTAAAGCGCCTACGACTATAACGCGGGGGGATATCCGGGCAGCATCGACCGGTTTGTTAGGTTGATTGGTATGTTCGTACATGGAGGCATAATACCCTGCGGATTTCTGATTTACTAGGGATCATCGCCCTAGCGATTTTCTGGTACGGTATTGTACCGGTAGCTGGGGGCTTTATGAGCAGACAGGGGTGGCGGCTGTTCAGGCAGCGCTTTGATGATCTCCGGCTGAAACCCATCTTGGACTATGAGGCCTACCGGCATATCACCGGGGAAGGGGGATTCTACCGGTTCATCGGAGGCTTTGAATCCACCGACGGCTATACCCTGTGGATCCGAAGCGAGAACTTAACCATACCGGTGAGCCTTGCAGGGGCCCATACCTACCTGCTTCCTATGACCAAAGGGGGAGTAATCCCCGAATCCTTTGATCCCAGTGAAGAGGTACCTGAACGGATCCGCTGGGACCAGGTTTCCTCCCTGGCCGAGGGAGCTAAGGTCTTTGTGGGAGGAAAAGTGGTTCTGCAGGATGAGCGCTGGACCTTTGTTTCTACCCCGGACCATCCGTTGCTGCTTATTTTTTATGACGGGCTTGATCGAGCCTTGACGATTAGGACCATCCGGGCAGGACGGAATAGAAATGAATATTGGAATCCCTTAACCCCCTACGCCTTTATATTGGGAGCGTTCTCTTTACTCCTCATAGCCGCTTACTTCCTACCCCGGCCAGCCTTTCGCTTGACCGGCATCACCGCGTTTATCTTTCTCTTTACTCCCTTGTTTCCCCTGGTACCTCCCGGGATACTATGCACCGTCCTTTACCGCAGACTGTGGTGGCGGGCCCGGATCTTCAGAGCCTACCGGGATTTAGCACGGCTTCCCTTAAAATACTTTACCCCTGGTACTTGGGAGTGTCGGCTTCCTGACGGCGAATCATACCGGGGGGTCTATTACGATGCATTACCCGTTGAGGCCACGGAAAATCAGATACCCTTGCTGATCCCTGAACCAGAGGAACACAAAACCGGGTGGTATATCTTTGGGAGTTTGCCTGAAGGAACCGCCCCTGAGGTGGATGCGCTGCCCCAGGAACCCCGGGATCCCTGCGCGATTTTTGGGGCAATCCCCGGGAATCCTGAAAAACTGGCCCAGGGCTATACCTTCAAAGCGTATCGGTATGAAATCATCTCCTGCCTGTTTTTAGGGGCTGGAATCGGGATAACCCTTTCTTTTATCGGCCTCCTGGTGTTCATGCTGGTATGATCCAGATTTTTTGAGGGTCAACCCATACCGGGTTACCCAGGGCGTGAAGGATTTCCGCAGCAGGACCCGGGAAAACCATTCTGCTTCCACTGGCAGATCCATGCTTACCCTGGAGATGGCAGCATGATCCAAGGTGTCCAGGACCCGGGAAAAGAGGGCTTCCCCGATACCCAGTCCCCGGTATTCAGGCGTTACCTCTAAAGCATGGATGTATAGGGTTTTCCCGATACAGGTGGTGGCAATATATCCGGCAAAGTCACCCCCTCCGGTTTCCACCACCAGGGCTAGGCCGCCAGACGCGTCCTGAGGTTCTTGCAAACAAGCCCCTCCTGTTTGGTTCTCTTCTTCACAGATCCGGCGGTGTAGTTCTGCGGCTGCAGCAGTATCCTCGGAATGGGGTTTTCGGAACATAAAATCCTCCAGTACCAGGTCATCGGTTTCTTCAGGCTCAGTACCAATACGTTCTAAACCCCATGCATCCCGCAGGGCATTATACCAGCGGATAATTTTCAGTTTCATTTCCCGGGTTTTAAAGGCAAACCAGCGTTTTTCCGCTTCTGGATGACCGTTCAAGGTATCTTTAAAGGCTCGGAAAACGCCCTTCCCCTGAGCCAGGGCAGCGGTCAATCCAGTACGGATCAAGGGGTTCTTGTATCCTGCAGCAAACCGTTCCATGAGCCGGTAACCGTCAGCAGAATTCCATGCAGGCAAAGCTATATAACGGCCGGTACTTCCTCTTGTATCACTATGCACATTATCCCCATTATCCTCATTGAACACCGTACCCTTTTCTACTACCACCCCGTCCTGAGTATCCAAGAGGAAATCCCCCTCCTGATCTTCCATGGAAAACAAAAGATCATCGGTCAATGCTTCAGTTAGTTCAAAACGCATACATGATGGTATGGCTCTTGGTGAACATGCGTCAACCGGTTTTTATGGGATTTATTGCAGATAACGTTAAAAAACAGGCTTAAAAAAACTTGCCAAAAAAAAAATCTGGTGGTATTATAAAACCACTGTATAAGGAATAACCCAATTTCCTATGAATCGTATAGCCAATGTATAGCGAGGTGGAATAACTAAATTTCCAGAGATTTTATAACTCACTCATGTGTATAAGGGAGTTTTATGTGTACAGAGGTATGGCAAGCGGGTGATGCCGTTTGAAACCCTGAGATATACTCCCTAAAGAGAGGTAAAATTGAGTACACAATTTGATTATGGGGTCATTGACGACGTCATTAAGGTCTGGGGAGCTAAACCAGGCTCAATCATTCCCATTTTGCAGGGTGTGCAGGAGCGCTATAACTACCTGCCGCCGGAAATTTTTCCCTATATTGCGGATAAGCTTAAGGTCAGCGAAGCCCGCATCTATGGGGTGGCTACGTTCTACGAGAACTTCTCTTTGCAGCCAAAGGGTAAGTTTATTATCAAAGTCTGCGATGGAACTGCGTGCCATGTTCGTAAGTCTCTTCCCAACTTGGAACAGTTCCGCAAGGAATTGGGGCTTTCTGAAAAGAAAATCACTACCGATGACTTGAGCTTTACCGTGCAAACCGTGGCATGCCTGGGGGCATGTAGTTTGGCGCCGGCCCTGATGGTGAGTACCAGCGGCGCTCCTGATAAGGTACACGCCAATGTAACGCCTAAGCAGGTTTCGGAAATCATCAGCGAACTGCGGGCTAAGGTGTAAGGGGGAGCTATGGCACAATTAACGAATCGAGGGGCCTTACAGCAGGCCCGGGAGACCTATAAGAAAGCATTGGATGCGGAGCAACACAAGATCCTGGTCTGTGCGGGCAACGGTTGTATTGCTTCTGGATCCCTGGCGGTCTACGACAAGCTGGTGGAAGTCATCAAAGAGAAGAACGTTCCCTGTTCCTTGGAACTCAAGGAAGAACCAGGCCATCCTGTGGGCCTTAAAAAGGGCGGCTGTCCTGGCTTTTGTAACCAAAGCGTCCTCGTGGTGGTCGAGCCTGAGGGTTGGCTCTACACCAAGGTAAAGCCTGAAGATGCGGAAGAGATCGTCGAAACAACCATCAAGCAGGGAAAGCCGGTGGAGCGGCTTGCCTTCAAGAGTCCTGATGGGAAGTCTATCCTCCAAAAGGACGAAATTCCCTTCTATAAGAAGCAAACCCGGATCGTGCTGGAACAAAACGGCAAAATCAGCGCGGAATCCATCAAGGAATACCTTGCGGTAGGGGGCTACAGCGCCTTTGAGAAGGTACTCTTTGATATGAGCCCTGAAGCAGTATGCAAGGAAGTAGCTGATTCCAACCTCCGTGGACGAGGGGGTGCGGGTTTCCCTGCGGGTCAAAAGTGGGGGGATACGCTCAAGGCCCAAGGGTCGCCTAAATACGTGGTGTGTAATGGCGACGAAGGGGACCCCGGTGCATTCATGGATCAATCGGTCATGGAAGGGATTCCTCACCAGATGATAGAAGGGATGCTCATCGCTGCCAAGGCAATTGGGGCTAATCAGGGCTATATCTATGTCCGGGCTGAGTATCCTCGGGCAGTAGAGCGTCTGCGGCTTGCCATTGCTCAGGCAGAAGCCTTTGGGATTTTAGGGGATAATATCCTGGGAACTGACTTCAGTTTCAAACTGACCATTTACCGGGGTGCCGGGGCTTTTGTGTGCGGGGAAGGGTCTGCGCTCATGGGATCCATCGAAGGCCGACGGGGTATGCCTCGGGTTAAACGTTACCGTTCCACTGAACGGGGGCTTTACGAAAAACCCACCGTCCTAAACAACGTGGAAACCTACGCTAATGTGCCCCTCATCATCAATAGGGGAGCGGCCTGGTATAAGGGTATTGGACCCGCTACGAGTCCTGGTACCAAGACCTTTGCTCTAACCGGAAAGATCGTCAACACCGGGCTTATCGAAGTTCCTATGGGAACCAAGTTGCGGGAGATCATTTACGACATCGGCGGTGGTATTCTTAATGGCAAGAAGTTTAAGGCGGTGCAGATTGGCGGACCCTCTGGCGGTTGTCTTACCGAAGATGACCTGGATATGCCTTTGGATTTTGAGTCAGTACCCAAGGCTGGGGCGATCATCGGTTCCGGCGGCTTAGTGGTCATGGACGAAACCAACTGTATGATCGAGATTGCCCGGTTCTTCATGAAGTTTACCCAAAAAGAGTCCTGTGGGAAGTGCGTACCCTGCCGGGAAGGAACCCTCAGGATGCTTGAAGTTCTAGAGCGCATCGTAGCTGGTGCAGGTCAGGAGGGGGATATTGAGCTTTTGGACGAACTGTCGGTAACGGTTTCTAAGGCGGCCCTCTGTGGTTTGGGTAAGACCGCGCCGAATCCGGTCATGAGCACCCTAAAGCGTTTCCGCAACGAGTATGAAGACCATATCTATAAGCATACGTGTACCGCCGGGGAGTGTCAGAAACTCAAGAAACTCTCTATAGATCCGAATAACTGTTCCGGCTGCGGTGCCTGCGCCAAGATCTGTCCTGCCGGGGCCATCACGCAACAGGATAAGGTTCTGGAAGGTAAAAAGAAGGCATACTATGTGCTTGATGAATCCAAGTGTATTAAGTGCTTCAGTTGTCTTGAGAAGTGTAAATTTAACGCGATAAAAGAGGAGGCGTAAGATGCCTGACAACCAGTTTATTACGATTGATGGTGTTGCCGTCGACTTTGAAAAGGGCTTGAACGTGCTGGAGCATGCCAAGAAAGCGGGCATTGATATTCCTGCGTTCTGCTATACCCCTGAACTGTCTATCTATGGCGCCTGTCGGATGTGTTTGGTGGAGATCGTGGACCAGCGGACCGGAAGAAGCTCCCTGGATTCATCGTGCTCTTTGCTTCCCAAGCCCGGCATGGTCATCAAGACCAATACTGAAAAGCTCAGAATGTACCGGAAGAATATCCTGGAACTCCTTTTGGCGAATCACTGCCGGGATTGTACCACCTGTGATAACAGCCAGCGCTGTAAATTGCAAGCCTTCGCGGATCGTTACGGTATTACCGGCGTTCGGTATCCCCAGCATAATCCGGTCCCCGTCCTGGACGAGACATCCTTCTGTATCACCAAGGATAAGGCAAAGTGTATTGATTGTGGCTGCTGTATCCGGATGTGTAACGAGATTCAAAAGGTGGGGGCCATTGACTTCTCCCATCGGGGTTCGGAAATGGAAGTTTCCTGCGTGGGCGGTAAGCCCATCGGGGAATCGATCTGTGTTGGTTGCGGTCAGTGTGCTGCGGTTTGTCCAACCGGTGCGCTTACCGTCAAGAACGAGACTAAGCGGGTGTGGGCGCTCATTGACGATAAGAAAACCAAGGTGGCAGTGCAGATAGCTCCCGCGACCCGGGTTGCCGTGGGCAATGCTTTTGGGATTCCTCCTCATGAGAACACCTTCGGTAAGATGGTAGCGGCGCTTCGCAGGCTGGGTTTCGATGAAGTCTACGATACCAACACCGCCGCGGATATGACCATCATCCAGGAGGCCACCGAGCTTTTGGAACGGCTTAAAACCCCCCAGACCTGGCCACTGTTTACCTCGTGCTGTCCTGCGTGGATTCAGTATGTGGAAAAGCACCACCCCGAAGTGATGCCCCATGTTTCCACCTGTAAGAGTCCCATGCACATGTACTCGGGGGTCTTCCAGAAGGAAGCGGAACCGGCCGTTCTAGGGGCCATCATGCCCTGTGTGGCGAAGAAGTGGGAAAGCGCCCGGCCTGAGTTCCAGACCAATGGCAAGCGTCATGTAGAGTTTGTCCTTACGTCCCAGGAACTGATCCGTATGATCAAGGAAGCGGGCATTGATTACAAGCATATCGAGCCTGAGGCCATTGAGGGTAAATGGGGCAATACCACCGGCGCTGCGGTTATTTTCGGCGTTTCCGGCGGGGTTATGGAGGCGGCTCTTCGCTATGCCCTTTCGGTCTTAAAACTCAATACTCCGGCTAATTACTTGGCCATAGCAGAATCAGGAATCCGCGGGCTTCCTCAGGCTGATGCTAAGGCAGGCGCCCTGGTGGATGGTATCAAGACCGCGACCATAAAATTGGGGGATATAGCGCTTAAAGTGGGGGTGGTTTCTGGGCTTGCCAATGCGGATGCCATTATTAAACGGATTCAGGAAGGTGAGCACTTTGACTTTGTGGAAGTCATGGCCTGTCCTGGGGGCTGTATTGGCGGAGGTGGTCAACCAGCAGCAGACTGGGAGGTCAAGAAAGAACGGGCCCGGGGTCTGTACTTGGCAGACAAAGAATATCCGTTCAACAGCGTGGAGCAGAATCCGGTTATGAAGGAATGGCAGGGGGATGTCTTTAAGGATCAGCACGAAGAACATCAGTATTTGCATATTCATTATGCGGGCCACGGTCATCACTAGACATAGGTAAGGCTCGGTAATCCAGGAGGCTGCTCAGGACGAGCAGCCTCCTTCTTGTATAGAGCGGTACTATTTTTTATTTTTTCTGCCTACAGGCTAGACAAATAAAAATAAAAGTGCTATTGTATATTACAATGGAGTATGGAAGAAATTCATCTTGTATGGATGATTCTTTGAACAGCGTCTTGAGACGTTAAAAAAAACAGACGTGGTAGTTTTGATACCACGGTAAAAAGGTAGTATCACGGTTATGATGGTTTATAATTCCTTATACCATAATGAATTAGTACCCCCCCCCCCCCCCCCCCCAATAAAAAATAGTATAGTAATACATAACATAGATTGTTTTTGTGTTTTCTCATGGGTAACCGTATCATCAATACGAAGACTGTAGTAGACATTCTTTTCAAGCGAATTATGCCTATAGTGTGGATGTCTACTACAGCGTCCGATATACACAATTGATGATGTTACGGCTCACAAGGGTGTATACGGTATTTATGTTATTCTTTTGTTGATAGTAGTATAGCTATTCTATTTTTATTACAGATATAATTTTATTTTTAGTGTCAAACCCATATACGCGAATATGCTGGAAAAATATTTGAAAAAGAATTATCTTTACAATCTTTCATATCAAATAATCATACCGTTTATTACCGTACCGTATGTTTCACGACTATTAACGGTTGAAGAAATTGGAGTACGGTACTTTGGGGACAGAACATAGTCGGTTTACATGCTGTGCGGAATTTGATTTTATTAAAATACACGGATATTATTTATAATCACCATCTGAATCTTTATGCCTGATATATCAATAAAAAAAGCGGTTTTGATAAATGCGGTATTGAAGCCGGTATACTATTAAATATTGTTTTTACCGCTATCCTCTCCCGAATATTGACGCCTAAGGACTATGGAATAGTCGCTATAGTTACTGTATTCACTACGTTTTTCACTATACAGGATAAAACATTAACCGGTAATGAAGTTAATAATATTTTTAGTTTTTCTTTTTATGTCGCATTTGTACTGGTGGTTATTTTTTGCCTCTTTGGACAGCTGATTGCCTGGTTTTACCGAGATGCGGTATGCAAAACATTTCCGTAATGAAATATCTGAGATGCTGTTTGTCCATGTATTTTGGTGATAGTCTATTCCCGAATTTCATAAATCAAGTCTAATAGTCGTGAACAGTTACAAATTTTGAACATTTTTTAGGATTAGATGATCCGTATGTTCAAGTTATATTTACAAAAGATGGCAAAGGTAATGGGGGATGTAAGAAATGTTCGCTTGACCGAAATCCTTGGCAAATAATTATTGTATTAATGAAGTGTTAGATAAATATGAGGAATCAAATGATGATAGGAAGAAATATTTAGCAAAAAATTGTCATTGGAGAATAGTTCGTATAAAATCTTCATATTTATGAATGGACTTATAAGTTTATTCCTGCTTATATTTTTTATCTTAGTTTGGGTTATTCAAGAAAAAGCAGACTATATTTTTAACTTGGCAAAGACCTTATGCTTTAAATAATTATCAATTATTACTATTCATCTTTGCCGGCGCAACTTTTAATACTAAAAATATCTTAATTAAGGATGGATAATACATTGTTAACTAACTCCACGATACTCATAACCGGCGGGACCGGTTCATTTGGCAATACCTTTGTTCCTATGACTCTTGCGAAATTTAATCCCAAGAAATTGATTGTCTATTCTCGCGATGAAATGAAACAATGGCAAATGGCAAAGAAATTTCAGGGAGATGAACGGGTTCGTTTTTTTATCGGCGATGTACGGGACCGTGAACGTTTATACCGCGCGCTTGATGGGGTGGATTACGTAGTCCATGCCGCCGCCACAAAGATTGTCCCTACTGCTGAATATAATCCCTTTGAATGTGTTAAGACCAATGTACACGGCGCAATGAATCTTATTGACGCCTGCATAGACAAGGGGGTAAAACGCTGTGTGGCGCTAAGTACCGATAAAGCAAGCCAGCCGGTTAATCTTTACGGAGCTACAAAATTATGCAGCGACAAGCTTTTTATTGCGGGTAATTTTTACGCGGGAAGAAAAAATACCCGTTTCGCTATTGTCCGTTACGGAAACGTAATGGGGTCTCGTGGTTCGGTTATTCCTTTTTTTATAGAGCAATCAAAGACAGGAATACTTACTATAACCGATGAAAGGATGACCCGCTTTATGATCTCTCTTGAACAGGGGGTTCAATTAGTATGGCACGCTTTTGATGATATGGAAGGCGGAGAAATATATGTCAAAAAAATTCCTTCTATGAAATTGTCGGATATTGCCCATGCCGTTTTAGAAACTGCGGAACAAAAGGTTATCGGCATACGCCCTGGAGAAAAACTGCATGAACAAATGATAGGTATTGAGGATGCAGCATACACGTATGAATATGATAAGCATTACAAGATACTCCCACAGATTAATAACTGGAGTAGAGATCAACAGCGGATAAAAGATGGAAAACGTGTGTCAGAAGATTTTACCTATTCATCAGATAACAATAAAGAATGGATGACCATCCATGAACTGAGGGAATGGATAGTTTTAAATAAAGGTAAATTGGGCGCTTTATAGTAAGCACATCGGAATTATAGAATTATATGAAAAATAGAAATGCTAAATAATGATATGAATCATTTTATTCCCTATGGCAGACAATGGATAGATGAATCCGACATAAAAGCGGTTGAAACCGTTTTGCGGTCTGATTACCTTACGCAAGGCCCCGCCATTGCCGGCTTTGAAGACGCGATAAAACAGGTAAGCGGCGCAAAATACTGCGTAGCGGTATCAAACGCGACTCAGGGTCTGCATATTGCGGTTGCGGCGCTGGAAATAGAGGAAGGCATGGAAGGAATTACTACGCCGATTACCTTTGTGGCTTCCGCAAATTGTCTGGTAACCAATAATCTTATTCCAATATTTGCCGATATAGATCCAAAGACGTATAATATTTCTCCTGAAGAAATTAACAAGAACATAACTAATAAAACAAAAGTGATTATTCCCGTAGATTTTGCGGGACAAGCAGTTGATATTGACGCAATAAAACAACTTGCGGAAAAGCATGATTTATATATTATTGAAGATGCCGCCCATGCCATCGGATCCTATTACGCCGATGGAAAACCTGTAGGATGCTGCCACAAGGCTGATATGACGGTTTTTTCATTTCACCCGGTAAAAACCATAACATCAGGAGAAGGCGGCGCAATAACCACTAATGATGAAACCTTATATAAACGGCTATTAAAACTACGGACAATCGGTATAACAAAGGATGAATCCGAATTAAGCAGGAATCCGGGACCGTGGTATTATGAAATGCAAAGCCTTGGCGGGAATAACCGTATGACCGATATGCAGGCTGCTTTGGGACGCAGTCAGTTATCAAGGTTATCGTTCTTTAAGCAGCGGCGCCGGGAAATTGTAAACCGGTATAATATGGCGTTTGCGGATGTTCCATATATCACTATTCCCTACGAAGCAAAGAATGTCGATAGCTGTTTTCATTTATATGTATTACAACTAGATTTTGAGAAAATCGGCACGTCCCGTTCACAGGTTATGAATAAACTAAAGGCAAATGGGATAGGCGCTCAGGTGCATTATATTCCAGTGAACAGTCAGCCTTATTATGTAAAGAGATATGGCGAATATAAAATCGGCAATTATCCGG
>JAISGE010000171.1 GCA_031263265.1 Treponema sp.
GTAAAAGGCCCCATATATTCCATGCCCGTCCGTTGGGCTACAAAAGCAAAACCCCAGATACAAGAGGTCAGCAATAAGAGCGCATCTGCCCGGATCGCCCGTTTATTCATATCCCCAAGATACCATAAGCTAGGGGTACTAGGAAAGAGGCAGGCTCACTGCTGACAAGGCCAGACCTTGTGTTGACCATGAAGGGGCAACCAGGTACAATAGAAGTATGGCTCTTAATTGCGGTATAGTAGGGCTTCCCAACGTGGGCAAGTCTACGATTTTTTCAGCCCTCAGCTCCGCTCCGGCAGAGGCAGCAAATTATCCCTTCTGTACGATCCAGCCCAATGTGGGTATCGTCAATCTGGAGGATGAACGGCTTACCAAGTTAGCTGAACTCTTTAAACCCCAGCGTACCATTCCCGCAATGGTGGAATTTGTGGATATCGCAGGTCTAGTCAGGGGTGCTTCAAAGGGTGAAGGTCTGGGTAATCAGTTCCTTGCCCATATCCGGGAAGTAGGGGTCATTGCCCACGTGGTTCGGTGTTTTGAAGATCCGGATATAATCCATGTAGATAATCGGATCGATCCCCAATCGGACATGGAAACGATTGCTATTGAATTGGCCTTGGCTGATTTGGATACCTTGGCAAAGCGCCGGGATCGGGCGGAACGCAGCTTCAAAGTGCAAGCTAAGGCGGAACAGAAGGCAGCGGAGATGGTGCTTGCCGTACTGGATAAAATCAGCGCTGCCTTGGAACAGGGCAGACCAGCTCGGCAGGTTCTGTTAAGCGATGATGAAAAAGCCGTAATCTACGATTGTCATTTTATCACCATGAAACCCCAGATCTACGTGTGTAATGTGGACGAGGCAGGGATCCGACAGGGCAGTCCTTTGGTAAGCGCGGTACAACAACGGGCCCATGCTGAAGGTTCCGAAGGGGTGATTATCTGCGGTAAGTTTGAAGCGGAACTCGCGGGTATTGAAGACCCGGAAGAACGACGGGCCTTTTTACGGGATTTAGGCTTACCTGAATCAGGTTTGAGCGCCTTGGTCCAGGCAGCCTACCGGCTGCTCGGACTTTCGACCTTTTTCACTGCAGGAGTGGATGAATGTCGAGCATGGACCATCCACACCGGGGATACGGCCCCCAAAGCAGCCGGGACTATTCATACGGATTTTGAGAAGGGGTTCATCAAGGCTGAAGTTTATGCTTATGAAGATATACTCCGGTACGGAACTGAGGCAAAGATCAAGGAAGCAGGTAAATACCGTATCGAAGGGAAGGACTATATTGTCCGGGATGGGGATGTGATGTTTTTCAGGTTTAATTGAATGGATAGCTCGTAGTGCCGCGTTCAAACCACGGTTAGTGCGGACCTACGGTCCTATGAAAGCGGCTCAAGGAATAAGGAGTGTAGGATGCTGTTATGGTAAGGCTTCTTATTGTGGTGTCTGTATGTTTTTTTATCCTGATTGTCTATTTTGCCCTTTCCAAGGGCTCAAGTCCCCTTATCAAACGAACTGCGGTCATTGCCCTTATCCTTATCGGGATTGCGGTACTGGTGAGTTTATATATCCTATTCAGCGAACCCACGGTAACCCTAAACACCAAGCCTCTTACCGAGATTCCCCCTGAAAAACCGGTACCGGTTAAGGTAGTCAAGTCTACCCCGATCTTGATAATGGCGATACTCTGGCTCTTGTTCATCGCATGGATAGTGTATATGTCGCTGCGGGATCAGCGCCGGGAACAACGAAAACAAGCGCAACAGCGACGCATTGACAACGCAGAAGAAAGGCCTTCCCAAAAGCTTACTTAATAACTTTTCCAAGACCATAACTGATGAGATAGCTCAGTATACCGCCAAATAAACCAATCCAGCCATAGAGGATAATTTTTGTAAAATAGGTACCGGCGAATTTGTTAAATAAGGTTTCTATACCTCGGGGATGCATAGCATTGATCTCCCGCTGAACCACAAAATCCACATTAATACTTTGCATAATACGGCTAAAGTTATCGATACCTCCACTTATCATCGCGGAAATAAGATGGTCGCAGATCTGGTCTTTAGTTTCAGGGGTGATTACGCTGTTGAGTTTTACGAAAAATTCCTTGAAAGCAGGCATCAGTATGACCTCCAAGCGGTCCCAACTCCGATCTTGATCAAGATGAGCAATAAAATCAGCCATATCATGCGCTAAGGTCGCTTCATCATAAAAGGAAGGATCCCTACACACCGTAAAGAGGATATCCTCTATAAGCCTTGCAATTTCAGTCATCACGGTTTGATCCTGGGTAAGAAGGCTAACAAAGCCGTACAGTTCTTTTTCTAGGTCAATATCTTTTACGACATTTGCTACGGGAATGACTTTGAGGCTATCCAGGAGTATTGTTTTTATCAATGTTGCGATGACTTCAATTACTTCTGATCGTGATAGGTTTTCCTTGACATAAGAAACCCCAGTTATCAACAAGGGATCAAGGATACGGGTTATATCCTGGATGTGGTGGATATTGATAAGGCCAAGGAGGGTCTTCAAGGGGATCTGGGTAAATTGCCTCATGACTATGGTAACCAATTGGCTTACCCCTTCTTGGATGTATGGGGAATCCAGAATCCCGGCAACCGTGCGTTCGATTGTTTCAATTTTCAGCGCGTGGTTGTTAAATCCTAAATTCGAGAGCCGGTTATCCAATAGAGTGTTGGTAATACGCAATAAATGATCCCGCTTTCTGTTTAAAAATTCCGGGAGTTCACGATCAAGCAGGGCAGTAACAATAGGATCAACCTGTCCTTTCCAAGGGATTGTATAAAAGGGCATGGCATCTTTTATAGAGGTTACCAGGCTTTCTTTTGTTTTTCTCATTTCACGGCATAGTATATCTATCATATACGCCATGTTTTTCTCAAGAATCCCGGGAATAGCACCGTTAAACAGATTCCGTAAGCTTAGGTCAGGACTAAGTTCCTGTTTTTCTATGTATCTAACTATCGGCCTAATAGCATCATGGAACAAGGGCTTGATTTGTGCAGTAATGTTCTGGGAAAAATCCCTGATACGTGCGGTTCCTGCCAAGTCTGCAAGGGTATGGGTGCTGCTATACGATACAAATTGCTCATGGTATTGATCTATAAAATTTTTAACCTGGTTTACGGTAATACCCTTGCTTACCTCTTCAATGATACGTTCAGTCAATGTTTTAAGATGCATATCCAAAAACCGTTCTATAGTTTTATGGTACGCATTGAGCTGTTTTCCCGGGATTTCCTTTTGTATCATTTTATGGATAACTGAAGCAATAGTACCAGGTTGTAATTTTTTTACGATAAGCCTTTGTAATTCAGGAATCAGAGCATCAAGTTTACGTTCAGCTACCAGTTGTTTTATTCTTGCTGCAAGGATTGCGGCTATTTCTGCCCGGTGTTCTGTGATATAGGCTTGCATACCCAGGAAAACCCCTTGAGCAATACTATCCAACCGCGCTTCATCTTGAAATATCGTATCAATAACCCCATAGTTCTCATCAGAGACCAAGGTATATACGCTCTTTTTAACCGTCTCCTGATTCTTGATAAACTGTTGTTTTAAGGCATCTTCTGCGAGCATTCTGGTTTTTACAAAATGGGCGATGTTTTTGGCGAACTCCGGTTTACGGGCAGCCACAATCCCAAGAAAGGGCGGAAACCGTGCACCTTTCAAAAGCGCCTTATAGGGTCTGAACAACATTTTAATCGCGAGCCAGTTGGTTCCAATGCCGACCAGGGCAAAGATACCGCCATATACCCCCAGGATCCACCAGATAAACGTTTTAGGAAGATGCATAAACGAGACTGCCAAGGCCGAAACCCCACCGACCAGCGCACCTAAGATTGCCCCTAATATATTGATGGATTTCATCTCTTTTCCCATGAAATCCTGTACCATGGTATTTATCTCATGGGGCTTTAATTGGGTCAATTCATCTGCGACAACCTTTGAAATCGTTCCGGTTAAAAGCGTATCGAGGTTCTGGTTAATGACGGTAAGGATCCATTCGGCTATTTTCGTATACGCTGCATTGTTCTGGATTGCCTGGTAGAGCTGATTAAGGTCCCGTCCTTTATGACGGTCCCATAAGCCTAACCAGGTTTCTTTGGTAATAGAGAGCTTTGCTACTTGATCCCCCACCATATCCTTGATTTTTATATTGGCTAGGGTTTCCCACGCGTTTAATAGACTATTTTTTATGCCTGCTTCATGCAGGGTAAGCGGTATAGCCTGTATATCAACCATATCCGATAGGGCGTACTGGGATAGTTCCAGGATCTTTGCATTAACAAGGGGACAAATATCCTCTTTGAACCGGTCGGTAAACAAATAGTCCTGCTTAATCGTAGTAAAGACCTTGGGAAGCAGATCGGTCGTTATAAAAGCAAGATCGATACTGCCGAAACAGTCCCCAATCCGCTTTTCAAGCAGATCATCGAGCACTTTTACCTCTTTTTTAGGTAGTGCTTTCAGATTATAATTGATAAGATCAACGATGCCTTGTACCTTGACCAGACCTGAGTCCTGGATCATCCCGATGATTTCACCAATGGTTTTTGTTTGTAACAACGTAATAAGCCGCCACGTAAGTTCTTTACCCGCTTCTTGCTCATGTTCTTTTACCGTATGAGCTATCTTTTCAATCACATCGACTTTATGCGCGAGATTTCCAATAAACAGATCTTTAAAAAATTTCCCAATCTTACCACCAAAGGTTTTACCTAGTTGCTTATCAACCGTGGCATTGATAATAGCTTCGATTTCAGTCCGGCTGCTGTAGATAAAACCAATAATCCCGTTAATGATGCCGGGCATCTGGTTGGTACAAAAGGTAAGGATACCCTCTTGAACCGAAGGATCTACCACCTCGGCAAGTTTCACGTCAATACGCCGTGCCGCACTAAGAAAATCCTTGATTATTTCATGTAAGACCTCCTGACCTTCTGCAGCGTGGGTAAAATCTACCAGACGGGTAAGCAACGCATGGGAAAAATCCCGGGGATTATCAACGAAATCAATCAGCTTCTTGGCTTCTAATTGCTGCTGTAAGGTCCGTATTACCCTATCAATGTCCATAGCAGCCAGTAATTGCTCATAAGCAGTATTACTCGTCTCGTCAAAATCAGCAAAATTGAGGTTCCTGATTATAGCACCGCTGTTTTTTCCGATCTGTCGCAGCGCCCCTTCTGAAATGAGGTTCTTTATACTTTTCCCTTCTAAAAACACCAAGAGGATATGCTTGAGCGCGTGCTGATAGGTCTCCCCATTGGCCATAAGCGTACTCACATTTTTGTTAATAATATACGCATACTGTTTTTGCGATACGAGGGTTTTGACTTCCTTGGTGCCCAGTTCCGCAAACAGACCTGGCAGCAAACTGGGTTCTATGCTTTCTAGTAAATCAACCAGTTGCGTTACGGTTGTTTCAATACCGGGGATTGCGGCAAACCGGACCGCGCCTGAATTTTCAGGAAGCTCTTTCCGTAGTATATCTTCAATCCATTGATGAAGCACCTGCTTAAAAGGGGGTGCATTAAATTCGGTGAGGAGCGTTTTTCCATTGACCAGATCTGTTTCTACCAGTTGGGACATATTGATAATAAATTTGTCATACTGCGCTTCTATTACCCCACCCCATTTCCAGTATTTTTTGAACAGCATATTAACGGCAAGCACATTGGTAATCCAACCGACAAAACCGCCCAAACCAAGAGATATAACAATTTCTATGAGTACCAAGACGGGCATACCATCCTCCTTTGTGTATGGCACCGGATCACGGGATAAGCCGTTCTTCAACCTGGAGCGCTTCTTGTTCCAAAAAAATGGATCTAAAAATAGCCGCGGCGCGACGGTATGCTGTTGCCGCCGCGTCAAGGTTACCCATTTTTTTGCATACATCCCCATGAGCCTGCCAATCTTTCCCAAGCCCATAGGAGTTCTCTGCCCGGCGGTCAAACCTTATGGCCTTTCCCAAGGCATCCAAGGCCCGCTCGTACTGACCGGCTATAGAACGGATCGATCCAATAAGAAACCAGTCATACGCGGCCTGTTCCAAGTAGTTGTCCTTTTCATGGATAGCCAGAGCTTTCTGCACGGCCCCTTCCGCCTCAGCCCACCGGCGTAGTTCCTTTTCCGCCAGCCCGATAACAGTCCAGCCCAAAGCCAGGGAGAGCTTATCGGATCCTATGGCCCCAAGCTCGGTGTATACCTGGGCTTTGACCGTATCTGCCGTAGTACCATCGCTCAGGAGCATACTTCGAGCCTTATAAATCCGCACTATCGCGGCAAGCTCCGCTTCACCGGCCAGTTCTGCTTCGGCTAAGGCATGGTTCCAAACCGCATCCGCCTCTTCAGAACGGCCCAGGGTGTACAAAATAGTCCCCCGTGCAAGCCCTTCCCGAATGAGCAGTTCAGGATCATCCGTGCTCACTGCAAGGCGGCGGGCCTCCTCAAGCAGGACCAAGGCCTGCTCATAATTCCCCTGATCCATTGCGTTATGCACCAGATCCAACTGGGTAGTAACCATGTTCTTGATCGTAACCGTCGCTGCAGGCCGCTTAGGTGCAGAGGAACAGCCCCCCAGCAGCAGTAAACTGAGCACAAGGCCAAACCAGGGCCTCACCATAGCTGCTCGTCAAGCGGCTTGCCCCCAGGAACCATAGGCAGCACTTTTTCGTCACAGGGGATACGCGCATCAATCAGTACAGGCTTACCCGTGCGAAGTTCCTGTACCGCGTTCCCCAGGACCTCCGTAAACACCTCCGCATCCTCTGCACGGTAACCTGCAATACCATAAGCCTCGGCAAGTTTTACAAAGTCTGGCGGACGATCCAGGATGGTCTCGGCGTACCGTCCCTCGTAGAAAAGCGTTTGCCATTGTCTGACCATCCCTAAGACCCGGTTGTTTAGGATCAGGATAAGCACCGGAATCTGGTAGGCAACAAGGGTCGCCAGTTCCCCGCAGTTCATCCTAAAGGAACCGTCCCCGGTAAAGAGCACTACCGGCTTATCAGGGTTGGCGATCTTCGCCCCTGCTGCAGCGCCCAGACCAAAGCCCATAGTCCCCAGCCCCCCGGAACTGATAAAGCTCCGGGCTTGGGTAATCGGGTAAAATTGGGCAGTCCACATCTGATGCTGCCCTACATCGGTTACTACCAGGGCATCTCTTCCCAGGGCCTGGGCGGTTTTCTCAATGATAAATCGGGGATGCAGGTCTTTGGAACCTGCATCTGGTTTATTGGCCTGGGGAACTAGGGTCTTCCAGGTTTCAATATCCTGCTTCCAGGCAGTTTCCGGCATGAGGGGAAGCCTATCCAGCACCTGGGTGAGGATCTTTTGTATATCCCCCACCACCCAGGCTTCGACCTTGATGTTTTTGTTGATCTCCGCAGGGTCAATGTCCAAGTGCAGGATCCGGGCGTCTGGGGCGAATGTATCCGAGCAACTGGTAACCCGTTCGGAAAACCGGGCGCCAATGGCCACCAGGAGATCCCCTTGCTGCACGGCTCGGTTAGACGCTACGGTTCCATGCATCCCCAAAAGCCCGGTATATAAGGGATGATCAAAGGGAATAGCCCCAACCCCCATGAGGCTTACCGCGACCGGTGCATGAAGCTGCTCTGCCAGACGGCGGAGTTCTTCTGAAGCACCGGAAAGAATCACCCCTCCACCCGCGTAGATCACCGGCCGCTTTGCCTGGGTGAGCATGGCTACGGCCTGGGCTATATCCGCATCGGTAAAGGTAGCTTCCTCAATCCGCTGGGTAAGCCGCAAGGCCCTGGCGCGGCGGGTACCATCAGGAATCCCCTGGGTTTTGACTTGGGGAATCCAGGGTCCCAGGCACGCGGTAATGTCTTTGGGGATATCAATGAGTACCGGCCCGGGTCTGCCTGAGGCTGCCACCAGAAAAGCCTCTCGTACAATCTCAGCCAGTTCGCCCACCTCTTTGACGATCCAGTTGTGTTTGACAATGGGCATGGTAATGCCTGCAATATCCACTTCCTGAAAACTGTCCTTACCCAGGAGGGCAGTCCCCACATTGCCGGTGATGGCCACTAAAGGAGACGAATCCATAGCCGCGGTGGCAATACCGGTTACCAGGTTCGTGGCACCTGGACCAGAGGTGGCAATACACACCCCCACCTTGCCCGTAGATCGGGCATAACCGTCTGCTGCGTGGGCTGCGTGCTGTTCATGGCTCACCAGGATATGCCGGATCCGGTCTTTTTGTTTGTATAACTCGTCATAAATAAACAACACCGCGCCTCCCGGATATCCAAATACCGTATCAACGCCCTGTTCAATCAAGGCCTCCACGAGAATCCTTGCGCCTGTATACTGCATCATTTTTATTCCTTAACTTTGATATTCCCGTATTCCTGCTATTCCCGCAGGATGGCCCCGGTAGCTGCGGAACCTACTTGCCGGGCATACCGGGCCAAATAGCCGGTCTGTACTTTGGGGGGCAGCGGCTTCCAGGCAGCTCTGCGCGCTTCGAGTACCTCGGCTGCCACCTGAAGGTGGATGGTCCTGCCTACAATGTCGATGACGATCATATCCCCTTCCTCGACGAGCGCGATAGGGCCGCCCTCTGCAGCCTCTGGGGAGACATGACCAATGGCCGCTCCCTTAGTAGCCCCGGAGAACCGGCCGTCGGTGATGAGGGCCACCTTATCATCCAGGCCCATACCGGCTAAGGCTGCAGTCGGGGCCAGCATTTCCTTCATACCTGGTCCGCCTCGAGGCCCCTCATACCGGATGACTATCACCTCTCCTGGCTTGATATTCCCGCCCATGATGGCATCGAACGCAGCTTCTTCAGCGTCAAAGACCCGGGCAGGTCCACGATGCTTCACCATTGACAAGGCCACCGCACTCTGTTTGACCACACAACCATCGGGGGCCAGATTTCCCTTGAGGGCCGCAAGTCCGCCGGTGAGGGAATAGGGATTATCAATGGGCCGGATAATGGCGGTATTCCGGTTTACCGCGGTTTTGACGCTGTCCCCCAGGACCCCATAGATCGTAGGCGCGTCCAGGGTAATGAGGTTTCTTTTTGCCAGTTCTCCCAGCACCGCGGGAACCCCTCCTGCACCATGGAGTTCTTCGATAGGCATCGAACTGGCCGGGGCCAGCTTACAGAGGTTCGGGGTTATTGCGCTGACCTGGTTCAAAAGATCAAGATTCAGCATGCATCCCGCTTCATGGGCAATGGCCGGTAGGTGTAGCGCGGTATTAGTGGAACAGCCCAGGGCCATATCCAGGGCCAGGGCATTCATAAAGGCTTTTTCAGTGAGGATCGACCGGGGCCGGATGTCTTGCTTCACCACTTCCAGGGCCACAAGCCCGGTCTTCTTGGCCAGCCGTAGCCGTTCAGCCATGACCGCAGGGATTGTACCATTCCCGGGCAGGGCCATGCCTAAGGCTTCGGTAACACAGTTCATGGAATTCGCGGTGAACATCCCTGAACAGGACCCGCAGCCCGGACATGCGGTTTCTTCCAGGGCTGCCAGCTCTGCTTGGTCCATTGTGCCGGCAACGACTGCACCTACCGCCTCATACACCGTGGTAAAGGTCAGGGGTTTACCGTCTTTCCGGCCTGCCAACATAGGGCCGCCGGAGACAAAGACCGCAGGCACGTTGAGCCGGGCGCTTGCCATGAGCATCCCCGGAACAATCTTATCACAGTTGGGGATACAGATGAGGCCATCGAAACCATGGGCCATGACCATACATTCGATAGAATCCGCAATGAGTTCCCGGGTTGCCAGGGAATACCGCATCCCCTCATGGCCCATAGCAATCCCATCGCACACACCGATCACCGGAAACCGAACCGGAACTCCCCCGGCCAAACGTACCCCCGCTGCCGCGGCCTGGGCAATGGAGTCCAAATGCAGATGCCCGGGCACAATCTCGCTTTGTGCCACCGCAATACCGATGAGGGGCCTTGCCAATTCTTCATCAATAAAGCCCAGGGCTTTAAACAAGGACCGGTGGGGCGCCCGGGCAATCCCTTTCGTTACCCTATCACTTCTCATATAATGCTCCTTCTTGAGGCTCTTTATAAAAAACGCGGTGCCTTTTATCTCTCAAGAGCGTCTTTGCATAATTATCCCATCGAAACGCACGTTATTGCTATATAAGGAATTGCGTTTTTACCTGCTGCTCTACCCAATTCCGTATGGGTATTGTCCATTTTCTTGATAGGTTTTTCAAGCCCATAGGGATAAGCTTCCAGGGCCGCCGGGCTTCAGGGGTGGAAACAACAAGAGCCAGTCAAAACCCGTCTCAGTTTTGACTGGCTCAACTATTACGTTAACAAGAAGAACTGGTTTGACCCCCCTCAGCCGGTTAAGGCTTGTTTTTCTTGTTTCTCTTGAAGATGAAGAACCTTGCTTACCGCCGTAGCTAATTGATCCCCGCACGACGTTGGCCGGCCATTACACTGGATACCTTTGAGCCGTTTGATAAGCTCCCCGGTTTCCATACCTTCTACCAGGATGGAAATGGCTTTAAGATTCCCGTTACAGCCATTCTCAAAGACCAGATCATGAACTTTATTATCCCGTATATTAAACCGAATCTTTGTTGAACAAGTTCCCGTGGTAATATATTCATACATAATTATGCTTCCTCTCTATTTGATTATTACCTCTTTATTTACGGGATTTCAATAGGGAACCTGCTGAGGTCCTGGGGGAGCTTTCCCTGGATCGGGATCAAACCTGGGCTGTAGTCCTTTTATTGTCAGATTGAAATAGCCTAAGATATGGGATAGTATAAGATGTAATTAAGACTCTTGCAAAATTAACGTTTTGTAAGAGCCTCCGCTTAAAAAGGTATGTTTCCCAGCCCTTAGGCGGGAAACTGCAAGAGCCGATGCAAAACTAACCGGGTTTTGCAAGAGCCTCTATTGATTATGAGGGGACATAATGGCAGAAAAACCGCAGATAACCTTAGCGACATTTAAGAAAGACGCGTATATTATTTTCGAAGGGCCGCAGCCTGCCAAGCGGTTCTTTATCATCTGTGAAGGACAGGTGCGGCTCATCAACGGAACCGATGTAGTTAAAAAAGAGGGGGGTATCCTTTGCCCCGGTGATTTCTTTGGGGTCATTGCAACTATGTCCACGCATAGTCATATCGAAACTGCTCAGGCCCTCACCGATGTGGTGCTCATCTCCGTTTCAAAGAGCCAGTTTGAGGGATTGGTCCAGTATAACACCCCCATCGCTATGAAGATTATCCTGTACTTTTCTCAGCGTATGCGGTATTTAAATGAAACCCTAGCCCAGTTTGCTTTGAAGCAAAGAGCCAATGAAGAAGGAGAGGATGGTTTGGTGCTCTTTAATACCGGGGAATTCTATGATAACCATAGGGCGCATACTCAGGCTTATTATGCGTATCATCAGTACCGTACCTGCTATCCCCAAGGCTCTTATATACAGAAGGCAACAGAACGGATGGAGGCGCTTAAGGCTTATATTAACCCGGATTCCTTTGCATTCAACCAAACCGAAGTAAGCAGAACGTATACTAAGGATACCATCCTGTTTGCCGAAGGAGAACCAGGGGATGAACTCTTTATCCTCCAGAGTGGCTCGGTAAAGATCACCAAAATTACCAATGGCAATGAAGTACTCCTGGCAGTGCTTAAACCAACGGATATATTTGGGGAAATGGCCTTACTTGAATCCAAGCCCCGGTCGGCAAATGCTATAGCCTATGAAGATTGTACGGTGATGACGGTAAGTTTGAAAAATTTTCAGCACATGGCTAAAACCAATCCCCAGATTATCACCCGCTTGACCAAGCTCCTGGCTGAACGCTTATGGGTCAGTTACAAACAGTTGGCCAATACCTGCATTAGCGATCCTATAGCCCGTATATATGATGCGCTGCTCACGGATCTTGAAAAGAACCGGGTATCCATGGGGTCGGATTCTTCGTATACCTTTGATTTCGGACCTAAAGAACTTGCTGCTATGGTGAGGATATCTCCGGAAAATACCTCTTCTGTCTTACAGAGACTGCTAAGCGAGAGTACCTTCATAAAGGTGGTGGATAATAAGATGTATACCTCCAATGTGGCAGATATCGTAAAACAAAATACCCTGTACAAGAGGCTACAACGGCGTAATCAATCCATTAATGCGCATAACTGAGGCTTTCCTAAAACTAACCGAGGGTGGGGGAATGGTTTTATGTATTGAGCATGAGTGGCTTCTTTACTATATTGAATAGGTGAAGATTAGGGTCAAAATACTTTTGGTGGTGTTGCCGCTTTTAACGGTTGCAGTGGTCATGGTGGGGATTTCTTCCTATTTGTTTGCCACCACTGCGGTTAAGGGTGTGGCCGTTGATTTTCTGAATTTTATGGCCGAAGAAGTCAGGAATTATGCGGATGGTCAATGGAATCTCCTGGTGGATAACAACGTAACCGGGGATCCCCTGATGGAAAAGGCCGCTAAACTCGCGGTGGAAAGTTTTGCCCAGGGGATCCTAAGGAGTGATACCCAAGTCATCTTTGCCTTAGATGCGCAGGGTATGGTAGACATGATCGTAGGGCCAGGGTCCCTTTTGCCGGAAGAACAGGAAGCCCTCCTCAGCTATAGCGCAGAAAACAGCCGGGACTTCATCACCATAAAAGTGGGGGGAATTACCCGAGTCGCCTATACCATCCCCTTTGGCCCCTTTTCCTGGCAGCTTTTTATTACCGAAGAACGGAGCCGGTTTTACGGAACCGTAGAACAGATTTTTAGAACCACCCTGTATATCTTTATAGGTACCCTGATCGCGGGTATTTTCATCCTTTGTATTATGGCTCAGTATTTAACCAAACCTATGGAAGCCTTGGTTAAAACCATGCGGAACATCATACAATCCAATAACCTGAATGAATCGGTGACCGTGTATTACAATGATGAGATCGGGCAGCTCACCGAAACCTTTAATCGGATGCTGCAGAGCCTTTCTGCTGCCTACGAACAGGTTAAGCAGTACGCGTTTGATGCTGCAGTGGCGCAGAAACGGGAAATGAAGATCCGCAATGTGTTTCAGTTGTATGTTCCCAAGGACGTGATTGAAGAAGTTTTTATCAATCCTGAAAAAATGCTCATCGGTAATAACCGGGAAATAGCGATTCTATTCTCAGACATCCGCAGTTTTACCACCATCTCCGAACGTATGGCCCCAGATGAATTGGTCAATTCTCTAAACCGGTATTTTTCGATTATGGTCAATATCATTATGGATCGGAACGGGGTGGTAGATAAGTATATCGGAGATGCGATTATGGCTATTTTTGGCGCTCCGGTATCCCATGGAAACGATGCCCTTTCTTCAGTAGTAGCAGGACTTGAGATGATGGATAGGCTTCACGAGTTTAATGATGCCCAAAAAGGGTTCGGTGCACCGGAATTTCACATTGGTGTGGGGATCAACTATGGCATCGTAACCGTAGGAAATATCGGGTGCGACAAAAAAATGAACTATACCGTGATTGGGGATTCGGTAAACCTAGCATCCCGTTTGGAAGGGCTTACCAAAAAATACCAAGAGCCGGTGATCTTTTCAAAAGGGGTCTATGAACACATTGCCCAAGATCTTCCCTGCCGGATCATAGATCGGGTGGCGGTCAAAGGAAAGACCCAGGGGCTGCCCATCTTTACCAGCCGCTTGCAATTAACCCATAAGGAAAAAGCAGCATGGAACTACCATGCGGAAGCGGCGCAGTGGTATTATACACGGAAATTTCAAAAAGCCCTTTCGGGATTTCAACAGGTCCTTACGCTATTCCCCAAGGACCCTGCAGCACTTCGTTTTAAGGAACGCTGCCACCACTATATCACTGATCCTCCTCCTGATGATTGGGACGGGGTTGAGATTATGACAGAAAAATGAGGCCGATCCTAAAAGCGCCTTAAAAGCATATCAATTAAGTCGATGATAGGGGCATCCAAGCGGTATCGTTCCCGAATATTTTCCAGGTACTTGGTTCTGGTATCTTGCTGGGGGATCCGTAAAGCGGTCTCGATAATGCCGGATGCATGAGTAACACCCTCCCGGTACGCATCTTGAACTTGCTCCTTGAGATCATCCGCCGCACGGTCAGCAAGCGCTAAGGCATTCATTTGTTCTTCTATCCGTTGATTCAGGCGCTGGTTCGCCTCTTCAAACGCGGCAACCTGCTTTGAGTTTTCAAGCCCAGCTTTTGAGCTTTGATCTGCCAGAGCTTGGGATAATTCCTGGTTTGATTGGGTAAGCCGGGCGTTGTCTTGTTTCAGGACCGCAACTTGTGTTTCCAGTTCCCTGATTGCAGCCTCCCCGCTCGATCGAACTGCCAGGGCCTGGGATAATTCCTGGTTTGATTGGGTAAGCCGGGCATTATCCTGTTTCAGGACCGCAACTTGCGTTTCCAGTTCCCTGGTTGGAGCCTCTTCCGTAGATCGATCTGCCAGAGCCTGGGATAATTCCTGGTTTGATTGGGTAAGCCGGGCATTGTTCTGTTCCAAGACCACAACCCGGGTTTCCAGTTCCCTCGTTCCGGCATCCCCTGAAGATCGAGCAGCTAGGGCCTGGGATAATTCCTGGTTTGATTGGGTAAGCCGGGCATTGTTCTGTTTCAGGACCACAACCTGAGTTTCCAGTTCCTTGGTTGCAGCCTCCCCGGTTGATCGGGCAGCCAGGGCCTGGGATAATTCTCGGTTTGATTGGGTAAGCCGGGCGTTGTCCTGTTCCAGGAAAACAATCCTGGTTTCCAGTCCTGTGCGTTCAGTTATCCTCGTACGGTCTTGATCGCTCAGGGCTTGGGATAATTCTTGATTTACCTGGGTAAGGCGGGCAATCTGGACTTCCTGTTCTGTGGTTTCAGTACCCTGGTCCTGGGATCTGGTGAGTTCGGTTCTCGCTATTCGTGCGAGGACCTCAGCAAAATACCTATCCAAACTACGCTCTTGCGGAGAAAGGGACTCCTGAGGGTTTGTTTCAAGGTACTGAATCAAAGATTCCGCCTGTCCTAAGGCATCGCTATAGCGTCTTTGTTCCAAGGTGGTGCGAATCTCTCTATACATCCCAATAAGACGTTTCTCTCTCAACAGGATTTCCTGTTGCTGTTCCTCCAATACTGCCAGCCGTGCCTGGGCTTCTCCTAAGCCTGCACTCCTTTCAGGATCTGGACTAGCCTGGGAAGCCGTACTTTGTTCTCTACCAAGCCTACGCTGGTTTTCATTCTGGCGTACGGTTTCCTGAATGATCCGCCGTTCATTATTAAGGTTCTTTAAATCTTGCTGATACTTATCCTTGAGCTGCTGATAATTCCCCTGGGCAGCTTCCTGTTCCGCTTCAAGCTGGGCCTGGTATTTACCCAATTCTACATGATAATACACAAGCCGGTCCTGCTTATAGGCGGCTAACAAAGATTCGATATTTTCCTCAGGAACCTCGGTAGTAATAAGCCGGTTCCGTTCAGAGGCAAGATCCTGTTCTAAGGAGTCTTGGACTTCTCTTTCCCGCTGCCTATACAGGTCCTCGAACTTATGGGCGGTATTACGTTCCTCAATCTTAATAAACGCGAGCTGTTTTCGTATGGCTTCTATTTCCTGCTCTTTTTGGCCAAGGCGAAAGTCTAAATCCTGCCGCATTTGCTGGATAAGCTGGCCTTCCACAGAAGAGAAAGCCTGGTCATAATTTGATTGAGCCCTATCCCCGGTAACCACTTGGCCGACCAATAACAAAACCCCGATCGCTATTCCCACCATAAGGCTATTAACCAGCAGGGGAAATGCCAAGGCATTCTTAGTGGAACTTACCTGGAAGTCTTTCGAATCTAAGATGATACGGTTCTTATACCATAGGTCTTTAATGTGGGCTTGTATTTCTTGGATATCTTTGTCATCAATACCAGAGCCTTGAATAGGCTGCTTAGGATTGGAAAAACCAACACTATAAGGAACCAGGGCATGTTCTTTTACCTTGCTTGCCCGGTATAACAAACTTTTTTGGGTTGGAAACGACGTGATATTTGCAGCTGAATCAGATACTCGGGATGTCGTCTCTGGGGGATAACGGAGCAGCGTCTTAGGTCGTAACAAACTTTTTTTAGTCATCTTTATTCCTCAGCCATACAACTGGACCGTTTAAAAGTTCCTTAACTGGCATGAAAGCGTCTCGACAACTTTGTCGTTTCTGCATATACTCTATATATACTACTGTATAGTTGGTATTATATTCATTTTTCGGAGGACGTCAATATGAAACCCAGGTATTCCTTGCTCCTAGTGGCATTTTTAGTTTCCTTGCAGTTGCCGCTTTTTGCAAGACCCGTATCGGAAGCTGAACTTTCCAATATGATACGAATAAGACAGCAGGAGGTATTCGCGCGTACCCAAACTGCTCAAGCTCAGGCTGCCAAGCCAAGCCAGGCGACCCAGTCCCCTCAAGGGACTCAATCGGTACAGGCTGCTCAGCCGCCCGGACAAGGAAAGTCTTATGAACTCATCCTGCTTCACACCAACGATCACCACGGTACGATACATCCCAACAATGAACGGGGGGGGTTGGGCTGGAGAGCTATGTATATTAAAGCCATCAAGGCCTTTAATCCTCAGGTCCTGTTGCTTGATGCAGGAGACATCAATACCGGAACCGCGCTTTCCAATATGTTTAACGCAGAGCCTGATATCCGAGCCTATAACCTCATGGGTTATGATGCGGCGATTCTGGGAAACCATGAATTTGATCAAAGTATGGAGCAGTTACAACATCAGGGAGAATTGGTTACGTTTCCGGTTATCACCTCCAATATCAAGACCGCAGACGGCGCCTATCTGGGAGTTCCCTATGTGGTAAAACAGTACGATGGGTTTACCGTAGGCATGTTCGGCATTACTACCCTGCGAACCAAAGTAATCGCCAGTCCTGATCCGAGCCTTATCTTCATCAACGAGATCGATGCTGCCCGGGAAATGGTAGATATTTTGAGGAATCAAGAACAGGTTGATATTGTTATCGGGATCACCCATATCGGAGATGTGAAAGAAGCGCCGGATCACATCACCTCCCCGGAATTGGCCGCAGCAGTTCCCGGTATTGATATCATCGTAGACGGTCATTCCCATTCCTTCTTTGAGGCCCCCCTCAAGGTGGATAATACCTATATTGTTACTGCCCATGAATGGGGAAAATATATAGGTCAGGGAAAGCTGTCCGTGGAGAACGGGAAACTAAGGGATTTTAACTGGATCCCTATAGAGATTACCCAGGATCGGGAAATAACCGATATGTTAAGTCCCTACATTACCAAGGCAAACGAGAGTCTCAAAGAGGTCGTGGGCTCAGCGACCAGTGCATTCGAGGTGGGGAACCGTTTACCCCGGAAGATTGAAACACCCCTGGGAGACGCCATCTGTGATGCTATGGTCTGGTATTTTCAAACCACCAACCAAGCCGTAGACTTTGCCTTCATTAACGGCGGCAATATTCGAGCCGGTATTCCCGCAGGCCTCATCACCCGGGAACAAGTCCTCACGGTTCTTCCCTTTGAGAATTACCTTTACCTGGTCTCCCTCAAAGGTTCTGAAATCATTGATCTGTTCACGTTCATTGCCTCCATACCTCAAGGAAACGGCGGCTGGGCCCAGGTGTCCCAGGAAGTCCGGTATACTATCGACTATACCCAAGGGGAAGGAATACTCAAGGATTTAACCATCCATGGGGATCCGGTTGATCCTGATAGGGTGTACCGGTTCTGTACGAACAGTTACCTCTTAGCCGGGGGAGATGGGTACACGGTTCTCAAGAATGCTCAAGAACCCTTTAATACCTCTCTGATAGATTCCTGGGTAGTGTTGGAAGCGTTACAGGCGGTAGGTACCATCTCTCCTGAAACGGACGGACGCATTACGGTTATCGGTGGTGAAGAATAATTTTTCCATTATGAAGTTGTTTTCAAAACTTCAGTTTTGAAAACAACTTCTTTATTTACAAAAATACTATTTCCTGACCTTCACTTTTATCAGTTTTTTCCCAAATCCCATTTAATATTGTGTATATACCGGTTATATTAAAAATTTGCAACCTGTTATTTTGTATAAGGTAGTACCCTGTTACCATTTCATTACAGGGTATCCATTGGTTATTTTTGTGGTCCCATTCATGTGTAGCAATTAACTTAAAATTATAACCATCATGAATTATTATTCCTTTTCCATAATCTTGATTGTTTATTTTACTTGTGTAATTATTTTCATCAAGAACAAGTGTAAAAAAACCTCTTTCCCATATACCATTAAGTTTAGGAATTTGTCCACCCCATCTGTTTATACCGTCATCAAAACTAACGACTAACGTTCCAAATAGTAATACCATAACAAAAACCATTATTAATTTAATTTTAGCCTTCATACTATTTCTCCAATTCATTTTAAAAAGTATTCACAA
>JAISGE010000117.1 GCA_031263265.1 Treponema sp.
GATTACTTGAAAGAACATAAAAGGAAACTGTCCAATCGCGCTGATAAAAAAAGACGGGTGACAGCTTTTTGGTGGAATTATACTTTCCCACTACATAGAGAATATTATCACTTGCCTAAAATCTGGTGTTCCTACAGAAGTAAAGTTAACGCATTTGTTTTGGACGATTCCAGTGATTATATCGGCTTGACCAATACCACTATTATTTTTGGAACAAATCCTAAGTATTCACTGAAATACTTATTGGCAATATTAAATGCAAAACTTTTTGCTTTTCGTTACCGTTCTATTGCAAAACAGACAGGCAGTGGTGTATTTGAATATGTCCCCAATGCGGTTGGACGTTTTCCCATACCGGAAGCTGACTCAAAAATACAAAATGAATTTGCTCTTTTGGTTGATAAAATGCTTGATCTTAAACAAAAAGAATATGGGGAACAGAACCCACAGGTAAAAAAAATAATTTCCCGGCAAATTGATGGCGTTGATAATATGATTGATAAAGCGGTTTATAAACTTTATGGTTTGACCAAGGAAGATATTAAAATTGTGGAACAGATACAATAAACTGGTGAATCGCAACTTTTCGAGATAAAAATGTGAACAGGCTCTAGTGAATATTCAAAAAAATCTCTGCCTTTCTGAAACAGCCCTCAAGGTGCTCCATCCACCCCTTACAAGCCTAAAACTATCCCTGCTATGCCTGCCGCGGCAATGTAGATAATCGGGTGCTTCTTGAACTTAAAGATGAGCAAAAACAGGACCAAAAACAAGAGACATTCCCGCCACCGGATGCTCTCATACCAGACCGGTGCATTACCCTGGTAAAGGGAGTACTTGAGGGCCCCGAAACCAGCAGCACAGAGGAGTCCCCCCGCAGCCGGACGAAGACCGGAAAACACGGCGATGACTACCCGGTTCTCCCTGAACCTCTGGAGCATCCGTGCAATGATGACGATCACGATTATGGAAGGGCTTACCAAACCCACCACCGATACTGCGGCCCCCGGAATCCCCATGCAGAGGAAGCCGGTATAGGCCGCCATATTAACCCCAATGGCACCGGGTAATGATTGGGCCACTGCTTGCATATTACCGATCATCTCAGGACTTATCCATTCATAGGAATCTGCCATTTGATAGAGAAAAGGAAGGGTAGCCAGGCCGCCGCCCACTGAAAAGAATCCGATCTTAAAAAATTCTACGAACAACCACAAGAGCATCATGCGGATCCTCCTTTGCTGGAGGGCTCACCCTTTCTAGGCCGGTACAGGAAAAAGCCGGCTACCCCTGCGGCAATAACCAGCAATACCGGATTGGTGTTGAACACTGCGGAAAGGGCAAAGCCAAGGATGAAGATAACTATTGCCTTGCCGTCTTTGAATACCCCTTTGAGGAGCTTGAAAACCGTATCCACAATGAGGGCCCCTACTGCCACCCGAATGCCCGTAAAGGCATGTTGCACCAGGGGATACTCTGCAAAATTTTGCAAACAAAGGGCAAGAACCGTGATGAAAAAGACCCCGGGAAACACAAACCCAAAGGTGGTGAGGATCCCTCCAAGGATGCCTTTTCTTTTGAACCCAATAAAAGTGGAGGTATTGACCGCAATGATGCCGGGGGTTACCTGGGCGATGGTATAATAATCCATCACCTCTTCCATGGTAGTCCAGCCCTTCTTCTGTATCAGTTCCCGCTCAATGACGGGGATCATCGCATAGCCCCCGCCAAAGGTGATACACCCAAGCTTACCAAAGGTAAGCAATAACTCAATATATTCTTTCACTTTTTTCTATATTTCCTGATTTCCTGTTTCCTTAAGGAGCCTGGGTTCTCACGATGGAAAGGTGCAATTCGTCAAGCTGCTTCTGAGCTACCTCGCTGGGACTGTCATCCAAAGGACTCTCGGCAAAGGAATTTTTGGGGAAGGGGATGACCTCTTTAATCGAGGTTTCCCCGGCCATGAGCATCACCAAGCGATCCAAACCAGGAGCAATACCCCCATGAGGAGGAGCGCCAAACTTGAAGGCTTCGGTAAGGAAGCCGAATTTCTGTTCTGCTTCCTGGGGATCAAACCCCAGGATATGGAAGATCCGTTTCTGCAGCACAGGATCATGGATACGGATGGAACCAGAGGCAAGCTCGTACCCGTTAAGAACCAGATCGTACAGATCCCCCTTCACCGAACCAGGATCCTGCTCAAGGCTCCCATGGTACTGTGTCTGGGGATAGGAAAACATGTGATGGGCTGCTTCCCAGTGGTTCTCTGCTTCGTTGAATGTAAAGAGCGGGAAGTCCAGGATCCAGACAAAGGCAAAGCGCTTGGGATCGAGAAGACCCAAATCCCGGCCCAGCTTGGATCGTACCGCCCCCAAGGCGATGTTGGCTATCTTTCTCCGGGCATCCCCCACCATGAGGATGAGATCCCCCGGGTTGGCTCCCAAGCCTTGGACAATCTCCTTAGCTTGGGCTGCGAAAAACTTTGCCACCCCGCCTTCCAATACAGGCGCGGCTTGAGTACCGGTAACTTTCATCCATGCAAGTCCCTTGGCTTGGTAGATCTTAGCCTGGGCTTCAAGCTCCTCGATCTGTTTCCGGGAATAGGAAGCCTTACCTGGTACCACGAGGGCCTTGACCCCACCGCCGGCCTGGGTAATTCCCTTGGCCGCTGCAACCTGTTTAGCTGCCTCCCCGCTTGCCAGGGCATCTTTGAAGGCTTGAAAGTCCCCGGCAGCTATATACGGCCCAAAATCCTGCAAAGGCATCCCAAACCGAAGATCCGGCTTATCAGTCCCGTATTGCTCTTGGGCAGTTTCATAGCTCAAGCGGGTAAACTGGGGGGGAAGGTCTTGGTTTAGGCATTGCTTAAACACATGGCCCATGAGCCCTTCGGTCATGGTGAGAATATCCTCCCGGTCTACAAAGGACATCTCTATGTCGATCTGGGTGAACTCAGGCTGCCTATCCCCCCGGGCGTCCTCATCCCGGTAACAACGGGCAATCTGGAAATATTTATCGAACCCTGCCACCATGAGGATCTGCTTATACAACTGAGGAGACTGGGGAAGCGCATAGAATTTACCGGGGTAGAGCCGGGAAGGTACCAGGTAATCCCTGGCGCCTTCGGGAGTGGATTTGATGAATGTAGGAGTTTCAATCTCGTAAAAGCCCTGGCGGATCATCCATGCTCGAACCGCAAAGCTTACCTCATGGCGCAGGCGGATCCGTTTCTGCATACCCCCGGAACGCAGGTCCAGGTAGCGGTATTTGAGCCTGAGTTCTTCTTTTGCCCCAGTCTCTTCATCTATCGGAAAGGGCAGTACCTCACTCCGGTTCAGAATAAGCAGTTGGTCCGCGTCCACCTCAATTTCACCGGTGGGCATCTCGGGGTTTACCATACCATCCGGTCTCAGGCGAACCCTGCCCTCCACCGCGATACAGTACTCGTTTCGCAGTTCCGCGGTCAGCGCACTGAGGGCAGAGCCTTCCCCAACCACTACCTGGGTAATACCGTATCGATCTCGGAGGTTAATAAAGGTAATACCTCCATGATCCCGCTTCCGGTGTACCCACCCGTTTAATACCACGGTTTTACCCACATCCTGCTTCCTCAGGGCACCGCAGTGGGTAGTTCGTTTCAGTTGTTCCATGACTTAACTATAACGGGGTGAAGAATCGGTATCAAGGCGGAAATTTCTGTATTTTGGGTAGCGAAATGCCCCATTTAGAAATGTTACCAAGGCTATGACGTCTCCTGCGTTTGAATACGGTTAACCTGAGCGAGCCATTGACGTAAGGCAGCTTTGTTGACATTCTGCCGAAACTCCACCGGGCTGAAATGGACGAAACGGGGAGTTTTGTGGGCAATAGACCATACTACTGGCGAGCCTCTGGCATTTCATTTTGGCACACGGAAACATGAAAACCTTGATGAACTTTTAGTGTTATTGGAGCCGTTTGCTATAACGATTGTCTATTCCGACAATAATGTTGCGTACCAGTCACGGGTTACTGGCAGCGAAGTAACCGCCGGTAAAGAAAACACTCAAAGAATAGAGAGGAAACACCTGTCATTGAGGACGTGGTGTTCCCGATTAGTGAGAAAAGGCATACGTTTTTCCAAAGACCCGCGTATGTACCAAATTGTTGTTGCGCTTGTTATAAACTTTTGGTTCTTTCAGAGAATTATTTGGTGAACAACATCTTTCGTCCACTACCCAAAAATCAGTATAATTTCAATGAAAGCTCCATAACATGCTGCGGATATTTCTTGAATGAAACAGCCGGCGCACAAATACATTCTTGCTCTACAACAATCAGCGGAGGAAATTCCGCGCAAGGGATATACCGATACGGATAGGAAACGGTTCCATCCT
>JAISGE010000032.1 GCA_031263265.1 Treponema sp.
ACAAATTATAAAACTTGTAAATTAATAAATACCATTTTTTGGTTGGCAGCTTTTTATAAAGCCCCCCCCCCCCCCCCCGACAGATTATCTGAAATGAGCCGTGGGGCAATTGCCCCAATAGTATCGGTACTACTCTATAACAATATTCAACATCCTCCAGGACCTCAAGCTCAGTTTGAGCTTTTATATTTTTTCACTTTTTTACCAGGAGTTTTGTATGAAAAAGAAGGTTTGGTTGTTTGGGCTCTCCTTGGCAAGCATCATCATAGGGTTGCTGCTTACTGGGTGTCGCGAGTGGTTTGACGTGGATCCTGATCCTAACGAGGAGCCTAAATCTAACGGGGAGATCGATTACTCTAGCTTTTCTCCGGCGTCTATCTATGTAAAAAATAATACCGGTAAGAAGCTGGTGGCTTTCAAGGGTACGATAGCTGCAGACACCCTCATAAGCGGTGTTCCGGCAAGCGCGGGAAATCACGGACTCAAACTGGTTTCGTCTCTGTTTCAGACTACCAGCGATTTTGCTCTGGTACTTATTACCGAAGCGCAGTATCTAGCTCATCGGGCAGATCTGGAAACCTTGGAAAATGAACCTTTCACCCGGATCTATGCGTTCTATAATAGTGAAGGAACCAATGACACGGTTTATGAAATTAGTTCCAAGGTTGGGGGTGGTACTAAACTTACCCTACACAATAATACCGCATATAACGTGGAGGTCCATCGGAATAGTCCCTCCGGAGAAGTCCTGGGTTATGTATCCCCCTATACTATGGAAAGCAAACTCTTTCTGCAAGCTGATGACTACATCCTGTTCCCGGTTTTCAAGAAATTCAGCAAAAAGGATAATGAGATCTATTCCACGGTGCCCAAATTCCAAGCAGGGGGCATGGAAAACAAGCCTTATTTTCAAGAATTTGCCTTGGATGAAGATCAAGCGTGGAATTTGACTCAGATCTTTACGCAAAATCCCTTCACGTTGTCAACTGGCGGCGCACAGCTCATCATACACAATATTTCCTCCACCGCGGTACGTTTTAACAAAGGAAACACAGAACTGCTCACCACAACAGGACTCAAAGGGATTAAAGGTGCGACCACCCAGGCTTATACCATTGATTTCCCCAAAAATCCTGATGGAACCTACGCGCCGACACAATTGGTCGCCGGTTACAGTGTGGGTTCAACCGCGAATCCAATCTCCATTCCTGAGTTTATCGCGAAAGTCGATACCACCTATCATGTGTATATCGGCGGTACAAACGCTTCAACCCTGGAACTGAGGGATGCCACTCTTGAGGGAACGTATACAGATGTTACTACCGGTGGGACTAAATCGGTTGGTGAAGGAGCAGCCCTGGATCTGGAAAAAATATTTGAAGAAGGAAACCTCTAGCTCGTAGTACTAGTGACCCCTCTCGCGAGGGGTCGATTGCTATTCATAGGGAAAAAAGCTATGGCGCAACATAAGATCACTAGATATGCAGGGTTGTTCGGTATACCGCTCATACTACTGCTCTTGGTCTTCCCTGGGTGTCCCGTACCAACAAAACCGGATCCCGGGGATGGTCCTTCCATGCCAAGCGAAGACGGAAACACCTATATCACCTTTAGTAATACCACGGTTTATGAGGTGCATGTTTACTATGTCTACGGGCCTATGGAGGGACGGAAACCTCTTTTTTCTGTCCCTGTAGGGCAAGCGATTTCATACCCTGTAGCCCCAAGCCCCGATGGGGTGGCGTTTTATTTTGAGTACCTCATTCCGGTAAATGACCAGGTTGCTATTCCCTATTTTCACCCGGATGCCTCACGGGTTATCCCGGTTTATGCAGGGGATACCAATCCTCAAACCGTTCCGGCCCTGCCGCCGGAGGTAAACAGCCGTTCCAACTATGTGGTGGTGGAAAGTACGGTGGAAGGGTCGAGTTTTTGGGTCCAGCGAGGTACTACGGAACTCCACCCTCAGGGAAAAGAGGACCAGTGGGCCAGAGATGGGGAGTCGGTCTATACCTTGCAGGATCTGGACAATCTAAACCTTTTGACTATCCACTCCGGGCCAGAGGGCGTTAGGCTGCCGGATTACCCCACCGCCAATGTCCGAGGTGAAATCTACACCATCCGCTACGATGGTACCGGCACCGCCCTCATTTCGGTTACCCACTTTAACCCGGATATGATACGGAAGATGTGGGCCATTCCCACCAGTACCGCTGCGGGCAAGTATCTGGTTATGGGAAAACAGAAAAGCCGGCGTAACCTATCCGAGGGCAGCATCGTGCTCGGGACCCTGCGATCCGGGTTTAATGAACATGGTAGCACGAAAGGCTACATTGCCCTGATCAGCGAATACGGGGAAGTGGTACAGGAACGCCTCTTAACCGTGCAGGATAATCCTTCCCTGTACTTTACCGATGTGCATGAAACCGCTGCAGGGAACTTTATCATCACCTATCAGGGTGAATACGGCCGTGGGACCGGGAACAGTACCATCAGGGCTTTTATTATGTCTGTCGCCAAGAATGGACTTACCAACTGGCAGCTCGGTTTGAACGACTCGGTTGTAGGGGAAACCTCGGACCGTGAAAATCTGGTGTTCTTCCCTCGTGTAATTGTAGAGAAAAATGCATCAACTTTTGCCGTAGCTGGTAACGTGTACGATACCGCGACCGGCGGTTCCGCAACCTTTGTTACCGAGGTGCAGGAGGAATCCCCGGTCAAGGCCGCTTTTTCCTGGCATCGTATTTCTCCATACCGGACCCTAGGGGAAGGGGATGTGTGGGAGTGTCGGGAGCTTATCTACACTGGGGATTCCTATACCGCAGTGGAACTGCTGCGGGAAAATGGACAGGATCAGGGAGTCTACAAGGTCTACAGTCCCGCGGATGGCGCGCTTATCCAGGAGAGCAGCGATGGTGCATTTCCTGGATGCGGGTTTTGCGGTATCGAGGCGGTAGGAAACAAGTTTTATGTGTTTGGTGAATACCAGGATGTAAACGGCCAGTATGGGGCCTTGATTATGCGGTTTAACCAGGATATGAGCGAAGACAATACATTCACCCGGATCATTATCCCTTCCAATTACGGGGAACCGTGGTTTACCAGTTGTATTCAGGATCAGAACAAGATCCTGTTCGGCGGAGTCAACGCCCTGGCCGGAAAGAGGGAAGTGCCCTGGGTCTATGCCATTGACCGTAAGGGAACCAAGCTCTGGGAAAACATCTACGAACTTGCCACCTGGAACGGTACCACTTGGAACGATATAAGGAATGCCCGGGTTTGGAACCTGGAACAAAACTACATGGGGACCTTGCAAATGGAAATTGATCTGTATGGCGGACAGGCTAGTCTCTTGGTCAGTACGGATATTATGGGAAAAATCGCAGATGCCAAGAAACCATCCCTGCCAAGGCAGGGGGATCTGGAGCAATAGATAGTAGGGTTAATACTTGATTGGAGGATGTTTGCATGAAAAAGAGCTTGGTTTTGAGTATGTTACTTACGTTGTCTTGTATTGGTGTGAATGCACAGACAAAAGGGGAAATCCAAACGCGTTACCTGGAATATTTAAAAAGTATCGGTCTTCTTGCCTCAGTTACGGAACAGGGCAATATTAGTTTCCAAACCCTGGGAGGAAATTTTATCATTGGTATTGATGAAGCATTTCCTAATGCTTTATTGCTCGCTATGCCTGGGATTATGAAGTTAGAAACTGAAGATATGCGGTTAAAGTCTGCATTAACCGCGTTGGGCATGACAAAAGACTTTAATGATGTTGAAATATATCTTCACGATGATGAATGGATTGGCATGAGAATAGTTGAGTACTTAATAGCACCTGATGATTTTAAAATAAATTTTAACCAATATGTGAGGTTGCTGCTACAAGTAGGAAGTGAATTTTCCAGACGGTATAGCAGATTATAGGAGAAACATTGTTTGTGTCTACACATCAGGGAAAAGCAAACGGCACATAATAAGTGAGAGAAGGGTGTGTACATGAAACGGATTTCAAAACCTGGGGTTTGAAATTATATACGCTCATAAGGAGTTCATGATGAAAAGATTCGTATTGATGGTGTTTGTTTTAGGCGCCTTGGGAATGAACGTGGCGGCCTATGACGACTGGGATTCGGTGGACCTTGGACTGGGGTATCAGTTTGATATCCTGACGTATGATGACCAAATCTATTCCGAAGAATACCAATATCTGGGAAATGCCGGGATCGTTATGATGAGAATCCCCTTTTTCTATAATTGGGGGATGGTTATCAACGGTTCTTATGGTGGTATGGCAAAGGTGACCAAGGGCAAACGGGTCTATAGGCTTGCCGATTTTGACGAGTCCTTGGGGACCTTTGAATGTCTGATGGGGGTTTCAAAGAAATGGCCCTTCCTTACCCGTTTGGCGCTGGTCCTGGACTTGGGTATAACCATTCAGTATGATTCCTGGAATTATTCTGGTTGGGATGATTACTCGCAATATGATGTTAAAGAAGAAACCTTCTTTCTTGGCTTCGGTGGGGGCTTAGGCTTGCAGCTCTATTTCTTCGGTGTTTCTGAGGGTGGTTTTTATCTAGAAGCCGGGGTCCGGGGAAGTCTGAATACGCTCCTTACCAGAACCTACACCGTGAACGGGTATGCTGAGGAGTACGATGAATCCGGGACTAAATGGTTTTTAGGCGCTCCAGCGCTGATGCTGGGGTATTCGTTCTAAAAGGATGTTCGTATGAAAGATCGGCTCTATCTTATATGCCTTGTGGGAACCGTGGCGCTCTGGTTAAGCGCGTGTCACGAGGACCCCAAACCGGACTATGCCCCCGCAGCCCCGCTCGGGGTCATGGTACACGCCGAGGGGACGACGGTTACGTTTTCCTGGGAGCCGGTTTCCGGCGCCAGTGCTTACACAGTCTATCGCTCCATAGATGAACACAGTTATCGTTTTATCATTATGGTTCCAGCCACTCCCTACATGGATATCGGTCTCTCCCCAGGAACCTATTGGTACAAAGTAAGCGCCAGCAATAGTAATGGTGAGAGTACGCTGTCTGATGCCTGTTCCATAGCCATTGTAGAAACTCATGATACACAACCAAAAGATGACGGCAATACTTCCCACACGAGTACTGTTACGCAATTATCTGACAATCGGTTTAACGGACTATTTACCGGTACCAGGGATTATAGCAATATAGGAGTACATTATGACCTAAAATTGGCATTTGATGGAACAAACAAGATACAATGGTATTCTCAAACGACAGACAACGGAATTGAAGAAGCGCCGTATGAATTTACCTATGAGATGGAGATCAATACCGCAGGAAAATTCCGTAGAAGATTGTGGAGTAATAGCTATAGCACATGGACAACATGGCTTGATTATGCATTTGGCCCGGGAGATAAACTAACGATACAATGGTATGATTTTTTTGAACCAGGATCATACGATGTATATTATAAGACGGATACATACACACATCTAAATCAAAACAGTACTGAAAGAACGGTTTTAGATTTCTCGGAGGAGGAAATATACGTAATGATGAAGCAGTTAGAAGAAAAACACCTGGAAGAATATAAGGATAAATAAAAGGCAAAACGGATCATAACAGGGGAGTATCCCTTCACCAAAGGAGTGGGTGATGAACAAGCAAATAGGTAATCGGTTAGGCCCAGGGGGTATGAACCTTGGCGCGTATGCTCAAGAATCAGGGAAATCAGGTCTATTAAGCAGGGGGAAGCCCATAAACCCGCTCGTACCTCTTTCCTGGCTTGCGGTCCTTACGGGCTTGCTTTTTATTGCGTGTCCCTGGCCTGGTCCAGACCCAGTACGAGAAGAAGTGGCCGCGCCGATCGAATTGACCGCGCGTGCAGACGGCAGCAGCATTATTGTTTCATGGCTTCCCGGTGCCGATATCCCCGACTTCTACAAGATTCACCGATCCACCAGTCCAGACGGATCCTATACGGTGATCGGTAGCAGTTCAACCTCCCCTTACACAGATACGGGTTTGTCTGAGGGAACCTATTACTACCGGGTCAGTGCGGTAACCAGTAATGGTGAAAGCCCACTGTCTCAGTATTATAAGATAAGCCTGGGCAAAACCGATGAACCCAAACCATCGGAAAACAACACCTCCGCGGCAAATGACCCCTGGGTGTGGGGCGAGTGGATCCGCATGGATACCGGAGAAACCTGGTATATCAGCAATAAGTTCATCAAAATTAACGGAACCTATGCAACTACCAGCATCTCTTTTACTCAAGAATCAGATCGGGTAGCACAAGTAACCCAAGGGGGTAGGATATATTACCTTTTCGCCTCCCGCATTGCCACCGCCACGGTTACCGGTACCGTGGTGATTGATGGTACCGCTGCATCTGCTTACGCCCGTGCCGCAGGTGGGGGACGGGAAGTGGTCTTGACAAATCAGAACAACGAATCCGTCGTAAGCGCCACTACCGACACCAACGGCGTGTTTGAAGCGGGGGGTATCATAGCCGGTGATACGTATCGGGTAACCGTGGACGGAAAGAGCAGCCTGATAACCCCCAATGCAGATGGGGACAATTTGGGGACCTTTACGGTAACCGATGGTTTGAATTTCAAGATAAAAATAGGCCCTTCAGAAGGACAAGAGATGCCCCTCTTGTATGCCGACGGATCCAGTACCTGGTTATCCCTGACCATTGAAAACACCGGCACCGAAGACTGTACCGCCGCAACCTATGACATAAGTTATGATTCAGGGTTACAGGTATCCATAGACGCGGATAGGGTACTGGGAACCATAGAACCGGGGAAATCAAAAACCCTGCCCATCTCGGTGAGGTGCAGTTCCCTAGAAGCGGCCAGTGCATTCAAGAAAATCAACCTTACCCTGACCGATACTATCGCAAAAAAACAGTGGCATGACTCAGTTTCGATCAAGTTCCACAAAGCCACTATGGTCTTTTCTATTCAGTCTAATACCGGGATTTCCGGGGTGGTGATTACCCCCAATGATAAGGCGTATCCTTTCACCCATAGTGGTACCTCAACGGCTACTACCCTTACCTTGCCTTCATCCACCGAGGACTATCTGGTGGTGTTCTCCGGGGCTACCGCAGAGACCGAGGCCCGCTATTCCTTTGGTATCAATACGGAGCCGGACACCAATTGGGCTTCTTTTATCGATACCGGAAACTACGAGCCGAATAATACAGAAAGTACCGCTACCTCGATAAGCGCAAGCAAGATCATGTCCTATTTACACAAAAACGACATTGATTACTACCGTATACCCTATAATGAAAGTATATTACCCCCGGCGGTACCGTCTCAGGTTTCAGCCAACGTTTTGACAGACGGCAGCGTTATGGTTTCATGGCAGCCGGTTCCCGGAGCAAGTTCTTATCAGGTCTATCGTTCAACAACCCCTTCCAGTGGGTATAGTGCGGTAGGTACCGCTACCACATCCCCTTACACCGATACCCTCACCCCTGCAGGAACCTATTACTACAAAATAAGTGCAGTCAATAGTAACGGTACGAGTACTCAGTCCGTTCCTTCGTCTGCAATAACCACTACGGTTCCCGCGGCGCCCGGTACGGTATCTGCCGGCGCAACAGGAAAAGAGATTACTATTTCGTGGTCTTCGGTTTCCGGGGCAAGTTCCTATGAGATCTATCGCAGCATTACTTCCAGCGGCGGGTCTCTGGTCGGTACTGCTGCCGCATCCCCCTACACTGATACGGTTCAAGGGGCAGGCACGTATTATTACACCATAAGGACCGTGAATTATGCGGGGAAAAGTGCATCTTCCTCATATCGATCCGTAACTATTGCGGCCCCTTCAGCGCCAGGTAATGTCTCGGCCACGGCAGCAGGAGTTACCGTTACGGTTTCATGGCAGACCGTATCCGGGGCCAGTTCTTACAAGGTCTACCGTAGTACATCCTCCTTGGGTACCTATCGTGAGGTAGGTACGGTTACTGCACCTCCTTACACCGATACCCTCACCAGCGCAGGAACCTATTATTACCAGGTAAGGGGGGTGAACAGTATTGGGGAGGGTCCCTTGTCTTCCTATACGTCTGTAACCATTGCAGCACCCTCAGCACCCGGTACTGTTTTGGCCAGCCTATCCGCAACAGGTACTATTACGGTTTCATGGCAGGCAGTTTCCGGGGCCAGTTCTTACAAGGTCTACCGTTCAACAAGCCCTTCCAGCTGGTATAACCTCAAAGCAAGCCTGGAGGGGACAAGCTACACCGATACTACCAGTTTGGTGCTCGATACTACCTATTATTATACGGTAAGTGGGGTAAACCCGATAGGAGAAGGCCTCCAGTCTGCATATACATCAGTAGTATATGCGGTGCCTCAAGCCCCCAGCAATGTCGTGGCAAGTATAACGAACAGGAATGATGTCACGGTTTCATGGCAGATAGGATCCGGTGGCAGTGTCAGCTCGTATAAGATCTATCGAGCCACTAACCCATCCGGCCCCTATAGTGCAGTAGGGACCGCCACGGCATCCCCCTACACCGACGAAGACTTATCCGTAGGAACCTATTACTACCAAGTAAGTGCGGTAAATGTGCTGGGGGAAAGTTACTACTCATCCTCTACCGCCGTAACCATTTCACTCCCCGCAGCCCCCAGTTATGTTTGGGCCAATGTAACCAACACTAATGAGGTCATGGTGGCATGGTATACGGTTGCTGACGCCGACTCGTACACGGTCTACCGAGCCACCGCCTCATCCGGCCCCTATAGTGCGGTAGGTACGGTAACAGGAGCCTCTTATACGGATACCCTCACCGTGGCAGGTACCTATTACTACACGATCCGGTCCGTGAATATTCTTGGAGAAGGACCTGATTCTTCAATCGTATCAGTAAGCCTGGCGCCTCCTCCTGGGCCAAGTAGTCTTTCGGTAGCCCTCCTTTCTGATACCAGTCTCAGGGTCTCGTGGCAGGCCGTCTCCGGTGCTAGTTCCTACCGGGTATACCGGGCCACTAGTTACGACGGGAACTATACACCTCTGGATACAGTTACAACTTTGAGCTATAGGGTTACCGGATTATCGCCCTATACCACCTACTATTTCAAGGTGGCTTCGATAGACAGTCTGGGGGAAGGTACACTATCGAATGTGGTGAGTGGTACCACTGCATCAAGCATGGATTCCCTGGAAACGATGTGGGCTGATACTTACCTTACCAGCAGTGACGAGGTAAAGATGTATTATTTTGACGTAAGCAACGGAACGAGTTATTTTATCCGCTGGAAAGACAGCAGTAATGATGCGGGAAAATCAGCGGTGATTGATGTAACGGCCTTTTACCAAGAGAGCGAAGCAGCTATTGTACTAAACAACGGTATTTTTACCGCCAGTACCACTGGCCGGGTTATCATAAAAGTTACCAGTAGCTATGCGTATTCTACAGGGACCTATGCAATCGCCTGTGGAGAAAACTAATTCCGGTCAGTAGGAGCATCGCCCTTTGCTTGAACTGAATACTATTGCATGATAAGGAGTAGCGCATGAAACCGTTAGTATGTTTTTTTTGTACCATCACGATATGGTTTTCCACTGGTTGTACCTTACTTTTTAAAGATAAACCACCGCCTGCCTCACCCACTTCCATAGCCGCTCATTTTGAGGGCACTCAGGTTACGGTCTCGTGGGGTTCAGGAGAGGGGGCCAGCTCTTACCAGATCTACCGCCAAACCGGTTCATCCGACTATAGCATGATAGGTACCGCTACGAACAATTCCTATATAGATACGGCTATAACTGTAGGAACCTATCACTACAAGGTAAAGTCGGTAAACGACAACGGTGAAAGCGATTTATCATCGAATTATGCTTCGGTAACGGTCAGCGCATTCGCACCAGCCAACGTCTCGGCCAGCGTAGAGGGCACGCAGGTTACGGTTTCGTGGGATGCCGTATCCGGTGCAAGTTCGTACCAGATATACCGATCCGCCAGTTCATCTGGTTACTACAGTGAGATAGGGCAGGCTACCGCATCTCCCTACATAGACTCAGGGCTATCCTTAGGAACCTATTACTATGGAGTAAAGGCGGTGAGCCAGATCGGGACAAGCTCCATTACTATGAGTTCGCCGATAGCCATTAACGGCCCACCCCCGCCAAGCACCGTCTCGACAAGCCTTTCTGCAACAGGTACGGTTACGGTTTCGTGGGATGCCGTATCCGGTGCAAGCTCGTACCGGATATACCGATCCACCAGTTCATCTGGTTACTATAGTGAGATAGGGCAGGCTACCGCATCTCCCTACCTAGACTCAGGGCTATCCCCAGGAACCTATTACTACAAGATAAGTTCGGTGAACTATATTGGAGAAGGATCCCTCTCTTCAGCCGCAGCAGTAAGCCTGGCGCCACCTTCGAGACCAGGTAATGTCTCGGCACGTCTAGAGGATGCTCACGTCACGGTTTCATGGGAAGCGGTTTCCGGCGCCACCTCCTACAAAGTCTACCGTTCCACCGACCCTTCCGGTACGTATAATCTCAAAGCAACGATAGAGGGGACCAGCTACCAGGATGATACTGCTGGTTTAGTATTAGACACTACCTATTATTACCAGGTAAGGGCCGTGAATAGGTTCGGGGAAAGCGACCCCTCTTCAGCCGCATCCATAAGCCTCACCCTGCCTCCAAGCCCGAACAGCCTTTCGGTAACCGTACTTTCTGATACCAGCGTACGGATTACATGGCAGGCTGTCTCCAGTGCAAACGCTTACCGGGTCTACCAGGCAAGCAATGCCTCCGGGACCTATACGCCTCTAGAAACCATTACCACGGTGACCTATAGGGTTACCGGTTTATCACCCAATACCACCTATTATTTCAAGGTAGCTTCGATAGACAGTCTGGGGGAAGGTTCACCCTCCCCTGCGGAGCCTGCAAGAACCGCATCAACCATGACCCCCTTAACCGTTTCTCAGTGGCATAACGATTCCCTTGAGGTAGGATCAGTAAAGCTATATTATTTTGAGGTCAGCAGCGGAAAGAGCTATGTTCTCTCTTGGAACGATCGTACCCAGGACAGCACAAAAACCGCAACGATTACCGTAAAGGCCTTTTATCAAGAGACTGAAGCCGCCATTACGCTGAACCAGCATAATTTTACCGCCAGTAGCACCGGTAGGGTTATCATACAAGTTACCGCTTCTTCAGCAGGTACCTATAATGTTGCCTATGGGGAGAACTAGAAACTGTGAGCAAAGATTGACATGCGGAAGGGGCAGGGATAGGATACAGGCGGAGAGGAAAGACACATGGAGAGAAACAAACGCTTGTATCCGATAAGCGAAGAAGTATTTAACCAGAGGGTTTTGCCCATTATCGAAGGGGATTACATAAAGTATATTATTTCAACCAATTGCATGCAACGTTCTTTTTCTGAGTATACCGATGCTTCACCTCAAGGAATCCAGGTATACAGTTCATAAGGAGTGTTTTATACTACCTCACTATGAATCCTTTGTTGTATACCTACGGTGATGAGGCCCCCATTGCAGCACCGGCCACCCCCTTGATTGCCAGTGCACTAGCCATCATCAGGACCTCTGGAAAAGACGCCATATCCTTGTTGGCTTCGGTTTTTTCCCGTCCTCACAAGCTCATGGAGGCTCGGGGAAATACCCTGGTTCACGGTTGGATCCTGGACAAAACCGCGGCATCCCCAGGAACAGGACCTGAAAAAATCGACGAAGTCTTGGTTTCAGTATACCGAAGCCCCCACAGTTATACCGGTGAGGATGCCGCGGATATTTCCTGTCATGGCGGTATTGCCACGGTACAGGGCGTGATGCGGGCGCTCCATAGCGCGGGGTTTCGGGACAGCCTGCCTGGAGAATTCACCTTCCGGGCATTTATGAAGGGTAAACTGGACCTTACCCGGGCAGAATCGGTGATGGAACTGGTTGCTGCCAAGACGGATCAGGCACGAAACCACGCGGTGAATCGTTTAGCCGGCAGCCTGGAACAGGAAATCCAAAGTATCAAAGCGTGCTTGGTGCATGTTCTGGCAGGAACGGAACTATTTTTGGACTATTCTGAGGATGAATTCATGGATGCCCAGGGGGATGACGAGGCTGCCGGTAGATTGCCTGACCGCGTCTTGGCAGAAGAAGCCCTGGTCCGGCTTAGGATGCTGGCCGACTCGTACCGTATGGAACGGTTGTACCATGAGGGGGCTTTGGTGGTCATTGCCGGGCGGCCTAATGCGGGCAAGTCCAGCCTCTTCAATCTGCTGCTCAAAGAGGAACGAGCCATTGTTACCAGCATAGCCGGTACTACCCGGGACTGGATAGAAGGGTGGATTTCCATTGAAGGCATACCCATCAGGTTGGTAGATACCGCAGGGATCCGCGAAGCCGGCTTAGGGGAGGATATAGAACAACTCGGCATGGAACGGAGCCGGAAACTGCTCAAAGCAGCGGATCTCGTGCTCTATGTGGTCGATGGTTCCGGTCCTGCAGCGGATTTTGACCCCAGTTTACTCCCGGATGACCTAAACCGGATCATCCTCCTGTGGAACAAGATTGACCTTATGCCCGCAACACACAGCTTCCTACCCCAGGATGCGTTAGGGATCAGTGCAAAAACCGGAACCGGCATACCGGCTTTAGGCCCGGTCATAGCCGCCCGCTTAACCCTGACCTTGGGGGGACTGGAAGAGGGAAAACCGAGGCAAAACGCACCAGGAATAGGTACCGAGCGGCAGCAAAGGCTTATCCAGGGGGCCATACAAAGTTTGGAACAGGCCCTGGCCTTGGCAGACCAGGGAGAGCCCCTGGATCTCATCGCTCCACTCCTTAGGGAAGGGGTACAAGCCCTGGGTGAGATCACAGGAGAGGTCTCTACTGCGGACATGCTTGAGGTGATGTTCAGCCGTTTCTGTGTAGGTAAGTAGCATGAGGGAAGTACGCGGCAGAGAAAAACCCGCTTACAGCCGCGAGATTTTCCCATCAGACTTGCATTTTTTACCTTCGTGCTATAGCATAAGGAACAAGTTAAAAACAAATGTTTTAAGTGCTTGTGTTTAGAGAAACTATCACGATGCCAAGGAGTTATTGTGGCTAAAGAAGAAGCGATTGAAGTAGAAGGGATTGTCCGGGAAGCCCTCCCTAATACCATGTTTAGGGTCGAACTGGATAATCAAAATGGACACCTGATACTTGCCCATCTTTCCGGTAAGATGCGTAAACATTATATCCGGATTGTACCCGGTGATCGGGTACGGATTGCCCTCTCCCCCTATGATTTAAACCGGGGCCGTATTATTTACCGGGAACGGTAGGTACCGGAGCTATCTTGGGGTTCCCCGCCACCGGTACCATGCCTTGTAAGAAGTTCCCTTATGCCTCTTCTCCAAATGAGAATTTATAGAGCCGTTCCAAGATGTTTTTGATCTTGTCCCCATAGGTTGTATCAACAGACCAGGTTCCCGCAAGCCCGTTAATTTGGGGAGCCGAACCATATCGAACAAAGCGGTATCGGGGGTCTACCAGTTCCTGTTTAAGGGGTGCCTCGGTGGCGTAGCCTTTGAGATGCTGGATTTGAGCACGGACACCGGTTCGGGGATCCGGGAAACGTTCTCCCGGCTGTCCTTGGCCTATAGAACCGAGGCCGCAGAAGTTGTTCATATCAGGAGTTACCAAGTTTCCATACCTGAGGAATCCGGTTTCCAGACACATCTGGGCAAAGGCTACATCATGATTTACCCCTTCAATATCCGCCTCTTCCACATAGATCGTGGCTAAACCCTTTACAAAGGACTCTTCTAGTTCGGGATTAGAAGCAAGTAAAAACGAAACCAACGTTTCCGAAACAGTACGACCTGTTCCCATGATGTATTCAGGAACCGGAGGTATGGGGGGACGTTCTGGAACATTCCCCGGGGTGATTTCTGAAACAAAGGATTTCGAGCCGGGATTTTCCGGCGTCTCAATCACGGGATGGGTAACGCAGGAAAAAGAGATCCCCACTAAAAGGATACATAAAAACCAAATACGCTGTTGCATGATTTTATATCGGCTTGCTTTTCATATTTTTGTATTTTTCTCTTTTTTCTCAAGGCTGCCTATACCTTCCGGGAAAAAGTATAACATGCAGGTATCCGCTTCCCACGAAAATCTTCATCTATAAGCACCGGATACGTATCCAGCAGGGTGGTTCCCGGGAATTCCTCAGGATTGAGATGGAAACCTTTGGCATTGACGCTGAACCAGAGCTTCCCTCCAGGGCTGAGTACGCTCAGGCATTGCTTGATAAGCCCCTGGTAATCCCGTCGAATATCCAAGGTGTTTTGCATACCCTTTGAGTTGGAAAAACTCGGTGGGTCCAGGATGATGAGGTCCCAGGAAAGCCGGGTATTCACTGCGTTCACCAGAAAAGCAAGCCCATCCCCTCGGATGAGCCTATACCGGGGAAGACCAGGGTAGTCTAAACCAAGGGGACCGGTTTTGATTCTACGAGCTTCAAAATGGTTTAGCTGGAAATTGACCGCTGCCCAGTCAAGATAGGTGTTGGATAGGTCAACCGAATCAATTTCCGCAGCGCCCCCTGCTGCGGCATATACCGAGAAAGCACCGGTATAACAGAATAGATTGAGAACCCGCTTGCCCGCAGCCTCTTCCCGGATCAGGTGCCGCATCTTCCGGCGATCCAGGAAAAACCCAGTATCCAGGTAGTCCGAAAGATTCACGCGAAAACAGAGCCCCCCTTCGTGGATATCCTGCATAAAATGCCGGTCAACGTGCTTATGGAAAGCCTGGTATTGATCCTTGCCCCGCTGCCGTTTCCGTTCTTTGAGAAACACCTGAGCTGCCGGAATTTCCAGGGCAGCGGCTATTGCTCCGGTCATGGCCCTAAGCCAGTGCTGCTCTTCAGCTTGGTCTTTTTCATAAGGCCGTTGGTACAGCGCGCCGGCAACCCCATTCCCATAGCAGTCAAGGACCAAGGGTATTTCCGGTATGTCCCGGTCATAGAGACGGAAGGCATCGGTGCCTGCGCGTTTAGCCCATTTTTTAAGGTGCCGGTGTCTTTTGCGTACACGGTTTTGCAGCATTGCCGCTTGACCCAGGACTTTCTCCCTCAGAACATCCTTGTTTTTTTCTATGAGCAACTCAAGGCTCCTGTACCGGGGACAGCGGCTTCTGCGCTGCCTTATGCTGGGTCTTCATCATGACGCAGAACAAGGCATACCCTGAGGATATATCTTCCTTTTGGACCACCACGGTGTCGGGGACCTTTAATTTCACATTGGTAAAATTCCAGATTCCTTCAATTCCGGCTTTGATAAGGATTTCGGTGATCCCTTGGGCAGAACCGGAAGGAACCGTAAGAAGCGCGGTTTTTACCCCCAGGGTAAGGATCGTGCTTTTCATAAGCTCTACCGCAAAAACCGGCACTTCGTGGATCCGGGAACCGATTTTTTCAGGGTTCACATCAAAGGCGGCGACCACTCGAAACCCGTGGCGTTGTAATTCCTGGTATCCCAAGAGCGCGGTTCCCAAGTTCCCTGCCCCTACCAGGACTGCCTCCCGGATGGTATCCCAACCCAGAAACCGTTCGATGGCGTTAATCAGCGGTACTACCGGGTATCCTTTTTTCGGTTTGCCTATGATACGGGTAATACTCAGATCTTTGCGGACTTGGATAGGCTCAAGGTTCAATTCCTTGGCAATAAAGGTGCCTGAGATATAGTAACTCCCTTTCCGCTGGGCTTGCCGGATAATATGCAGGTACGAAGGAAGCCGGCGAACCGAGGGAACGGCAGCTATTTTTTGCGTTGCCATAGCAAGGTAAACGATAAAATTAAATCAATAAAAAAAACAAGGGGTAAAAAGCCCTGCAAACTCCTATGCAACTTTTTTGAAAATATATGCTAGAGTGATACCCATAAGGAGTAAGTATGGACTATTTAGGATTCGATGCGTATGAAAAATCCATCCAAACAACCGGATCATCTGTCGTATTTATGGCCCGTGAAGTGGACGAAACCGTTATTATTTGCGCTCCTCAGGAAGCAGGCGGTACATCAGATTTTTCTATAGCCCTGGGATTTACGGGCCAGGATCTAGGAGGCGGACGGCTCCGGGTTCCCCTGACCCATGAAAATGCCGAGGTTTTACGGAAACGCTTTCCCTTTACCGCGCCGGTTCGGGGCCTCACGCGGGATCGGAGTTTCGGGGTGGGAGACCGCCTGGGAATCGCCACCCCAGGACATATCCGGGTCTTCGAGGCCTGCGACGTATTCCCGTTTTTTGCCCAACAATCGATTCGGGAATTGAACCTTACTGGCAGGACCTACGAGGATGTATTGGATGCAGTGAGTTTTGCGGTGTTCCGGGAGGGGTTCACCAAAGGATTCGGCGCTGATGGGGATCATCTGAAGACCGTTGAAGACGTGGAGTATGCCCTATCCCTGGGTTTTTCCATGATTACCCTGGATTGCTCGGATTACATCAAATCAGGAACCGCAGAACCGGCCTTGCCCCTCTCTCAAGCCTATCGGGACAAATACCTCAAGCAGCCCTTTAGCCTTGGAGAAGGGATCACCCTCTCCTTTACTGAACAGGAATTGCAGCAAAGCATTACCGTGTACGGGGATGCCATTGGGTTTGCCCGGGATATGTACACCCGTTTTTTTCAGCATAGCCAGTATGAAGCGGATTTTGAGATTTCCATTGATGAAACCGCCACCCCTACCACGCCCTTACAACACTTCTTTGTTGCCCGGGAACTGAGAGATGCAGGGGTTGCCTTTGCCACCCTGGCTCCCCGGTTCTGCGGCTCCTTTCAAAAGGGCATTGATTACCGCGGTGATGTGGCCCAGTTTGAAGCGGACATGCAGGTCCATGGGGTTATTGCCCGGTATTTTGGCTATAAGCTGAGTATTCATTCCGGTTCTGATAAGTTCAGGGTATTTCCCAGCATAAGCCGGGAAACCCGGGGGGTTTTTCATGTCAAGACGGCCGGTACTAACTGGCTTGAAGCCATGCGGGTAGTTGCCCTGGTGGATCCCTCCCTCTACCGGGAGATTCACCATTACGCGCTTTCTGTTTTTGGAGAGGCTGCCGCATACTACCATGTTACCCCGGATTTGACCCGGATCCCTGAGGTGGATGCCCTTAACGATGAGGAGGTACCGGGACTTTTGGATGATGAAGATGCCCGGCAACTCATCCATATAAGCTATGGCCTTATCCTGAATAAAAAGAACCCTGACGGGACCTCTACCTTTAAAGACCGGCTGTATCGGCTCTGGAAAGACCATGAAGAGCTGTACGCAGAGAAACTGGCAAGCCATATCAGGAAGCATTTGACCCTGCTTGGCGT
>JAISGE010000054.1 GCA_031263265.1 Treponema sp.
GAATCGGCCCCCGCGCCGCCTCGTTTATGGTCAAGGCCTTGTATGAAAAAGCCCAGGAATTGGGAGTTACTATTCTGCTACAGACAGTCGCGAAAAAAATTATCATGGAAAACGGTAAAGTCGCCGGAGTGAGCGCTGTTGATAAGGAAGGGAACGAGATTGCTGTCAAGTGCAAGGCTGCCATTATCTGCAATGGCGGTGCAGGGTCAAATAAGAAGCTGATAAAAGATGAAACGGGCCTTGATCACGGGGAGAATCTTTTCAGTTTTGCGGTTCCCGGCCTCGAAGGCGACGGCCTCAGAATGGCCTGGGAAGCTGGGGCGGATAAGTTGCCGGTCAGAATTGAAATGGCCGCCAGTCTTGAGGGCATGGACGAACTGCCCCCAGGCGTATCCATGGTATTCAGCCAGCCCAATCTCCTGGTCAACAAATTGGGCAAAAGGATCATGAACGAAGACCAAATGCAAAACGCGACATTTTTGTCAAACGTTGCGTCCCATCAGAAAGACAAGGTTGTTTTCAGCATCGTTGACAGCAGTATTGTTAAATACTATATCCGCAACGGGGTAGACCATGTAAGCCTTGTAAGAAACAATCCCGATGTTACCGATTTTAATGATGGCATAAAGATTGCCAAAGAAAACGGAAACAAGAGTATTTTTTCAGCGGAAAGCATAGAGGAACTTGCCGGTAAAGCGGGAATTGATCCTGCCGGTCTTGAGGCAACGGCAGCGCAGTACAATGATTTTTGCGATACCAGGGACGAGGAATTTTTCAAAGACCAGCGTTACATGCGTCCCATCGCCAAGGCCCCTTTTTACTGTGCCAGGATACGGCCCGGCGGCTATGGAACCGTCGGCGGAATCAGGATCAATGAAAACTGCGAGGTTCTCAACAGGGACTTTGACAAGATTGAAGGGCTTTACGCGGCGGGAGCGGATGCCTGTAACATTTACGATGACAGCTATATGTTCCTACTCCCCGGCAATTCAATGGGTTTCGCGGTCAATACCGGTCGTTTGGCGGCCATAAGCGCCGCCGAATACGCCGATGATGCCGGGGAATAATTTCCAGAGGTATGTATCGGCAAATCTGCCGGGTAAATACAATTATAGTAACCGTAAAGGAGAATTATTTTGAAGCGAATTATTTTAATCATCATCGTACTTACCAGCATCGTTATTTCCGGCTGTACGAAAAAAGACGCATCCATAAACGGTATGCGGGTAACAGAAATTACCGTGATGGCGCCGTCCATGGGTCCTGTACCTTCCGGTGTGCCGGAAGTCGAAGCGGCGGTAAACGCTGTTTCCGAAAGGGAAATTGGTGTCAAGATCAAGCTCATATTTCTGGATGTTGGCAGTTATTCAGATCAAATGGGGCTTAGTATGAGTTCCCAGGAAAAAGTAGATCTTCTCCTGACATTGCCCGCCGGACCGGCCGGTTTCGCGATGATGACTTCGCAGAACCAACTCATGGACATAGGCGATCTTGTCAATCAATACGGACAAGATCTGGTGAAAGCTACGGATGAGGTTATGAGCGGTTTTGCTGATGCGCTAAGGGTCAATGGCAAGCTGCTTGGGATTTCAGGCTTTTACGACAAGGCGCTGATGTCTCACTACGCCGCAAGAAAAGATCTTCTGGATAAATACGGTATTTCCATCGAAGACATCACGAACCTCGATGACATTACCGCTGTGCTTGCGAAGTTCAAAGAAGCCGAACCCGCTATGTCGGGTATTCTTCCTATGGACGTGGACGGAGCGGTTATGGACTCGGCGGGGGGCCTTTGCCTTATCGACTTTGATAAACCTGTCCCCATCGATTTAATGGGCGAAACGCGGGTGAAGGCGGCGGTCGCCTTTTTGAACAAAGATCCTTATAGGGTTGTAAACTGGTACAATTCGGATGAATTCAAAACACTTCTAAGCTATGCCCGAAAATGGTACTTAGCGGGCTATGTATACAAGGATTCCACAATCAACAACGAAATGCCCGAAGAACTGGTAAAGAGCAACAAGGGCATAACCTGGTTCACCGGGAGCGAGATTGGCGTCGAGGCGAATAAATCAGCGCAGACCGGCTATCCGATCCGTGCAAAGGAACTTGCGGTAACCCCTCTTTCCACCAATTCGTTGAACAAATTTGTATGGGCTATCCCATCGTATTCAAAAGAAGGCGCGGCGGCGATGAAGTTCATGAATCTTATGTATACCAATGCCAAAATATCAAATCTTTTAACATTCGGCATCGAAGGCCGTGACTATGTTGGCAGAGATGATGGTACTATCGGATATCCCCAAGGCGTTACGGCCCAAACGGTTCCCTATCACATGGCGGAATTCCTTTTCGGTAACCAGTTCATGCTGAAAGTATGGGAAGGCAACCCGCCGGATCTGCGGCAGCAAGCCCTGGCGAAAAACCGGGCTATGCAGGTTTCACCGCTTTTAGGTTTTACGATGGACACAACGCCGGTGCAGAACGAACTCATGTCGATGAGCAATGTTTTTGTACAGTATTACGGCGCCTTAACATCGGGATCGGTCGATCCTGGTGAAAATCTGCCCATATTCCTCAAAGCCCTCGATGAAGCCGGTGTTGAACGATTTATCGCGGAAGCCCAGCGCCAGCTTGACGCCTGGCGTAAAGAAAACTAAAGGAAAGAGGTAGATCATGAAACGTGGCCTTGTCTCCAAAAAAGGTCTGTCATCACTGGATTTATTTGTACTGCCCGGCCTGATCTACCTCCTTATCAATAACTATTTTCCTATGGCAGGTATCCTTATAGCTTTCAAAAAAGTGGATTATGCCAAAGGGGTATTCTGGAGCGACTGGATTGGGTTTAAGAATTTCGAGTACCTTTTCTCCACGAGGGATGCCTTTGTCATTACCCGGAATACCCTGCTTTATAATGCCGTTTTCATCGTGCTGGGAACGGCCCTTGGTTTGCTTGTCGGTATTTTCCTTGCCGAAATTGTATCTAAAATCTTCCAAAGAATATACCAAACGCTAATTCTGCTTCCCCAGCTTTTTTCGATCATTATCGTTGCGTATATTGTGCTGGCATTTTTGAGCAATGAGGCTGGCTTTATCAACAAGACAATACTTGGGCCGGGACGGGAAATTAATTTTTATGCCGCACCCGCATACTGGCCTTTTTTACTGACCCTGGTATATTTATGGAAAGGGCTTGGATATAACTCAATAATATATCTTGCCGCGATTGTTAGTGTTGACAGAAATCTTTACGAAGCAGCCACCATAGACGGGGTAGGAAGATTTAAACAGGTTTTCTGTGTGACGATACCAAGCATTAAGCCGACAATAATGACTTTAGTGCTAATCAGCATAGGCCGTATTTTTTATTCCGATTTCGGCCTTTTCTATCAAGTGCCTATGAATTCAGGCCAATTATTTAATGTTACCAATACGATAGACACGTATGTGTACCGTAGTCTTTTGATGCTAAATAATATCGGCATGGCGTCCGCTGCGGCTACCTTTCAGGCTGTTATTGGATTTATTGTTATCATATTGGTAAATTCACTCGTCAGAAAATTTGACCGCGATAACGCGCTTTTTTAACCAGAATAAATAAACAGGGGTATCTGTTATGAGGAAGTCGAAAAAGTCAGGCGATAGAGTATTTCAACTATTGATACATGCAGTGTTGATTGTATTAAGCCTCGCGGCAATCCTCCCCTTTGTACTGCTTTTTACGTCATCGCTTACCGATGAAAAATCACTCCTCGTTGACGGTTATTCCTTTTTCCCAAAAAAATGGAGTGTGGACGCCTACGCCTATGTATTCAGAACCAACGGGGAAAATGTGTTCAGGTCCTATGGGATCACATTCTTCATAACGGTGCTGGGTACTTCGATAAGCCTTATTATTGCGCCGATGCTTGCCTACGCCATATCGCGCAGGGATTATCCCCGCCGCGGCATCATAAGTTTTCTTGTTTTTTTCACAATGATATTCAACGGTGGATTGGTTGCGTCATATATTATGTGGACCAGGGTCTTTTTTATAAAGAATACTATATGGGCGCTCATTTTCCCCAGCCTGCTCTTTAATGGATTTTATGTCATGTTGATGAGAAGCTATTTTCAGATGAACATACATCCCGCCTTGCTTGAGGCGGCAAAAATTGATGGAGCGGGTGAATTTAGAATATATTGTAGCATTGTAATGCCCCTCAGTCTGCCGATTATTGCGACTATCGGCCTTATGATCGCCATCGGTTACTGGAACGACTGGCAAAATGGTCTATACTATATCACCAACCCAAAACTTTACAGCTTGCAGAACCTCTTAAACCGTATACTCACCAACGCGAAGTACCTTGCTTCAATTTCCAGCAGCGTATCGGTACAGGTAGAACTTCCCAGTATCGGCATCAGGATGGCTATGGCGGTTATCGGTGTTATTCCTGTCATGATCCTTTACCCCTTCTTCCAACGTTACTTTATCAAGGGGATAACGCTGGGTGGTGTCAAGGAATGATTTCTCAAGGCGATGATCTTCCAGCTTTGCTGGAAAGATATAGAAATCTTGCAATCCAGAAGGAGTAAAGAAATG